>JAIXOU010000108.1 GCA_027486585.1 Verrucomicrobiaceae bacterium | reverse complement strand
TGATCACGAATCAGATCACCGAGCTTTATCGCCAGATCCCAGACATTGCTGCCACCCGACATGTCTTTGGCTAGCTCTGGGGGAAGAATGGCCGAAATCTCTTTGGGCCAATCGGTGCGTGCTGCGGTCATGAAGTCGCTCACAGCATCGTAGTCGAAAAAGTTACGCGCCAGGTCGATGACGTTGCGTTGCACGCCGGTAAGCTGATCGGTTTCTAGTTCGCCATAGGACTGAGCACGTTTGATCAGCTCTTCCTTGCCCTTGACGATTTCATTCCACGAATAGCGGTCGCGCAGACTTTTGGGGTCCACGCCGATCTCGCCAACGGCCTGAGAGTTATCCACGACAAAAAGTGGTAGATCGCGTGCAATATCGGGGCGGAACCAAGATAGCAGCAGCCACTCGATAGCCTTTAATTTCTTCACATCTGGCAACTGCGGATGATCGACAGAAATACTTTGTTTGCCATGCAGACGCAGGAGCAAGAAACGCGCATAAGTATCCAGTGGCTTGATGCGCCCTCCTTCTTGTACAGGCAGCGATTGAAAGCTGGCGACGATTTCCTTATCACGGAGAAGGGCAGGATCAGGAAGCTGGGCAAACAGCGAGCTAGCAAAAAAGCTGAGCGCGAGAATGAAGGTTTTCATGGCAGATGACAAAAAAGAAAAAGCAAAGGGGTGGGAAGATTTTACGCGCTCTTCGTTTTGAGCGGCCTTTTCAAAAAGCGCACGAGATGGCCCAGGAAGGTAATGATCAGGCCAATGGCGACAGCGACGCAGCTCCAGAGGGGCCACTGATCGGAGGGATTGGTGACGACGGTGAAGACGGACTGCTCGCCGCTGCTGCCTTCGCTGAAGCTGGCCTGATAGACGACATAACCCTGATCACGCACAGGGACGTTCATGGTCACGACTTTGGGCTCTTCTTTGCCATCACTGCTGATCTTGGTGACATGGCTGGTGAATTTTTTGGCCTTCATGGTGCCTGGATGAAGCTCGCGGACGAAGTCGTTGAGACGAATCGCAAATGGCAGTTTCCATTTCATGCGGCTAAGAGAGATGGCATAAGAGATGTCTCCCACTTTGACGGTGAAGGGTTCTTGGGCTCTTTCCCAAAGGATGGCTTTTTGCTCGGCGCCGTCTTTGGGCTTCACGGTGATTTCCACCGCAGAGACGTTTGCTTCATCTTCTTTGGCATTTTTCACTGGCTGAATGCGGTAGCCGTCGATGGCGGTTTTCTCACCTTCTTCAGCCTGCACGATGTTTGCATTGCGTTGATAGCCTGTGACTTGGATTTCAAAAGGTAAGTCCTTGGCAAAGAAGGTGCGTGCTTTGCCTGGATCGAGATCGGCGAAGTGTTTCATGGGGATGACGAGAGCTTTGTCATCTCCTTTACCCGCAGCATCATAGCGATGCACTTCTAGGGTGCGCTCGTGGTAACTCTGATACTGGTCACTGGCCTGACCTTCAAAGAGTGGCATGGCACCTTCGGTCTTGTAGAAATAGCTGACGAAGCCGGCGGCCAGCATGAACATGATGGCCAAATGAGAGATCAAATTACCAATCGTGCGCCAGCCTTTTCTCATGCGGATCACAGCGCCGCAGAGCATGTTGAAAAAGAGAATGACCATGAGCAAGCCGCCGCCAGGAAGTGGCAGAGGAATGAGGGTGCCGCCGATGTTCACATCTTGGATCAGCCACCAGGAATCAAAGTAGATGCGCTGGCTGTCGAGCAGTCCGATGTCTTTTTGTGAGATGGTGCCGAGGAAGGTGTCGAGTAGCAGGAAGCTCAGGACGGTGATCGCAAGTCCATAGGAGGACAGGATGGCGAAGAGTTGACCGGGTAGGCTGGTGGGCTTGGCAGACATGGGTGTAAATGGGGGGAACGGTTACTGCTGCTGGGTGCGCAGTTTCAGTGAGGCGACGAATTGATCAAAAGCTGCTGTGTTTGCCTCGACGAGTGCTTTTGGGCCGACCATTTTCACAAACAACCCGGCCTCACCAAGAGACGCCACGATGCCTTGCAAGCGATGATCAGGTTTGGCTTCAGGCGCGCCGACATTGGTATAAGCTCCATCGACAGTGACATACACGCCTTGGATACCCATGAGCGTTTTTTGTGGAAGCTTGGCTAGGTCTGCTTCCGTGAGTTCAGGCTGTGCCATTTGCTTCCGCCAGCGATTCACGTTAGCGAGTACGCCACCAGCTCCACCAGGGAGCATGGCTAGATAGCATTCGCCCTCTTTATTGGGGCCAAAGGTCAGGTTGACTGGGCGCATCTGGCTGCGTTCAGCCTGGGCCCAGCCTGCGGGGGTTTCCCAGCGCAGGCGCTCGTCACCAAAGCGCTCTTGCGGATAGGCGTGGAGTTTGGGCTTGGCCTCATAGGTGGAAATGTCACGCGTTTGGGTGATCTCCATCCGCTCTGACACGCGGTCACAGTTGGATAATGCGAGGGATAAAACGAGGAACGACGAGAGGTGCGCCAGGCTTGCCTTGAGTCTTAAAGCGGGTGTGGACATGTCAGTGGGGGGAAACGAATGAACACCGTTTTACTTAGGGACTTGAGTAAACGGCGTCCAAGATATGAAACGCGATGAAGCGCTTGGCTAGCTTCAATTATTTTACCGCTGGCGCAGCTGCGGGCTTGACCTCAGGCTTGGCTGGGGCCGCTGGCGCTGGTGGAGCAGCTTTGACCTCAGGTTTGGCTGGTGCTGGAGGAGTAGCTTTGACCGCAGGCTTGGCTGGGGCGGCAGAGGGAGCGGGGGTTGGGGCTGGTTTTGCCGCTGGTGTTGCAGGCGTTTTGGCTGCTTCAGCTTTCTTTGGCTCTTCTTTTTTGGCTGGAGCAGGTGGCGGCGCTGGCGGTGGTGTGGTGAGCTTGGCGATCTCGGCCTCACTGAGCCCGACATTGACCTTCAGGCCTGGGATTTTTCCTTCAAGCGCGGTAGCCGCAGCTCTCGTGACTCCAGTCTGCCAGACGAAGACTTTTTTCAGGGACTTGCTGCTGGAAAGCTTGGTCAAGCCTGCATCAGTGGTTTTGGTGCCGTAGAGATTGAGGTATTCCAGCGCTTTTAACGAGCCCAGCCCAGCCAGAACAGCATCGGTGATTTTGGTGTTTTCCAGGTGCAGACGTTCCAGGTTTGTCAGCTTCGCCAATGTAGCGCTAGCTGCATCGGTGATCTGGCTGCGGGCTAGATCGACCCAGATGATTTGAGCAGCGATTGGCTCCAGCATCGCCAGCTCCTTATCTCCAAATTTATCGGCGGCATTGATCACGCTCAGGCGGAGTTGCTCGGTATCCTGTGCCAGGGGCATCAGACTGGCGTTTAAAGCCTGCATTTTAGCTGAAATGTCAGCGATTTGTTTTTTCTCGGCGTCCGTCAGTGGCTTGGCTTTTGGCTTCTCCACTTTAGGCGCGGCAGCATGAGTGTCAGCGGCTTTGGCTAAACCCTTGCCGAGCATGGCAGCTAGTGCGCCTTCGACCTCTGGCGTGGGTTTGGCGGCAGCGACGGTTGCGCTATCAGAAGCACCCGTTTCGATCCACCATTTGAGCAGGGCCAATTCTTCCTTGGTGACTTGAGGCTCGTCGCTCGGTGGCATGTGGTCATCGTCATCATTCGGTAGATTGATGCGGGTGAGCATCAGGCTGTCCTTGATGTTCTTGGGGATGACAGTGGTGGCCCCGTCGCCACCGCCCTTCATGATTGCGGCAAATTCGTGCAACTGCAGCTTGCCTTTCTTTTTCTCGGCACCGTGGCAGGCAACACATTTGGCCTGCATGATCGGGGCAATGACGTTTTTATAAACGATGGCTTTGGCCGCGATGGCAGGGTCTAGCTTTCCACCCGCTGCTGGTGCGGGTGCTGCAGTTGTGGCCGGCGCTGTAGCGGTCGCTGGTTTCGCAGCAGGGGCTGGGGCAGGGGCCGCAGCGACGATGGCCACAGGCTTGGCATCATCTTCAGCAGTCCAGCCAGTATTGATATGAGTGCCGCTGAGTTTGCCTTTTAATGCAGCGACACCGGCCTTGGTCACGCCAGTCTGCCAGAGGTAGAGGGACTTCAGCTTGGTCAATCCAGCCAGTTTTCCCATGCCTGCGTCAGTGACCTTGGTGTTGTAAAGGTTCAGGTATTCCAGTGAAGTCAGATCTTTGAGATGGTCCAGACCTGCATCGCTGATGCCTGTGCCTTCGAGGTGCAGTTCTTTGAGGTTTTTATATCCAGCCAAAGCTTTTAAGCCTGCATCCGTGACTTTCGTTTTGGCCAGATCCATGGAGGAAATTTTGTCGGCCATGGGGGCCAGTGGAGCCAGGCCTGCATCGGCGAACTCTTTGGCCACGTTCAAAGCGGTGAAACGGTAGGTTTGACCATCGGCTGAGACCGGCATCAGAGAAGCTCCCGTGGCGTTGACTTGATCCAGGGTGGCTTTCAGCGCCGGATCAGCTGCTGGTTGGTCCGCAGCCAGGAGTGGCAAAACGAGGAGTGAGATGAGGATGGCGTGTTTCATAGGTCAAAAGGAGAAGATTTGGCGGAAAGGAAGTTCGTTACTGAGGCAGGGCTTCTTTCGCCTCAGCGGGGAATTGTGCGTCACTGAGCTTTTGGGTCGCACTGGCACCGGCTTGTACCCAGTAGCGAATCGCCGAGATTTCAGCCGGCGTAAGCTGGTCTTTACCTTCCGGCGGCATGTGCAGATCGTCGTCGATCGGGGCTACGATGGACTGAATCGTCAGGCTCTCATCAGGCTTACCGGGAACGATGTTGTTTTTCTTTTCAGCAGCGTTTTCACCGCCGATCATGAGCATTTCAAAGGTGTCCATGCGCAGATCGCCTTTTTGCTTCTCCTCACCGTGGCATTTGTTGCACTTGGCCACGAAGATTGGCAGGATCACGTCTTGGAAGACGAGTTTATCTGTGCCTGCCGGTGCTGGAGTTGGTGCAGGTGCCGGAGTCGGCGCTGGCATCGTGGCAGCAGGGGTTGCTTCGATGCTAGGTGCCGGTGCTGGCTTCGGCGCAGGCGTGACCGGCTCAACGGTTGGTTCAGCTTTCACCTCTACGGCGGGGGCTTTAGGTTGTTCCACAAAGCTAAGCATCCATTTCTCCATGCCCACCATCTGACTCTTCATTGGCGCTGGAGCGTGCTCGGTGAGGAACTTGCTGCCATGACTCATATTGCCACCGAAGTGTGCCCCCAAGCTCATGATGCCGAAACTGCCAAAGAACACGGCGCGGTAAGCATGCATCAACTCGCGGTTTTGCTGTCCCATGGCGTAAATGCGGATGCATAGGGCTAAAAGTACGCCGGCGGTGCCGATCAGTGCTAGGGTCTGATGGAGAGTAAAGTTTCCGCCAGTGTAGCCGCCCTCACGGGAAAGCATGATGCCCGCCAAAACGGCTAATACTGAGCCTGCTGCACCAATCCAGAGCGTCAAAAGTGCCGCTGATCCGAATTTGTATTCACCGCTGCGAGTCAGGCAGGCCAGCTCCATGATGGATAGCACGATCAGGGCACCGACCGGTAGATGCAGTAGGATGGGATGAAAGCGCCCAATGAAAAGAACTGAACTGGCAGCTTCACCCTTGGGGGCGTCATACAGAGGCGGGAAAATCAGCAGGCCTGTTACAAAGCTGAGAATCAATAGCACCGTCGCTGTCCAGACTGCAGTGTTGGACTTGGGCTCGTCGTATTCTTGTGGGGGGTAAGACATAGAGGTGAAGGGATGGTTGAGATTCCCAGAGATATCAACGCTGATGTGTACCCAATTCGTTCATTCGTCCCATGCCAGATCACAGCAAATCCATGTCGGATCACGCCCGACCGAGTCGAACGTCCATCCAAACCGCTGCCAGAAGCACGCTACCACGGACCATGAGTTTGTACTCGGGAGACACGGCCATCAGGGTCATGCCATTGAGCAAGGTGGCCATGATCAATGCCCCCGCTAGAACTCCTAGAACCGTTCCGCGACCACCACGCAGGCTGACGCCACCGATCACGCAAGCCGCTACGGCATCCAGCTCCATCCACTCGCCAATGTCTGTCGTGCTGTTGCCTGTGTAAGAAGTCAGCATGAATCCCGTGATCGCCACCAGTCCGCCCATGATGGCAAAGGCTCCGATGACGACTCGACTCACCGGCACGCCAGAAACCATGGCTGCCTCAGCGTTTCCACCGATGGCATAGAGGTATCTGCCAAACGGCGTATGCTGAGTCAAAACATGAATTACCAGTGCCACCATGGCAAAAATCAGCGCTGGTAGCGGAATGCCACGGAATTGGTTCGTTACGATTACAAACAGTAAGACAGCCTGCGAAGCGACAAAGACCCGCAGAAAAGCCAACTCGCCATCTTCGACCTCAAGGCCATTGGTGGCTCTTTGCTTGCGAGCTGAGAGAGTGAAAAGCACCATCGCAGCGATGATCACGGCTGCTAGTCCGTAGCCTGCTACCGATGGTAGATACCAAGTGCTGATTTGTGAGTAAAGATTCGTCTGTCCGCCAGCCACGACCGGCACCGTTTGATTCTGAATCACCAGCCAAAACAGCCCGCGAAAGACCAACATGCCAGCCAGTGTCACAATAAAGGCCGGGATGCGTTCTTTCACAATGAGGACGCCTTTTCCCCACCAAAGGATTAGGCCCACGATCAATCCGATGCTGAGAGAAAGCGATGCAGGTAATCCAGCTTTGGTCGTCAGCACCGTGGCGATCCCACTCAGCAATGCTAAGCCACTGCCTACCGATAAATCAATGTGGCCCGGCAAAATGATCAGCAGCATCCCCACCGCCAGTGTTGCTGTGATCGAAAGTTCCGTCATCAGTAGAGACAGATTTCGCGAGTCGAGAAACTTCGGCTCGACCACGCCAAAAAAGACGCAGATCCCTAACAGCGTCAGGGCGATGGAATAGTCACGGAGTGAAAACGAGCGGGACATAAGTCAAAGCTAAGCCTTAGCAAAGAATAGCAGCCCTTGTCACGGACAATCACTCATCACGTTTCATGGAATTGCAGTGCGTTCAGATTTTGATAAAGCTCACTGGTGGCTAAAAGCTCTGCATGAGTACCCACGGCCTGAATTCGTCCCTCACGCATCACCACGATCTGATCCGCCTCCATGATGGTCGAGAGACGGTGAGCAATGGCGATCACCGTTTTCCCTTCAGATAGCTGATGAATGGCATCCTGAATGATCCGCTCTGTCTCTGTATCCAGCGCCGAGGTCGCCTCATCCAGCAGCAGGATCGGCGCGTTCCTCAGCACCGCGCGGGCGATGGAAAGACGCTGTTTCTGACCACCTGAGAGATTGCATCCCGCATCACCCACCACGGTATCGTAGCCCTTATTCTGAGCCATGATGAAATCATGCGCATGGGACTTCTTCGCCGCCGCCACGATCTCTTCCTCGGTCGCATTTAGTCGTCCATAGCGGATGTTTTCCCGGATTGTATCGTGAAACAAAAACGTGTCCTGACTGACGATGCCGATGTTTTCTCGCAGACTCTGCTGAGTCACACTGCGCACATCGATGCCGTCGATCAGCACACGCCCTGAATCGGGCTCATAAAAACGCAATAGAAGTGAAAACAAGGTGCTTTTTCCAGCACCACTGGGCCCTACAAAAGCGTAAAATTTTCCGGGATCTAATTTCAGACTGATCGCTTTCACTGCGGGCTGATCTAGAGGTTGGCCCTCTTGATTGCGATAAGTAAAGGTCACGTTCTCCAGGCTGACTTCGCCCTTTATTTTGGGCAAAATGATAGCGTTTGGCTTGTCTTTGATATCAGGCTCTCTATCTAAGATGGCGACTACATTGCTGACGGCATAAGCAGTTTTTTGAAGCAACAAGTTAGCCTTGCTCAATTCCTTTGCTGGAGGGTAAAGCTGAGTGAGTGCAAGGATGACAAGCATAAATGCCCCTGCCTCGTATTCCATCTTCCACCAGTATAGAAGTCCGACCGAGATACCCAGGGATGCAACGGATTCCACGATTGGGCCAGCCATTTCGCTGGCGCGCTGCCAGCGGATCGCGTTGAGACTCATAGCATTATTGGCTTGCTCGAAGCGGGCTACTTCATAGGACTCCCTAGAGTAAGCTTTGACCAGTCGAATACCTCCGAAGGATTCATGCATGGCCGTAAGCATGGCTCCGGCCTGCTCCTCCTCTTGGCGTCCAGATTTTTTGACACGCTTGCTTAAACGGACCACTGGGAGCACACAAAGTGGAAAAACAAACAAGCTCATGAAGGTGAAAAACGGATACTTCCAGAATAGCAAAGATAGAATCGCAATCACCTTCAGTGGACTGGAGGTAACCAACTGAACTAGCTGAACTGCATTCCTCTGGGCCACACTTGTTTGATTAAAGACAGTTTGAATCAATTCACCTGCCTTGCTGCCACCAAAGAAAGCAGGTGATTGCTTCAATATACTGGCAAATGTGTCGTTCCGAATCGCATAGAGCATTTTGTTCCCAACCCAAGCTAGGCAGTACTTATTGAGGTATTCTAGCAGTCCTCGAATCGCAAAAAGGACAGGAATACAAGCACAGGCCACGAGAGCGATTTGAAAACTCACCGCAGTATCATCCGGCACGCCTAAAAGCCTGGCAGGATTGAGATTAATCCCGAAGAAATCAAAATTTTTCCCCATGTTTTCCGTCTGTCCTCGCAACACCAAAGAAAAAATAATCTCAAATGATTGCAAGATAACGACATTAAATGCCGCAGCAGCAACTCCGATTAAAATCCCCAAAATAAAACGCCCTTTCACAGGCTGCAAATAAGGGAGCATCCGCCGATAGAGCAGCGGGCTTCCATCTGAATTGGGTTCGATTGGCTTGGATGGGTTCGGGTCGGCTTTGGCCATAATAGAAAAAGGAGGCCCAAGAAAATTCCATGGGAAAGCTCTTGAACGGGCGGTGCCACCGCTAACACGTTCTCAAGAGAGCGTCGAGCCAGAATTCAGTCTTGTCCAGACTAGCGTCCGAAACGCTGCCTCATTCGATCCACCTCGGCTCTGCCCATTTCCAGTTCGCGCTCAATGGTGGTTTTCTCGCGACGAGCCTCCGCGACCTCCACCATTGTCCAATAAAAACAGCTGCCCGAAACTGAAAGTAGCATGACAAAGAGAAACATCAGCATCCATGAAAATTGGCGCTCTTGCGCTTTTCGAACGCTACGGTCCAAGTCCATCTCCATGACTCCCAACATATCCATCCAGCGCAGACGCCACGTCTTCGCATCTGCCGCCATCCGCAGGCAGGCGATGCAAAAAGCTAGGCTTAAAATGGCAGAAATGGCTAAAGTAATCGACATAAAGACAAGAGATTGCCAGTGCCCTTGAATAGCCGATCCAGCTATAGAACGTCAATTCCTTTCTCGTCCGCTCTCCGTGAATCTAGTTCAAGGATTCATGTTTAGTCTGAGGTTTGCTTTTTGGGCCTATTGCCAGGTCTTGATCTTTCATGTTGTGAGATTCCCTTCATGACTGCATTCTGGGCACTTGTGTCTCGGTTCTCTTTCGTTCTCATTCTATGTCTTGTTTGTGTCCACCTAGCTGCCTGCGGTCTTTTGCCGCCACTGGGAACGAAACGGATGACGGCTGATGTCACTAAGCTGCGTGAGATCGCACCAGAAAAATGGGCGGCTCTACCTAAGCTGCCCGCTAGTGCTTCGACTGGCTGGTTAGCTGATTTTTCCAGCTCGGCGCTCAATCAACTGGTCGAGCGTGCGATCACGGCCAATCCAAATCTCAAAGCAGCCAGCGCGAGAGTCACTCAGGCGCGGGCAGAGACCGTGCAGGCCGGAGCAGACATGCTACCCAGTCTCTCGACCAGTTTCAGTGCCAGCCGTACGCAGGCCCCTGGAGATCAGCGTTTTGCAGGGCTTGGTCAAATCAATAATCGTTTCCGTCTGCCGCTGAATGTGAGCTGGGAGATCGACTTTTGGGGACGAGTGGCCGATCAGCGTGGATCGGCTAAAGCACGCCGCTTGGCTGCTGAGGAAGATTTTCATGCAGCGCGGTTATCGCTAGCAGCCAATACCGTACGCACGGCCATCACGTTGGCTGAGGCGCAGGCCTTACTTTCTTTGGCCGAACAGAATGTGCAGACTCGGCGCGTACAACTGGGCATCCTGGATCGACAGATGGCGCGCGGGCTGGACCCTGACCGTGCGGCCTTAGACCTGTCACTCAGTCGAGCCGATCTAGCACGCGCAGAATCCACCATCCAGCAGCGGCGGGCGACGGTGGATCAGACTCGACGGGCGCTGGAGGTGCTCATGGGCGGCTATCCGGCAGGATTGGAGCGTGGACTCAGCAGCCTGCCCACACTGCGCCGTGAAATCCCAGCAGGACTGCCTTCAGAGTTACTGCTCCGCCGCCCAGACCTGCGGGCTGCCGAGCGTCGATTAGAGGCAGCCCTGCGGACAGAAAGCGCCGCCAAAAAAGCCTTCCTACCTAGCATCCGTCTCACGGGCGAAAATGGGCGTACCTCTCAGGATGTCGATGATCTACTGGACCCTCAATCAGCGATCTGGAACATCGCTAGCAACATTACCCAGAGCTTGTTTCAGGGAGGGCGCATTCTGGCCACGGCCCAGCAGACTAGGGCCCGCTATGAGGAGCAACTGCAAACCTACACCAACAGCGCTCTGACCGCGTTTCGCGAAGTTGAGACCGCTTTGGCTGCTGATGGCTTTCTCCGCCAGCAGGCCGATGCCCTCTCGCAAGCCGCTGCCGAAGCCGAGCGTGCCGAGAGCCTAGCCCAAGGTCAGTACGAAAAAGGTCTGACTGAGGTGCTGACTCTGCTGGACACGCGCCAGCGCGCTTTTGATGCCCGTAGCAGCCTCATCACCGTGCGTGCCATGCGGCTGAGAAACCGCGCCGATTTACACCTAGCACTGGGTGGAGAGTTTTAGTCGGCGAGGTTCAGAAGATGTTTAGCCTGAGAATCTTTGCTCTAGCGATAAAAATCGCTTCTGTTTTGGCATGGCCTGTGCTTTTTCAGATTCTGCTTCAGCGGGCGGATCATCTCCACACGCCAAGCTTCTAAATCCAAGTCACACATTACAACCATGGCCAAATACAAACTCGAATACATCTGGCTGGACGGCTATCAGCCAGTCCGCAATCTGCGCAGCAAGACACAGCTCAAGGACTTCGCTAGCTTTCCGAAGCTCGAAGAACTCCCAGACTGGGGTTTTGATGGCAGCTCCACACAGCAGGCCCCTGGCGGCAGTTCCGACTGCGTTCTGAAGCCAGTTGCTGTTTTTCCAGATAGCACCCGTAAAAATGGCGTGCTCGTCATGTGCGAAGTTTACAATGCCGACGGCACTCCACACGCCTCCAATGATCGCGCTACCATCATTGATGATCCAGACACATGGTTTGGTTATGAGCAGGAGTATTTCTTCTACCAAGACGGACGCCCACTTGGTTTCCCTGAAAACGGTTATCCAGCCCCACAAGGACCCTACTACACAGGCGTGGGTTACAAGAATGTGGGTGACGTTGCTCGCCAGATCGTCGAAGAGCATCTTGAAATCTGCCTCGACGCTGGCATCAACCACGAAGGCATCAACGCTGAAGTGGCCAAGGGTCAGTGGGAATTCCAAATCTTCGGCAAAGGCTCCAAGACCTGTGCTGATCAGATCTGGGTCGCCCGTTACATCCTGAACCGCCTTACTGAGAAGTATGGTATCGACGTTGAGTATCATTGCAAACCCCTGGGCGCGACCGATTGGAACGGTTCAGGCATGCATTGCAACTTCTCCACGAAATACATGCGCGAAGTCGGTGGTGAGTCTTACTTCCTTGCTCTCATGGCAGCCTTTGAGAAGAATTGTGCTGAGCACATCGCCGTTTATGGTCCAGACAATCACATGCGTCTCACCGGTCTGCATGAGACTCAGTCCATCGACCAATTCTCCTGGGGTATCGCTGACCGTGGAGCTTCCATCCGCGTTCCGCACAGCTTCAAGAAAAACGGTTGGAAAGGCTACCTCGAAGACCGCCGTCCAAACAGTCAAGGCTGCCCATACGCGATCTCGAGCCGTGTGCTCAAGACCATCGCCGAAGTGCCTCAGCCGTAAGCTTTCTGGACTCTCAAACCAGTTCTCCCTCAAACGCCGCCTGGAAACAGGCGGCGTTTTTCTTTGGTGCGCGTTGCACGGCGCCATCACGTGGTTGGCAGTGGTTGGCACACGCCGTGGATGACGCGGGTTTTGAATCCCTCGATAAACAAGAAAACAGGTTTCACAGAAATAGAATCGGTACTGTCAATTTGATCTCCACCTATCTGCCCATCTGCTGCCAAAGTTTGGTCCATTCATTCGGCCTTTGCTGGCCATCACCGCAGCAACGGCAAACAACGGCAAACGTTTTCGGATCAAAGCGGATAAGTGGAATTTGCAGGAGGCTCACTTGATTCATCAAATGTTTGACCGCCCATTTTTTGCCCATAGGGGTTTCCCAATCAGATCAATGTTATCTTCGATTTGCTAAAATTATCAAAAATATAATGATAACTGATTGTTTGTTAGTCATGGATTTTTTGATCTGATCAGAGGTCTTTTGGTTTAGTCAGTATTAAAATCGTGATTGGCCTTATATATTTAGCAGTTTGTTCGTGAGCCACTCAGCGGCTGTCCGCTCCGAGTTAGCGAACAAAGATCATAGGAACTTAAAAAGTGGAGCATCAGAACCCCTGAAGCGGGGCAACCGAGAGTGGATCTGAACACTAACATGGTGGATCCTTTGAGTTCCACATTGTCTCGGTTCATGCGGCTCATTCCCTTATAAATCAAGGCATCTAGGCTAAGATTTGGAATCTCAAAGGTTCACTATAATGAGGCGTAAATAAGCTTCAATCCATGTCTGCCAAGCGGGCGATCGAAGGATGGAAACCAGTGAATGAGCCAGATTACAGGTTCTGTAAAAATCTGCCATTACTAGGCCTTTGGTCCAATGGAAGTAATAACAATTAAAATTACAATAACATCACTCATTCCAGATCATATCGATCATGTGCACTGGCTTGAGGCCTAGCAACTCACTCAACTCCTGCTCCCGTCATGACTCCCAATTCTTCTCACCGCACACAGGCTCAAGAAACCTGCTGCAAGCCACCGCGTGTGAAATCATCGACTTCGACTCGACGAGCGATTGAGAGCCAGTGCTCACAGGAAGCCAAGCCACAGCTAGGAAGTGAAACTCGGACTACTCAAGAAGTCTCAGCTCCCGACCGACCGCCATCTGCATTGAGCAGAGGCCTTTCGAGTCAAGAACTCGATCAACGGCAAGCCCAGCATCCGCCGCCGTCAGCGCTCTCACCGAGCCAGCTAAAAGAGAATCGAGCACGACACCCCGCTCCGCCGCCCTTTCAAAACAAAACCAAGCCGCAGTCGAAAACCACAGCCTCAAGCCTCCGCACTATGAAAAAAAGCCACTTACCAACCTCAGACCTAGCGCTAAGCACAGTGCAGGCCAGCTCGATTGCATGGTCGCGCCTCTTAGCAGGTAGCGCTCATCTCGTGTGGAGTGTGTTGATGTTACTTTCGTTTCTTGGCATCGCTGTCACTGGTCAGGCCCAAACTGCCCCTGGCAATGTCGGGACTAACTTGCAGCTCTGGCTGAAGGCCAACGATGCAGCCCGCACCGGCACTGCCGTGCAGGGTGGTGCGGTCGAGGCTTGGGAGACTTCGAACTTCGGGCCTGCTGGCGCGGGTGTTCCTTCCAACCACGCGGTAGCAGGAACAGCGGCTGACGCTAACTCGCCGAAGCTTCAATTGAATGCCTTCAACTTCAATCCTGGGGTTTTTTATGACGGCGTGGATGACTTCCACGACACCACTTATGGCTTCAATGCCAACTGGACTTACTTCCTGGTTGGTAAGATGGATGGCACAGACAACCAACGCTTAGCTGGAAGTGTGACCGGAAACGTCATCTTCGGCTGGTGGGCTAATAAGGAAGACGTGCTCTTCCTCGATAACGTTCCGCCATGGCACGGCGCGGGCTTCGGTCAGACGGCTACGACCAATCCCAAGCTCTACATGACGCGCCGCAATGGTACGAATGTGAAGTTTAGTCAATCAGGCGTGCAGCTCCAAACAGGCACAGCGGCCAATTCATCGACGATCCGCCCCAACTTAGGCGGTTCTTCGGGTGAAAACTCCAGAGGTTTTATCTCTGAGGCCATTTTCTTTGATCGCGCACTCTCAGACGCGGATGTGGAGAAGGTGGAGTCTTACCTCGGTCTGAAATACGGCTTCTCTCTTGGTCATGATTTTGTGGATAGCTCTGGCACCGCCGTGTGGGACTTCGGCGCTGCTGCGCTTTGGAACAACGACATCGCTGGTATCGGACGGGACGATGCCTCCGCCTTGCTTCAAAAACAAAGCCGCTCGGCGAATGCAGATGATATTGTCACCATGGGAGTGGGCAGCATCGCTACGACTAATACCGCTAACACTGGCACCATCTCCTCAGACAAGAGCTTCCTCCTCTGGGGCAACAACAATCTCTCCACAGCAGGCACGGACTTCGTGTCGCTTACCGGTTTTGCCGGTTTGGAAAACCGCATGCCTCGGATCTGGACGGTCGCCCGCACGGGTTCTGGCATCGGCACCGTGCGCATCGCCATTCCGCGCTCCTGCTCCATGCCGAGTGATGCAGCCCGCTCGCTCTTGGTTTCCAAGACGAATACTGTGTTTGATGGCAATGCCTCAGACGACAAAGCCTTCCCGCTGGTCGATGACGGTGTGAACTACCTCTACGCCGATGTGCCTGCTGCCGATCTTCCCAACGGCGCTTACTTCAGCTTCGGCTCCAAGTTCATGGCCCCTGGTGCCGTGACTTCAAATCTCCGTCTCTGGCTCCGTGCTGACCGTGGCCTAGACGCCACCGCTGACGGTGCTGCTATTGGTGCTTGGTTGGACACCTCCGCCACCTGCAATAATCTGGAACAGAGCAACGCCATCTACAAGCCCACGCTTCGGACGACTGGCATGAACTACAATCCTGCGCTCGACTTCAACAACGACATCCTCTTCCGCAATCCGAATACCGTCTTCAACATCGTGGGTGACACGACATTTGCCGACCCCGTCACCATCTTCTCGGTCAGTGATACTCATACAACCGCCGGTGCTCACCGCACCATCATCAGCTTTGGAGGCGTTGCGGACTATCCATCGCTTCATTGGTATGCCGGTAAGCCAGACATGTATATCGACGGTGTTTACGCTGATCTCGGTGTAACGCCTGGCACGGACTTTAGCGCCTACCCGATCAATACTCCCACCATCTTTAATACCTATGCCAACAACGCTGACGGAGCCAACAACATCGGCATCAGCGTCAACGGTATCGCCAATCGCGTGATGAAATCTCCTGCCAATGGCGACTTCCCAGCTTCTGGTGCACTCCTGTCCATCGGGGCAGAGACGACCGGTGGCGAGCTCATGGATGGGCAGATCTCTGAAGTCATCGTTTATAACCGCGTGCTGACCGATACGGAGCATCGCCAAGTGAACACTTACCTTGCCGTCAAATACGGCATCACCCTGCAGGACGACTACCTCGCCAGTGGTTCCTCACCTGCCACGCTTTGGGATGTCGGCGGTAGCGGCGGTTATGACTCCCGCATTGCTGGTATCGGTCGCGACGACGTCGCTGGGCTGAGCCAAAAGCAATCCCGCAACATGGAGGGCAATCACGTCCTCTCCATCGGTCTCGGCACCATCGCTGACACCAATGCTGACAACAGCAGCACCTTCGCTGCCGACAAGGCCTTCATGCTCTGGGGCGACAACAACGGTGCGATGACCGCCAACACCAACATCACCGCTCCTGTCGGCAATCCGTCCAACAGGCGCCTAGCTCGTCAGTGGAAAATTGCAGAAACCGGCAACGTCGGTTCCGTGAAGGTGGCTGTGCCTCAGGCCGCCGTTGATAATGGTGGTGCAGCTTACCTCGTTGTGTCCAGTGATGCGACGTTTGATGCCTCTGATACCTGGGTAGCTCTTTCCTCCTTCACCGCAGCGGGCACGGATTTCTATGCGGCTGACTTTAACTTCACCAACGGTCAGTTCTTCACCTTTGCCACTCAGGTGCTGGCACCTGGCGCACTGGGCAGCAATCTTCAGCTCTGGATGCGCTCTGACTACGGCGTCACCGGCACTAGCGCCATTAATCGCTGGTTGGACATGAACAATCAGGCACACAACCCGACTGCATATGTGGGTGATCCTGCGCTGCTTAGCGACTCAGGCTCCTTGCTGAACTTCCAACCCGTGGTCGAGTTCGACAATGATGACTGGATCCACTGGACTGGCGATACGTGGAACAACAGCTTCACCGAGGGTGAAGTCTTCGTCGTGGGCAAAGAAGCTCAGCCACGCACTGGAGCGCACGGTCACTTGTTTGACTTCGGTGGCGCTAGCACCAGCTACTACACCTTTGTCAATGAGTTCATCTATGACGACTTCGGCTCGTTAGATCGCAAAGTGTGGAAGCCCAGCGATGCCGTTGCCGGTGGCCTGTTCGAAGGATTGGCCTCCAATGGCAGTGTTTCAGGACCTGCACGCGACACGACGGCTTACAACATTTACAACGTCAACTCCAAGGCCAACGATTGGAACGCCTCCTTCAATGGCGTTCTTGCAGCGCGCGATACTTCAAACACTGTCAACTTCTCTGGTGCAGCCGTGCTCGGTGGTGCCGTGAGTAATCTTTCCCTCGGAGGACGCCTCTCAGAGGTCATCCTCACGAACCGCGTGCTCACTGCTACCGAGCGTGAGCAGGTCAATACCTACCTCGCCGTCAAATACGGCATCACCCTCGGTCATGATTACAGGAACACCGCAGGCACCATCGTCTGGGACGTGGGAGCCAGTGGCGGTTTTGACAATGACATCGCCGGTATCGGTCGCGATGACGCCACCGCTCTTTATCAAAAGCAGTCTCACAGCATCGAGACAGATGAGTTCCTCACGATGGGCCTCGGCAGCATCGCTGCTTCGAATGCGGCCAACAGCGCCACCCTTGCCGCAGACAAGACCTTCATGCTATGGGGCAACAACAACCTCGCCACCACCGCTAGCGTGGCCATCACTCCACCAGCTGCGACCAGTGCAACACACCGCCTGGCTCGGATCTGGAAAGTGGATGAAACCGGCACCGTCGGCAGTATGAAAGTCGCCGTGGATGCAGGTTCCGTCGGCAACGGCGGCCCCGTCTATCTCGTGGTCTCCAGTGACGCTACCTTTGATGCGTCCGATACTTGGAAGCTCATGTCTCCCACGGCGGTCGGTTCCGTGAACTACCTCACGGCAGATCACGACTTCGCCGATGGCAACCACTTCACCTTTGCCAGCTATGTGGCATCCGCTGGAAACATCGCAGGGGCCAAGCTGTGGCTGCGTGCAGATCAAGGCGTGAACAATACGGTGGATGGACAAAAAGTCAGCCAATGGAAAGACCAAAGCACCGTGGGAAATCATGCCTCAGAGGGCAATGCGACTTTCCAGCCACACTACACGGCTGCAACAAGCACCAATTTCAACTTCAACCCTGCGCTCGACTTCCGGGACACCAGTGTGCTCTACGCTACTCAGAATCTGGGCAGCGGCACCGGTGCTAAATTTGATGCGTTTGTCGTCTCCTCAGCAGATGTGAACAACAGCTGGGGTTCAATGGTTCGGGTAGGTAATGTTGGATTAGGTGCGGGATTGGGTCTGTATGTCACTGCCGGGGCACCGCATTCTCTCCATGTCAGCAACAGTTTGGCGAACGCTTTCAATGTCGCCGATGGCACGGTTCCGACCGATCAGCCTTTCCTCTCCATGGCGGGTTACACTGGCCCCGGTCAGTTCGGCTCCGTCAACGGGCGGGCGCTCACCGTCAATACACAGTCCACCAACATCGGCACAAGCCACATCCGTATTGGCGAGGGTAACGTTAATGGCGAGTTCCTTGATGGCCGAGTTGCCGAGGTCATCATGTTTGACAACAATCTGCCCGCTGCGGATCGTGCCCGCATCCAGAGCTACCTTGCCATCAAATACGGCATCACCCTTGGCGGAAATGGCAGCACCACGGCCTATTACCAGTTTGGCGACGGCGCGACGAATGTCGATGTCTGGCCAGCCAACACCAGCTTCCACAACGACGTCACGGGCATTGGCTTCGACCTCCGCACCGGCTTGAATCAGAAGCAGTCCAAATCCGTCGCCAGCAATGTCCTGACCATCGGCCTCGGCAGCGTCGCAGACTCCAATGCTGCCAATGCCGCAACCTTCTCCGCAGACCGCACCTTCTTTGTCGCAGGCTCTGACGGTCTGGCTTCTACCTTCACTGGCGGCGCGGCTCCCTGGGCTGGCGTGCAGTATCGCCGCATGGCCCGCACCTGGAAGGCAGATGAAACAGGCAGCGTGGGTGATGTGGTCATCCGCGTGCCAGCATCCGTGCTCACCACCGTCGGCGGTTCACTTCCGAAACTGGTCTGGTCCGCAGACACCACCATCAATGGCAGCGACACGCAGTTCACGATGGCTTTGAATGGCACCAACTATGAAGTGACTGTCCCAGCCGCGACTGTGGCAGATGGCTTCTTCACCTTCGTCAGCCGCACCGATCTGGATGGTGATGGCCTAGTGGAAAGCGCCGATTTCGACGACGATGGCGACGGCATTCTGGACGACGTTGAGGACCAAGTGCCATCAGCTGCTTCCTGGACAACCTGGGCTAGCGTGACCGGCGGGAATACGGCTACTGGTGCTCTATCGTTGCCGTCTGGCGCAGTGACAGTTACGTTGACCAACTCTCAGAACAATCTTGGCGGCGTCAACGCCATCGACTGGGCGGATGGGAGCTTCGCTGGCTCCATGCCTTCCACCTACACCAGCAACATCTTTTCGTATCATGGCGCTGGTGCAGTGAACACTGTCACCTTCAGTCAGCCCGTCGATAATCCGATCATCACGATCTTCAGCGCCAATGGAAACACCTTCGTCTTCGACCGTCCATTTGAGGTTCTCGGAACGACAACGCCGGTTACCACCACTTCGACTTCGATCTCAGGGGTGGGTGAGGGACAGGTAGCACTTCGTTTCAGCGGACGTGGGATCACTTCCTTTTCCTATACCTCCTCGATCTATGAGAACTGGACCGGTATCTCGGTCGGTGCTTACAACGTGCCGGTGGTTGACTCTGATGGCGATGGACTGACCGACAGCGTCGATCTCGACAGCGACAACGACGGCATTCCTGACAACATCGAAGCACAATCCACCGCTTCCTACCGCACTCCAGGCACCGCCGTGGATACGCAGGGTCGCCTCACCGTCTACGGCTCCGGCATTACGCCAGTCGATACCGATGGCGACACGATCCCTGATTACCTAGATGGTGACACCAACAACATCAACGGCAGCGACACTGTTCAGGCTGGCGTTTCTCCCGGCACTGCCGATGCCGATCTCGACGGCATCTTGGATGGTGTGGACTCCAATACCAGCGCCTTTGGCCCTGTGAATGCGGGCATCACCAATCTCTACGCGGCTTATCCCGACAACGGTCTCGAGCTGAACTTCCGCATCCAGGGCGTCCCTGGGCACCTAGGCACTACTGCTCCGGTGAATGGCAACTTGGTCGCGAACGGCGACTTCGGCACTGGGAATCTTTCTTCCTGGAGTGTGTCTGCTGGTTGGGGCTATGAAGCTCCAGGTCATGCTGCTAACTACGCAGACAATGTTACGGATCAAACTCTGTCCCAACTGGTTGGCAACCTTCTCACGGCACGCGATGGAAGTGGAAATATCACACTGACGTTCAAGGTGCGTGCCAACAACGTCAACAACTCGGCCACGGTGCCGACGGCCAATGTCGCCTCTCTGGATGTTTATCTGGGCGGCACGCAGTATGCGGCTATCGACAACGATAATACCAACACCATTAGCGTCGGAGCCATGAACGGTGCGACTCGCACTCCTGCCACCTTTGCCGTGCAAACCACGGCTCAGGCTCCGGCCAACTTGGTGACCCTCGTCATTCCATGGAGTTCCGGTAGCAATGGTGCTCTCCTTGAGTTCAAGTTCACCGCCAATGGTGATGACTTCGCTATCGATGACGTGACCATCCAGGGCAAAGTCACCGGAGCCAACAGCCTTGGCGTTTGGCTGCGTGCAGACCATGGGGTCTCCAACAGCAGCACCTGGAATGATGTCAGCGGTCGCGGGATCAACTTCACCGGCACCAATGGCAGCGGCAGTGCAGCCATCGTGAAGAATGCCAATGGCATCAACTTCAATCCAGCCTACACCTTCACAGACACTTCGCAGTATTTCAAAGCCACAGGGTCGGCTCCAGCCAACCTTCTGGCCAATGACCACACCACCTTCATCATCTTCCAGACTGAAGAACCCACCTTCAGTGATGTGCCGCATGGCTCGCCTATTCTGATGGGCAATGAAGACGGCGGAGCTTTCTTGGAAGGCACCATCGGTATCGCAGGCAACGGCTCTCTTGCCTTCCGCAACAATAACTCGGGCGACAGCTACGTCCCGATGATCCGTGGCAGTTTGCCAATCAATGATGGCCAACCACGCTTGTTCACTGGCTCGCGTGTCCGTGCCGTGAATGGCCCTGCCCGCATCTACTTCAACGGTGCAGTCAATGCCTCTACCACGAACTCCACCAATACCTTGCAGGCCGGTAACGCCATTCTTGGCATGGGTATCGGTAACTCCGGTGGTAACTATGTCGCAGCCCCTCAGCAGTTCCACGGCCAGATCGCGGAAGTGATCAACTACCCCATCGTCCTCACCGACACCGACCGCGAGAAGGTTCAGTCCTATCTCGCCATCAAATACGGTCTCACCCTAAATCACGACTACGTCAGCGGTGATGGCACCTTACTCTGGGACGTGGGCAACAGCGGCGGCTACGACAGTGACATCACTGCCATTGGCCGTGATGACTGCCAGCAGCTCAATCAAAAGCAATCCCGCAACAGCAGTGATCAGGACATCCTCACCGTCGGCAATGTGACCATCGCCGCCTCCAATGGGGCTAACACCAATAACTTCACCGCCGATAAGACCTTCCTCCTCTGGGGCAGCAACGGCGGAGCCACCGGCTTCTGCTCGGATGAAATCCCTGGCCTCACCACCCACCGCCGCATGAGCCGCGTGTGGAAGTTGAACGAAGTCGGCAGCGTCGGTGCGGTGAAAGTCACAGTGCCACAGACTAGCCTCTACGGCAGCAACCCACGCCTCATCTGGTCCGCAGACGATGCCTTCACCAGCGCTGACACCGTGCTGACCATGGCCTCTGTGGGAGCCAACTATGAAGTGACCATCCCAGCCGGACAAACCGCAGACGGCTTCATCACCCTGGCCGCTGAATACTCACCCACACCAGCCGGTATCGGCAGCGGCACCGGCTTCTGGCTCACCGCTGATGCGACTGAAAACGCCAACCTGCGCGGCTTCATGAAGTATCGCGCGTTCAATGTGTCGCCTTCAGGCAACACCGTGGACAACATCCCCACCACCGGTGGCACCACCGGATTGGTCTCAGCCCTTAGCCCATCCGCTGTGCGCAACAACGCTGGCTTGACTGGCACCGCCATCTCCGCCCGTTTGACCGGCAAGATCACCATCACCACCGCTGGTGACTACACCTTCTACAATGCCGTGGACGACGGTGCGGCCCTCTACATCGACGGCCAGCTCGTCATCGACAGTGACGGTCTGGGCTATCGGGAGCGGCAGGCCACAATCACCCTGACTGCAGGCGATCATGACATCATCGCCGAGTGGTTCGACATCAATGCCACGGCGGTCAACTTCCTCAATAGCTACAGCGGACCGGATACTTCTGGCATCGAAACCAGTCTCGTTGGCAACTCCGTCATCCACAGCGGCCCAGCTGAAGCAGGCTACACCCGCTGGATCGACTGGTCTCTCAGCAACAACACGGCAGCCCCTGCGACAACTGCCACTACGCCGATCACCATCACCAACGGCCTGAACTGGAACCCCACGCTGAACTTCACCGGCACCCAGACGCTGGAGTTTGCCTCCAACTTCACGCAGAACTACACCGCCGGCGAATACCTAGTGGTGACCAAGGAAACGACAGCGGCTGACACCAATGATGGTCCAGCAGTCTTCTTCGGTGGCTCCATGGGCGGAAACATGAGCCATTACACCTGGAGCAACGGCTACATTTATGAACTCTTCGGCACTACGCTGCGACTTGCTTGGCAGCCCACCACCCGCGTGCTGGGTGAAGGCAAGACCGGCATCAGCGCTATCGCTGGACCCTCCGTCAACTCTACCGACTGGAATGCCTACCACGCCTACTCCCGCAGTAATGACTGGGGTGCTGGATTTAACGGAACGTTTGTTGGACAGGCCACTGCGAACACCGTCAGCTTTGATTCGCCTCTCGGTGCCATCCGTATCGGTGCCACCTCGAACAAGGCTCACTACTTCAAAGGCCAGATCGCTGAGATCATGCTCTTCAACCGCAAGCTCACCACCATCGAGCGTAACCGCGCCCTGAGCTACTACGGCATCAAATACGGCATCCAGCAGACGCAGGACTACCTCTCCGGCCACGGCCTCACCCTTTGGGATGTGGGCAACAGCGGCGGCTTTGACAATGACATTGCCGGTATCGGTCGCGATGACTGCGAGCGCCTGCATCAGAAGCAGAGCCGCAGCATCAATACCGATGACATCATCACCATGAGCCATGGCGGAGCCCTCTTGCCCTCCAACTTGAGCAGCGGTCGTGAGCTGACCAAAGACAGCTCCTTCCTGCTCTGGGGCAACAACAACGGCAGCTCCACCACCTTCACTACGCCGGTCTATGGCTTCACCACGGACAATGTGGACCGCATCAGCGGTCGTCAGTGGAAAGTCAGCCGCAAGAACCTCAATGGCGACGGCATCGGCAGCGTGCGCATCATGATCCCACGTGGTCATCTCTTCCCAGACACGGGCGTGAAGAAGATCCTCGTCAGCAGCAATGCCACCTTTGATAGCAGTGACTCCCTCTACACCCTCACCGACGACAACAGCGCCTACCTCTACGCTGACCTGACCCCAGCTCAGCTCCCGGACGGCGCCGTCTTCGCTCTCGCCGCCAAGGCTCCTCCCGTCCCCGGCTGTGTGGACCTCGGCCTGCGTGCTTGGTATAAAGCGGATGACATCCGCGCTAACCTCGTCAGCAACGGTCACTTCACCACCAACACAGCTGGCTGGACACTGACCGGCAACATGAATCATTTGAGTCAGGGTATCGTCTTCAATAACGGTGAACGCACCCCCAATGGCGTCCTTTATCAAGACATCACCACGGTCCCAGGCCAGAACTACATGTTGACCTACAATGACCATTCCGGCGGCGCTGGCGGCGGTAACGTCGGCATCCGTGCGGATTTGCTAGATGGCACGACTGTCCTAGCTACCAACCAGCGGCTGATCCCCTCAGGTGGTGCACTGCTGCGTCAGACGGTGCAGTTCGTCGCCACCTCTGCCACCACCCGCGTTCAGTTCACCGACATCTCCACCCACACGGCTGGTCTCGATGCGTGGATGGACAACGTCATTGTCTTCAACACCAGCACACCCACCATGGCTGCGAATGGCAGCGAAGTGGAAGTCTGGCGTGACATGCTCCAGGGCTTCCCGGCTTACGCTGGCTACACCGCCGGACTGCGCCCCACCTTCCGCACTAGCGGCGGCTCGGCGTTCTTTAACTACAACCCGCATCTGGACTTTGATGCGAATGCCTTCCTATCCACCGCTGATGGCATGTTGGCCACAACAGATCAGGTTGAGGTGTTTGCGGTCGCATCGAAGGTCGACACTGGAACGGCTGGAAACTACCTGTCGTGGGACAATAATACAAACGGTGCAGGTGAGGGTGATACTCCGTCCCTCCATGACTTGGGTGCCTCTGTGACTGTCTTCAACGCCGGCATCGGGCATACCATTACCAACGCTGCAGTTCGCAGCACCGGTCGGCCCTATCTTTACAGCACCGCCTGGAGTCAGTCGGCCACTCCGAGAAACCGGATCGCCATTGACGGTAGTATCCCAGTAACTACGACTACGACTCCGGCGGCAAACGGCACCTTTGAGACTATCTTCGGTGACACATCGGCAGACGACAACGACTTCAATGGCAACATCGCCGAGGCCGCGATCTACACGACCCGCTTCCTCGATACCTCGGGCAACCGCGAGAAGATCCAGAGCTACATGGCCATCAAGTATGGTATCACCCTCGGCCATGACTACTACAGCCCAGACTACGACGGCACCAACGGAGCCACCACTCGCGTCTATGTCAGGACAGGCTTCTCCAATGACATCGCAGGTATCGGTCGTGAAGACTGCATGGCCCTGAATCAGAAGCAGTCCCGCAGTGCAAACGACGCCAATGCGCCTGTGATGGCCCTCGGTGCTGTTTACAACACCAACGCAGAAAACCCAGGAGTGCTGGCTGACGGCAGCTACACCATCTGGGGCCATGATGGCACCGCGATGAGCTTTGGCAGCGCCTTTGGCGACAAGCCAACCATCGTCCCGATGACGCGGAAATGGAAGGTGACGGAAACCGGTGCCCAGGGCGTGATCCAGGTGCGCATCCCTGCCGCCGCCTTTGGCACGCTGGCAGCTGATGAGACTCCGCTGGTCATCTACAGCCTGGACAGCACCATCACCAGCGCGGACTCCCGCAGCGTGATGACCAAGTCTGGCGCAGACTTCTATGTCAGCCTCAACTTCAAGGACGCTGGCACCAGCTACTTCACCTTTGGCAAATCCGTAGTGGATGCTGATGGCGACGGCGTGGGCAATGGCACCGACCTTGATGACGACAACGACGGCATCCTCGACACCAATGAACTGGCCTCCGGTGGTGGCAATCTCGATACCGACAATGACGGCATCCCGAACCAGCTCGACAACGACAGCGACAACGACGGTATCCCTGACTTTGTCGAAGCTCAGCCGAATGGCGCGATCATCTACCCAAGCGGTATCGGCTTTGTCCAATGCGAAAGCATCGGCTGGTGGCATAACAGCCCCAACAACACCGTGTCCAGCGACTACGGCAACAAGCCAAATGCCTTTGTGCAGGGTGCAGGCATCGAAGCCGCTGGCAGCGGACTGCTTCGCACCATCACTGGTGGTTATGCCAAGCTGGGCGGTGTGGATCAAGCCACACTCGCCGCTGCCGTGACCGCAGGTGACTTCCTCACCTACACCTTCACCACCTCCGCCACCATGACGCCTGGCTCGAACATCACTGAGTTCCGCTGGGGCCGCGTGGCAGATCCAAGCGCCTACAACTACACCGTCGGCGTGCAGATTTCGAACAACGGTGGCACCTCCTTCACGGATGTGGTTCCTGCCTTTGGCATCACTGATCCAGGTCCCGTGACTAAGACCACCAGTGCCTTCCCAGCCACGAACTATGCCTTGCAGCCAAACACAACCTACACTGTGCGTGTGCCTGTCTTTGCCAGAAGCTCGGTCGGTCTGCCTGCCTATGACGACTTCACCATCGAGATGTGCTCACCTGGTTTCCAAGATCAGGATAACGATGGCATTGATGACAACTTCGACAGCGCAACGGGCGCTTGCCCCACCACCGACTTCGGCAATGCAGGCTTTGAAGAGCCAGTCAACGCTGGAGCCCTCACCTTCCGCCGTGATGCCTCCACCACGGACGCTGGCAAAGTTCCCTTCTGGCGCACCACAGCCACCGACAAGTATTTCGAGATCTGGAAGACCGGATTCCTCGGCGTGCCAGCCTATGAAGGCACCCAGTTCATTGAGCTGAACGCCTTCCAAGTCGGCCATGTCTTCCGTGAGGTGGCCACGACAGGTGGCACCGTGATGAAGTTCAAGTTTGCTCACCGTGGCCGTCTCGGTGTGGATACTCTCTCCCTGCGCATCGGTCCTGCTAACATCGGCACTCTCACCAGCAGCTACAATGTGAAGATCGCCAGAACGGGTAACACCGCCTGGAAACTCTATGAAGGCACCTACACCGTGCCAGCCGGACAGAGCACCACGCGCTTCCAGTTCACCAGTGTGGCTGCAGCAGGTGGCAATCCTGGCATTGGCAACTTCCTGGATGGCATCTTCTTCGGCTGTGAAAACGGCAGCAAGTTTGGCCCAATTGACACGGACCGTGATGGCCTCAATGACTACCTCGACACCGACAGCGATGGTTCCCTGACTATCCCTTCAGGCGGCCTCGACGAGCGTGCAGGCACCGACACCGTGGAAGCTGGATCTGATCCAACGCATCCACAAGACAGCGACTTTGACGGCATCCCTGACTACCGCGACCCTCTCGGCACCGTGCCTGACCTCGATGGTGATGGCCTGCGCAATGACGTGGACCTCGACGACGACGGCGACGGCATCACCGATGCGATGGAAGACAATGGCGAAGTCGATAGCGATGGCGACGACATCCCTGACAGCCAAGACACTGACAGCGACAACGACGGCAAGCTCGATGCGCTGGAAGGCCATGACTACAACAGCAACGGCGTAGCCGACATCGTGCCAAGCGGCATCGACGCGAACCGCGATGGCTTGGATGATGCCTTTGCCACAGCTGCCCCTGGTCAAGACACCGATGACGACGGTATCCCAGACTTCCGCGACACCGACGATGACAATGATGGCAAGCTGACCATCAACGACACCGGCACCACCACCGCTGGTCTGCCGAAGTATCTCGTGGCAGATGCTGACGATGACGGTGTGACCGATGCAGTCGATGTCGATGACGACAATGACGGCATCCTGGACACCGCTGAGTATAGCGACAACGACCAAGACGGCATCGCCGACTACCTCGACACCGACAGCGACAACGACAACATCCCCGACTGGCAGGAAGCACAAGCTCACGGCCAGACCATCTTCCCAGCCAGCACCTTCACAGATGCTGACGGTGATGGCCTCCGCGATGAGTGGGATGCGCAGCCCTTCCCATGCACACCAGGCAACCGCCTCGTGAATGGCAACTTCGAAGCTCCAGTGGTGCCAAACAACGCCGATGCTCGTTTCCTCTGGAGCCTCGTCAATGACGCCGACGCTACCGGTGGCAACGCCGCTAACGCAGTCGTTGGCTGGAGCACTACCGCTTCTGACGACAAGGTGCAGATCTTCAAGACCGGCTACAAAGCCACGCTTGCTGGCGCTGCCTTCACCGCACCTGAGGGCAACCAATGGGCTGAGATCAACGGAGCCGCCACCGGCTTCATGTATCAAGATGTGAGCGCTGTGCCGAATGAGATCATTCAATACAGCTTCAGGCATCGTGGCCGCTTCGCCACGGACTGGATGGAACTGCGTCTCGGCGCTGCCAGCACGGCCACGGCCAATGTGCTGCCGCTCAGTAGCCGCGTCCGCGCCATCTCCACCGGCACCACTGCCTGGGTGACCTACAGCGGCACGTATCAGGTGCCTAGCACCTTCAACGCTACCACCGACAAGATCCGCTTCCAGTTCCAAGCCCTCAGCGGTGGTTATCTGTCGAACTTCATCGACGACTTCCGCTTTGAGTGCCCAGCCAATGGCAGCCGCGTTAGCATCGTGGCCGACACGGATGCCGATGGCACTCCTGACATCTATGACGCCAACTCGGACGCAGACGCCACAAGCGATCTCACCGAAGCCGGTGACACGAATCTCGCTACCCTGACGCCTGACACCGACAAGGACGGCATCCCAGACTTCCGCGATCCTGTCGCCAACAACCCTGATCCAGACGGTGACGGCCTCGACAGCGATGTGGATCTCGATGACGACGGTGACGGCATCCCAGACACACTGGAAGGTGATGGCTTGGTGGACATCGACCTCGATGGCATCCCTGACAGCCGCGACGCTGACAGCGATGGCGACGGCATTGCCGATCTCCTGGAAGGTCATGACGCTAACATGGACGGTGTGGCAGACGTGGTGCCAACCAGCGCCGACGCTAACAATAATGGCATCGCTGATGTCTT
>JAIXOU010000051.1 GCA_027486585.1 Verrucomicrobiaceae bacterium | reverse complement strand
GTGCCGGTGATTTCCAATGTCGGTGGCAAGTCGAAGTCATCGAGCGCCATGAAGGAAGGTCGCACGGAATACATCAGCGGCCAGGAAGCCATCAAGCACATGGCGTTTGATCCGCGCTTTGAAGTGAGCCTGTTTGCCGATGAAGCACAGTTCCCGCAGCTCGTGAATCCCGTGCAGATGCAGGTGGATACCAAAGGCCGCCTCTGGGCCGCCGTGTGGCACACCTACCCGATGTGGGAGCCGCTCAAAGAGATGAAGGACGCCCTCGTCATCTGCCACGACGACAACAAAGACGGCAAAGCGGATCGCATGACCGAGTTCGCCCGCGTGCAGAATCCGCTCGGTTTTGAGTTCTGGAATGGCGGTGTCATCGTCACCTGCGCCCCCGACATCATCTTCCTCAAAGACACCGATGGCGACGACGTGGCCGACGTGCGCACCATCATGCTGCAAGGCGTCGATTTCGCCGACACGCATCACGGCGCGAACAATCTCGTCATGGGCCCCGATGGCGGCATCTACTGGCAGAGCGGTGTCTTCATGGTGCACAATCACGAGCATCCGTGGGGTCCGTCGTTACAGACCGGCACCAGCGCCATGTATCGCTTTGATCCACGCCGCTTCACCATCGCGAAACACGCCGACAACTCGCCGAACCCGCACGGCATCGCCTTTGACACCTGGGGTTATCTTTATGCCACCGACGGCACCGGCGGTCGCGCTTACCAAGTCCGCCCCGAAGGCAACGGCTTCAAGATGCACGAACTACTCAAGAAGGAAGTGCGTCCCGTCACCGCCAGCGAAGTCGTCAGCAGCACGCACTTCCCCGAAGACATGCAGGGCGACTTCCTCATCTGCAACGTCATCGGCTTCCTCGGCATCAAACACTACGATCTGGCTCGCGACGCGGAAAAAGCCAGCGTCTGGGGCGAACCAGCCGGCGCTGAACTCACGGTCAAAGTTACGCAAGCCGATGGCAGCATCACCGAGGACAAATCCCGCGGCCTGCTCATGAGCGGCGACAAGAATTTCCGCCCAAGTGATGCCGTCTTCGGCGAAGATGGTGCTCTTTACATCGCCGACTGGCACAACGTCATCATCGGCCACATGCAGCACAACGTGCGCGACCCGAACCGCGACAACAAACACGGTCGCATCTACCGCATGACCGCGAAAGGTCGTGAATTGCAGAAACCCGTCGCCATCGACGGCCAGCCCATCCCCGCCTTGCTCGAAAACTTGCGGCATCCCGCCGATGGCGTGCGCCATCGCACCCGCGTCGAGCTCAGTGAGCGCCCCACCGCCGAAGTCATTACCGCCACGAAGGAATGGATGAAGCAGTTCGACGCCGCCAAGAAGGAAGACGCGCACCCCTTGCTCGAAGCCCTCTGGCTCCACCAGCAGCACAACGTCCGCGACACCGCCCTGCTCGCCAAACTGCAAACCAGCCCTGAGCTCCATGCCCGCAACGCCGCCAACGTCGTGCAGCAGCTCTGGTTCAATGTCGAAGCCAGCACCAAAGGCGGCGTCATCGCCGGCGAGAAGGAAGAGAAAGCCAAGAAATCTGGCATCCTCAGCGATACACCCGAACTGACCACCATCCGCATCGGCACCGTGCCGGAGCGTCTGATGTATGACGTCAAAGAACTCACCGTAAAAGCAGGCAAGAAGATCAAACTCACGTTTGCCAATACCGACGTCATGCCGCACAACCTGCTCATAGTGAAACCGGGCCAAGCGGATGCCATCATGAACGCCGCCATCGTCATGGGCGCCAAAGGTTTTGAAAACGGCTTCATCCCGGACGGTGACAGCATCCTCCACCACACCAAACTGCTCGACCACGGCAAAGAGGAGGTCCTGGAGTTCACTATTCCCACCGCTGGAGACTACCCCTTCATCTGCTCCTTCCCCGGCCACGGCATCATCATGCGCGGCGTGCTGCATGTGAAGTAAGCTCGTAGGCTTCAGCCGAATGTAAGCATGTTCTCGAGGCATTTCTGCCTTGAACTATTCTCATAGTATCCTGATCAAGGGCTAGGTGGTGAAGGACTCACCTCTAGCCTCATCTATTCAGGAAAGGCTGCTGAGCTGCTAGCCCGCTTCTGCGGCTCTCGAAGCCTTTGATAAACACGGGCAAGGCTGATCCTGGAATAAAAAGCCTTTACAGAAAGGCGCAGGCCTTCAGTTTCGGCTTTCACCTTACATTGATTTTCAAACCATGAAGCATGGCCTCCAAAAACTCGCACTTACCACCCTCAGCCTCATTATTCTAGATACTGACTTTGCTCAAGCCCAGCTCGGCATTTCACCGTCCATGAACGCACAGTTCCTCACCGAACTGCGGGCGAGATCGCCAAAACATGCGGATGAGGGGCGGGATGTACTGGGAGCAGATCGGCAGATATTAGAAAAAGGCCGCGCGCTATCGCGGCCTGAACTATTCAGCTTCACCGATCAATACACTCACCGCCTCTCCAGCGACATCACTGGCTTTAACAGCCAATATCAGATGGGACGGAAATACCTCTCTCCCTTTTACCATGGCGTCTTGGCTCTGGAGGAAGATGCCAGCGACAAGTCGGCCTTCCAAAGCAACTTTGCGCTGCAACAGACGTTTGAATACAATTCCGGAGTCAACGCCGACAAAGGCGGGGTTATTTTTTCCCCCATGCTGCTGGCAGATGTGAGATATCAAATCAGTCCAAATCAAAGCATTAGTTTTAAAGGCGGCATCGGCCTGAGCTGGATCGGCGACAATGACGGCCTTTATGGATCTGATTTCACCAATGAGTTTTTTCTGAATGTGCTACCAGGCACCAGTTTAACCTATGATCTGGAACTCGGGGCACTGCATGTCACAGTGTATGATCGAGTCAGTGTCAAACCCAACGTGGGCATGTTGCAGAATGATGCGGGTATCGCCGGAACGCTGGCTCTGACCGATCAGCTGAGCTGGACGGTGAATTACAATTTCTCGAAGACTTACGACATCGACGGCACGCACGCATACTACGATTTAGGTGGCAATTTTGTGGACCGATACCGTCCTGGCTACAATGCAGACATCCACAGCGTCTCTTCCATGCTAGCGTTTCAAAGCAAGGGATCCTGGAGCGCTGGACTTGAAGGTGCTCTTAACTGGTATGAGCCAGATAATCCCGCAGAAGCCAATAACGGCATTTTCATCGTCTCGCCAGGTATTAAGGGAAATTTTTATCAGAGCTTCATCACACCTCAGGCGAGACCTGCTTTTATAGCCAACGCCGGGGCCTTTGTGCAAATGATGATCAACACAGACATTCGTCTACGCGTCGCTGCAGGTTTCCAACATCAGTCCTTTAGTGGACCTTTCCAAGTTTTTCAACGAGTCAACTTTGAAACCAGCCAGCCCTACTATTCCCTCAGCCTGAGTCAAAAAATCAATGATCAGACCAGTCAGGAATTATCTGCTGGCTATGAAACCAATCTGCAACGGGCCTTTAACAACGTTAGCTCTCATTTCGTCAACTATGGCATCACTCGTCAGGTCTGGAAGGGCGGTCAGCTGACCGGCAGTGGCTACTTTGAATACAGTGATTCGATCGAAACGTTCTTCGCGCAAAACACCACATCCTATGGGCTTGACCTGCATTTCTCTCAACGTCTGACAGAGAAACTTTCAGCCTCATTGGCCTATAGTTACAGCAATACAGGTTATAGAAATCTCAATCCAAACCTTCCAGGATTCTCAACGCTGAATTTCCGGCAACACATGGCAGGCTTCTCCTTAGCTTATGCCTTTTCCGCCAAAACACAGGCACAGCTGGGCTGGCAGGGCTTTTTTAGTGATGACGATTCCCAACCGCCTCAGGATCATCATCGTGTGTCACTGAGCATACGCGTGCAGTTTTAGCACTAAAACGTCAATGAAAAAGTCTTTACAGACAGACGCATTGCCCCAATCTCGACCTAGACTCTAAATAATCATTTAATCCATGAAGCACTGTACTCTAAAACTGACGCTCTTGACTCTAAGCTTTGCCTTAATCAGTGGTGAATTGGCTCAGGCTCAGCACGGCATCTCCCCATCCATGAACTCGCAGTTCCTCAATGAACTGCGTGCGCGGTCGCCAAAATATGCGGAAGAGGGGCGGGATGTGCTGGGAACAGATCGTCAGGCATTAGACAATGGACGCGCACTGTCGCGACCTGAGCTTTTCAGTTCGACCAACCAGGACAATGAGCGCTTGGCGGGTGACATCACTGGATTCAATAGCCAGTATCAAATGGGACGGAAGTTTCTCTCTCCTTTTTACAATGGTGTCGTGGCTCTAGAGGACGATGTCAGCAACAAGTCGGCCTTTAAAAGCAACTTCGCCCTACAGCAGACCTTTGAATACAATTCCAGAGTCTGGGATGGCAAAGGTGGGGTCATCTTTTCACCCATGATACTGGTGGATGTGAATTATCAGATCACCCCGAATCAAAGCCTGAGTTTCAAAGGTGGGATCGGCCTGAGCTGGATCAGTGGCAATGACCATATTGATGGCTCTTATTTCTCCGATGAGTTCCTGCTCAACGTGCTGCCAGGAACCAGCTTGGTGTATGATTTGGAACTCGATGCCCTGCACGTCACAGCCTATCAACGCGTCAGTGTGAAGCAGTTCGTCGGGATGTTACAACACGATTCAGGAATTGCCGCAACGCTGGCGCTGACAGAGCAGCTGAGCTGGACATTGAACTACAATTTCTCAAAGACCTACGACATCGACGGCGAATATAGGGACATCGACGACGTGCAGATTCGTTATCCCCGCGGCTTCAATGCGGACATCCACACCGTCTCTTCCATGCTGGCTTTTCAAAGCAAGGGATCATGGAGCGCAGGGCTTGAAGGTTCTTTGAATTGGTATCGCCCCGAAGATAATCCTACTGATCTGTCTGCTTTAGCCGGTGATCCAAATGGCCCAACGGGCTACCTTATCCCTCAGGCCGAAGATGGTTTCCTAGCCAGTGCGGGTGCGTTTGTGCAGATCATGGTTAACAAGGATACTCGTCTGCGTGTCGCAGCAGGTTACCAGCACCAATCGTTTGACGGCCCGTCTCAGGCTATCAATTTTCTCCCATTCCTCTACGCTCCACCAACCAGCCCTGACATCAACCAACCCTACTACTCCGTCAGTCTGAGCCAAAAGATCAGCGAGAGCCTCAGCCACGAATTATCCCTTGGTTATGAAACCAATCTGCAACGGGCCTTTAACAATGTCAGTGCGCATTTCATGAACTACGGCATCACCAGTCAGGTATGGAAAGGCGGTCAGCTGACTGGCAGTGCCTACTATGAGTACGCTGACTATGCTGAGGCCGTTTACCCGCTCGACATGACGTCTTATGGTCTGGATCTGCATTTCTCCCAGCAACTGACTGATAAGCTTTCTGCTTCTGCCTCTTACAGCTACAGTCACGGTCGCTTCAAGGGCCTCAGCACCGATGATTACGCCGCTCTGAATGAACAGTACAGTCAAAACATGGCGGGCCTCTCGCTAGCCTATGACATTTCCACCAAAACACAGGCACAGCTGAGCTGGCAGGGTTTCTATAATGGGGGTGCCTTCCAAGGCACTACAGATCACCACCGAGTGGCGCTTAGTTTGCGCGTCCAGTTTTAAAACTGCGACCCTCAGTCCGTGTGACTTGGCCGGGTCTTGGATTTTTGGCTGTTTCCGTCAGACGAACGGCTTGGTCCTCTAGGCCTTTCCATTTCATCCGATCCCAGTGGGGGCCGACCTTTGACATGGCGTCCTGGGCAAGGTCCTGCTGGGCCATGCGGGTGGCAAGCAGACCAAGGCTGTTCCGAATCTCCAAGCTGCCGGCATAAAGCTCGATCCCGCGCTTCAAACTGCGACGGACGAGCGACATCTTCAGGCCGCGAGAGAGATTGGGTAGGACGTTGGGCGGCAGTGCGGTGAGGGCTAGGGCTAGCTGCTCGTAATGCTCCGATTCACCCATCACATTCAGCACGCCAATGCAGAGATTGTGGCCATTGGGTTCAGCCGTCAGACGCAGCAGGGTGATGACGAGGACTGGGGTATAAGTCGGGAATTTTTCGTGGGCTTCTTTGAAGATGCCTGCGGTGGCTTTCAAACTCTCTTGATTGAGCAAGCTGAAGACAAGCCGAACTAGAGGAATCTGTGGTGAGATGGCACCGATCCCTTCCAGCATGGTCAAGGCACGTGCTTTTTCAGCCGTGACGTCTTTGCCTGACTCGACAAGTGATTTTAACTGATACAGCGTTAGTAGAGCCTCCGCGATACGAGCATTCAACGAATCTGGCTTTTGTTTCCGCCAAGCTTGCATCCGCTCAGTCAGCTCAACCCAGGCATTCGGATCATTCTCATTGGCCACAGGATGCATGCCTGCATAGACCGAGTCAGAGACCCAGTGGCCGGAGGCGGTCTTTAGCTCCCGCAGACGGGCTTGATCCGCCAGATGCTCCAGGGCATCAAAGTCCCCTTCCCGCAGCTGCAGCATGGCGAGATCCTCCACGGTCTGTTTCTGCGCCCAGGCATCAAACTCATCCTGCTCGGCAGGAAAAGTGTAGGTGTCCATCTTGCGGGCTTTCACAGCAGCTCGGAGGGCATGATCATGCTGGTGGTAGCGCACCATTTTCCGCACCTGCCAGACGACCTGATTGGGGCTGACCATCAGAGCATGAGGAAGTTTTTCCCTGAGCAGCTGAATGGATTCTTGAGCCTCCTGCCCACGCTCTGCCTGGATGAGTGTGTAGATTTTGGCCAACAAGATGGCCCCCACATCGTGGTAGGCTTGTTGTTGATGGGCTTCTTCCCAAGTCGGCAACTGAGTGATCCAGGCAGATTGCCTGAGTGCCGAAGGTAAAAGCTTGGCTAGTGCCGCATCCATGACTGGGAGATCCGCCGGATTTTGCCGTTCATACCAGCGGTGAGCCGTTGCCTGCATGTCGCCCTCTTTGATAGGCCTATCTTTGGGTGCCGAGGCTGCGTTCATGCCGGCAGCTGGAACCTCGGTAAGCGCCTGGGCATGGGCGTTTTCAGAACTCAACCAACTGAGTCCAGCCAAAGAGGAAATGATCAAAACAAGTTTCATTTATTGAAATTATAACATTTATCAATAATCAAACAAGTTGAATCTTTGAATCAAGGGTAGTGAGACCACAGGGAGTTTCACCCAACGAAGCGCGCGAAAAGTGAAAAAAGACTGTCCATTTTCTAGATCAAAGAGACTTTCATCAGCTCATGCAACGCCGCACCTTTCTTAGCTCAGCCCTCAGCGCAGCCCTTTCCCCCATCATGGCTCAGACAAACCGGGCACCACGCCTGATTCTGCGCTCCTCATGGCAGACGGTGAATATTGGTGACATCGCCCATACGCCTGGAGTGTTAGCCCTTTTAGAAAAGCATCTGCCGCAGGTCGAAGTTCGACTCTGGCCCAGCAAAGTGAACAACGGTGTCAAAGAAATGCTGCTCAAGCGCTTTCCCAAGCTTCAGATCATCGAAGGTGCTGAAGCGCTCAAGACTGCCTTTGCCGAATGCGATTTCCTTTTGCATGGATCAGGCCCTTCCCTGGTCGCTGAAAAGGATGTCGTCAAATGGCGCGAAGCCACCGGTAAGCCCTATGGCGTCTATGGCATTACGCTACCGATTCAGGGCTCTACCTCGACGTCACCTGCGCCGGACTCAGTCATTTCGAAAACTCTGGCTGTCCTGAGTCAGGGTAAATTTGCCTTTTTCCGAGACTCGGTCTCGCTAGGCGTCGCTAAGGAACGTGGTTGCACCTGTCCGATCATGGAATTTGGGCCAGATGGCGCTTTTGCGACGGATCTGAGAGATGACGAAAAAGCGCTGGCTTTCCTCAAAGAGAATGACTTGGAAGAAGGCAAGTTCCTCTGCTGTATCGGCCGTCTGCGCTACTCAGAATACTGGAAGATGAAAGGCACTGCTTTTGACGAGGTCAAACATGCTCGCAATGAAGCCATGAAGGAACATGATTTAGCGCCATTGCGTGAAGCCATCATCGCGGTGGTCCGCCAGACAGAGATGAAAGTGCTGCTTTGTCCTGAGGATAGCAGTCAGATGGAGGTCAATCGCGTGAACTTTTACGACAAGCTACCGGAGGACGTGAAAAAGCGCGTTGTCTGGCGCAGCACCTACTGGCTGACGGGAGAAGCCTTGAGCACTTATGTGCGTAGTGCAGGCCTCTTTGGCGCAGAGATGCATAGCCCAATCATGTGCATCGGCGCAGGCATCCCAGCCATCGTCTGCCGCTGGACCGAGCAGACAAGCAAAGGCCTCATGTGGCGTGACATCGGACTCGGTGAGTGGCTGTTTAATCTTGATCATGAAGAAGAGATCGCAGGCATCGTGCCAGCGGTGCTCGCGATGGCCAAAGATCCTGCTGCGGCCAAGGCCAAAGCGGCCAAAGGCCGTGAAGTCGTGCTGCAGCGCCAACGCGAGACAATGGAAATCGTGGGGCGTGGATAGCTCAGAGATGTGGCATGCTGACCAACGTTGACATTGCCTTAAGCTCACGTTTGCTTGAGGCGATATATGCCTACCTACATTTACGAAACGATCCCACAATTTGAAGGTGACCAGCCCAAGCGCTTTGAGATCAAACAAAGCATGAAAGACAGCGCTCTGACGCAGCATCCAGATAGCGGACAACCCGTGCGCCGAATCCCCATCGGTGGCACAGGTGTCATGGGCGGAAGTTCCAGCGGCCAATCCAGCAGCGGTGGCTCCTGCGGCACGGGCTGTGGATGTCACTAAACGCGCCTCCAAGTGGAGGAATAACCACTTCTAACACGTTGGCCTTGTCAGGAGTGCTCGCGGCATTCATCATACAAATCTGTTTTTCATTTCATGAACTGTATTTCTAAATCCATGCTGTCTTTCTTGGCAGTTGCTCTGTGCCTCTCTGCTTGCGCTACCGTGAAGCGTTTCACGCCAGACCTGCCGAAGTTGTCGATGCCTTCCATGCCATCGCTGCCAGCTATGCCGAAGTTTGCGACGCTGAAAAAGATCACGCGCATCATCCCTGGAATGCCAGACAGTGACAAAGCCGCCTCCGATGATCCTCAGGTTCCCTTTAATGCGCGTGGTGTTTTAGGTTTTGGTCACACGCTGCGCATCCATGTTTATGAGGGCTCGCGTTCCCCAGATCGAGTCTTCAATCAAGTGGTGATGGTCGATACTTCAGGTGTACTCGACTTTGGCTCGATCGGCAGTGCTAAAGTCGGCGGAGGTACGCTTCCGCAGGCCGTCAATGCCATCGCCACGACCTTCCGCGTCGGCATGAGGCTGACCCGACCTGTCACGGTGCACATCATCTCTGTAGAGGATACGCCAGTCGTTTCGATCAATGGCGATGTGCTTAAAGATGAGTTCATCCCTGCCTGGGATGAGATGACCATCAAGCAAGCCGTTACTGTCGCTGGAGGTCGCAAGCTTGGGTCCACGCATCATGGTGTTTACCTGATCCGCGAAGGTGTGCGCCGTTATTTCTCCACTCTGGATGAAGCTGACCGAGATGAACCCGAGCCAGGCGACATCATCGAACTGTCACCAGATATCTAATTTCCAAATCATGATCGACTACGTCGGCGGCAATCCAGCTGCCAATCATCACCCACTCGGCAGCCTTTTCAAAACCATCTCCGTCCTACGCATCGGTGCTGGGGTGATGCTCATGACCCGGCATGGCTGGACTGCCGCCACAGGTGCCTATCAGCTCATCTGGAAAGAGCAGAGCTGGGACTGGGTGAAAAGCTTCCTCGACGTCGGCATCCCCTACCCTGCGGTCGTCGCACCTACGGTGGCTTTGACCGTAGCCGTCGTGGCTCTGAGCTGGATCACGGGCTTCCTGACCCGACTGTTTGCCGTGATTTTTATGCCGGTTCTTGTCGGCTTTTTGATCTTCGCTCCGCAGGCAGGATCAATCTACACTGAGGCAGCCTGGCTCTACCTTTTTGTCTCCTTTACCCTCCTTCTGTTCGGATCAGGAGCAATCTCACTGGACAAGCTTTTTAATATTGGCGAGCGCTGGAGCCGCCGCCCCAAGAAAAGGAAAGGCTGGTAAAACCCATGGCACGCGTCACTGCCAGCCAGCTAGCCGCCATCTTAGCCAGCAAGGCCAAAGCGCCGCGTGCTAATCAGGCTAGCCAAACCAGCAAAGAACCCAGCATTGAGCGCGTCCTCGCCATCGATCCTGCGCTGAGAAACACTGGCTGGGCCATTTTAGAAAAATCTGGCCGTGACCTGTCGGCCATCGCTTACGGAGTGATTTCAAATTCCGCCAAGCTGCTGCATTCAGGCTGCCTTGTGGCGATTCGCGAGCAACTCGTGGCCGTGATTCGTGAGCATTCACCCACCGTTTGTGCCATCGAGTCCACGATCTATGTGCAGAGTTTTAAGACGGCCATCGTGCTCGGCACCGCCCGTGCGGCCTGCCTGATTGCGGCGGCTGAGCACGGCCTAGCCATTTATGAATATGCTCCTCGTGAGGTGAAGCAGGCTGCCGTTGGCCGCGGTGCAGCGCAAAAGGATCAGGTCGCCTTCATGATCCGCGCCATGCTGCACCTCAAAGAAACACCACCTGCGGACGCTGCCGATGCCCTAGCCGTCGGCATCGCCCATTTTCAAAATGCCGATGCTGGAGATGCCCTGGGCACACTGGCGAGACGGGTCTGAAACCGGGAAAATCGGTGTTTGATCGACCCCTGCCTTGACGGCTCGTCTGTCATGAAGCATGGACCTGATCTCATGAAAAAACCTGTAGTTCTGATTATCCGTGACGGCTGGGGCATTAACCCAGGTGGCAAAGCCCAAGCTGTGGCCAATGGCGATGCGACCCTGCTGGCCAAGACTCCTTTCCACGATCATCTCTACAGCACCTATCCACGCGGCACCGTCAGCGCCAGTGGCGAAGATGTCGGCCTGCCCGATGGCCAGATGGGCAACAGCGAAGTCGGCCATCTTAATCTCGGAGCCGGCCGCGTCGTCTATCAGGACCTCACTCGCATCAACAAAAGCATCCGCGATGGTGAACTGGCACAGATGCCCATCCTCGTCGATGCCTTTACCAAAGCCAAAGGCAAGCGCCTGCATTTCCTCGGCCTCATCAGTGATGGCGGCGTGCATTCCCATCAGGATCACCTCGCCGCACTCTGCGATGCCGCCAAGGCTGCCGGAGTCGAAGACCTCATGGTTCACGCCATCACCGACGGCCGCGACACCTCCCCCACGGGCGGTGCTGCCTACATGGCCAAGCTGGAAAAAGACCTCGCCCCCAGCGGAGCCAAAATCGCTACAGTGATCGGTCGCTACTACGCCATGGATCGCGATACCCGTTGGGAGCGCAACAAGCTCGCTTGGGATGCCATCGTGCTTGGCCGTGGTGAAGTCCGCAGCGATCTCCCCAGCGCTGCCGTTCAGGCCGCCTATCCGACCGATCCTCGCGGAGACGAGTTCATGCAGCCCATGATCTTCAGCAACGCCAACGAGCAACGCATCCGCGATGGCGATGTCATCTTGTGGTTTAACTTCCGCGCTGACCGCGCTCGCCAGCTCAGTGAGGCTTTCTTAAAACCCGACTTTTCTGGATTCGATCGCGAAGTCACTCCCAAGGTTGAATACTACACCCTCACTGAATACGACGCCACTTACACCGACTACGGTGCCAACGTCATCTTCAGCACCGCCACCTTGGCCAACAACCTCGGTCAAGTCGTCGCTGCCGCCGGACTCACTCAGCTCCGCGCTGCCGAGACCGAGAAGTACCCACACGTCACCTTCTTCTTCAACAGCGGCGTCGAAGAGCCCAATGTCGGCGAAGACCGCTACCTCGCCATTTCGCCCAAGGAAGTTCCCACCTACGACAAAAAGCCTCAGATGAGCGCCCCCGACCTCACCTTTGAAGTGCTGCGTCGTTTGGAGAAATATGACCTCGTCATCATGAACTACGCCAATCCCGATATGGTCGGCCACACTGGCATCGTCGAAGCAGGCGTTCATGCCTGTGAGACCATCGACTTCGGCGTCAGGCTCATCGTCGAAAAAGTCCTCGAACTTGGCGGCAAACTCTTCATCACCGCCGACCACGGCAACTGCGAGCAAATGCGCAACGCCGATGGCAGCCCGCATACCGCCCACACCACCAACCTCGTCCACGGCATCTACGTCGCCGCCGATTCCGACAGCGTCACCGTAAAAAACGGCAAACTCGCCGATATCGCCCCGACCCTGCTGGACATGCTCGGTGTAGCGAAGTCTGCTGAGATGACTGGGGAGAGTTTGCTTGTGCGGAAGTAATCAAAGCCATATATTTGCGCCCATGAATCAGGCCATCACTATCCAAGTTCCTGCCGAACTTTCCGAGTGGCTAGACACTGAAGCCAAACGCAGTGGTGTCTCCCAGGGGAAGTTTGTTCGAGATCAGTTATTGAAAGCCCGCTCTGAGACGCACAGCAAAAAATTCATGAAACTAGCAGGCACCGTCAATGGCCCAAAAAATCTAAGTCAGCGTAAAGGCTTCTCCAATGCATGAAGGGGATTGCCGATACCGGCTTCCTCGTTGCTTTTGCCAATCGAGGAGATTCCCATCATGATTGGGCTGTTGAAGTAGCTCGTAAAGTCACTGAACCTTTGCTGACTTGTGAAGCTGTTTTAGCAGAAACGACCTTTCATTTAGGGGACGCTGCGTTGGTTCTAAAAATGATTGAGCACGGGCTCCTGCGTCTTGCCTTTCAGGCAGGCGAGCACCTCCCGCAACTCAAGGATCTAGCCAAGCGATATGCTGACCGTTCACCCGATTTCGCTGACCTGTGCCTTGTCAGAATGAGCTAGTTATACCCGAAGCACTTAGTCATCACTGTTGACAGCGACTTTCTTGTTTATCGCCGTAATAAACGTGAGGTCATACCTCTCATTTCTCCGCCTGTGGAATGACTCGCCTTCTCTTCCTCTGTTCCCGCAATCACTGGCGTAGTCCGACAGCAGAGGCGGTTTATCGGGATGATCCGCGTGTCGAAGTAAGTTCGGCTGGGGTGAGCAGCGCGGCGCGCCGAAAGGTGTCTGAAAAATTACTGCTCTGGGCAGATCTCATCCTGGTGATGGAACATTGGCAGAAAAAACGCCTGCGTGAGGATTTCCCAGACCTCTATCCCGACCTCACTGTGGAAGTTCTGGATATACCTGATGATTACGAATTCATGGATCCAGCACTGATTGAACTGATCAGAGAGCGTGTGGAGCCGTTGATCGTTTAATCTGAGCTTCAATGAGCGGCTGAGAGATTAGTCATCTCATCCTAATGATTAAAACAAATTAATCATAATTAATCATTATTTCAATAAATAGACTTGCCTACAGATCGTTGTTGGCCATTATTTCCAGAATTGAAACCAGATTCTGAGAATCACCTCATTTCTGCGTTAACAAGAACTCTAGCTCGACTCATGAAAGCCCTACTTCTTTTTAGCCTCGCCTCTGCTTTTCTAGGACAGACTGCTTTTGCGGCAACTCTGGTGAAGTATGATTTCAATAACGTCCCAAACGTTAACTCACCGAACAAGCCCAGCGCGTTCAGCCCCTGTGTATTACCGAGCGATCTTTATGAGTGCTGTCTGACTCCCGCTCTTTTCACGACAGGCGGGCCTGATGGAACCGCCTTCCGTGGCTACTCAGGCTGGGACATGACGCAGTATGATCCTAACGTTTACTTCAACCGTGACGCTCTCTACCAATGGCCTGCGACGCTCGGATTCACCGTCACTCCAGAGGCTCAAAGCATCGGCGCTTTCACCGGATTTAACATCGATCTGAAAAGAGCTGATGCCCAATCACCCAATACGATCATGGCCTCAATCTTCTGGGAAGATGCCGCAGGAACCATCCAGCAACGCAATAGCGGTGCGATCGACATCTCCTCGTTCACCTCATGGACTAATGTGAGCTTTGCTGACACTTTTGGGACAGCACCACTCCCGACGGGCGTGGATTTCGGGGGCGAAACTTTCCGATTCGAGCTCTATGCTTGGGGTGGCAGTGGATCACTCTACCTCGACAATGTGACCCTTTCCGGCGAATGCGCTCCAGTGCCTGAGCCTGGTGCAGCTCTTCTCCTGGGTGTCTCGGGTATCCTCTTCGGCCTGCGCCGCCGCCGTCAGCGCTAATATAGTAAAGGTCAGGGTCAAACTAGTGAGTTGCGGAAAACGCGGGCAGCCGCCACATTTGCGGCCCACCAGTTCCGCCTCATGATTTTCCGCGCGATTCTCGCTGCTATTCTGACCCTATCCATCTGCGCTCAAGGAGCGGTGACGGGTAAACTATGGGGGACGACTGCTGCCGGCAAGTCGGCCGAACTTTTTACACTGACAAACGCCAAGGGAACGACAGCCCAAGTGACGAACTATGGCGGTATCATCGTCGCTATCAAGATCCCTGACAAAGCAGGAAAGATCGCCGATATCGTGCTTGGCTTTGATTCCCTAGCACCCTATCTGGGAAAACATCCGCATTTTGGCTGCCTGACAGGACGCTATGCCAACCGTATCGGTGGAGCCAGCTTCACACTCGATGGCGTGGAGTATCAGGTGACTGCTAACTCAGGAAAAAATCACATTCATGGCGGCAAGGCCAACTTTGCCACCATCGTCTGGGAAGCCAGCATCTTAGCTGAAGAAAACGCCCTGGAGCTGCGCTACACCAGTGTCGATGGCGAAGAAGGCTTCCCCGGTAAACTTGATTGCCGAGTGACCTACACCCTCACAGAGACCAACGAGCTTCAGATCAAATACCAGGCAACGACTGACAAACCCACCGTCGTCAACCTCACTAACCACAGCTACTTCAATCTGGCCGGTGAAGGCAGTGGTGATGTCCTTGGCCACGAGCTCATGATCTCCGCTGAAACATTCACGGCCACCGATGACGCCCTGATTCCCACGGGTGAACTGGAGTCCGTTCTGGGTACAGCGCTGGATTTCAGCACCCCCCATTTGATCGGGGAGCGGATCGAGTCCCAGATTAAACCGCTCCTTCAGGGTAAAGGTTATGATCATAACTACGTGCTTAAAGGTCAAGGCATGAAGCTGGCCGCGCGCGCTAGAGATCCTCGAAGTGGCCGCATCATGGAAGTCTTCACCTCAGAGCCTGGCGTGCAGCTTTATACGAGCAATCACCTCAAAGGCGTCGCTGGCAAAAGCGGCCACATTTACGAAAAACGACATGGTTTCTGCCTCGAAACACAAAAATTCCCAGACAGCCCAAACAAGCCGCAGTTCCCCTCCGCAAGCCTGCGGCCTGGTGAAACCTACCTGCACCAGACGACCTTTAAATTTTCTGCCGAGTGACCGCCCGCATCTTTCTTCCCGCCGACCTTAAGCCCTCTGCACAATCCTTTGTCCAAGAACAGGACTTCGCTGCGCGCCAATACCGTGGCAAACGAGATAACCAAGAAGATTACTACGCCTTTGCCGATGCCGCCGATCAGAACGAAAACTCCCTGGAGCGCATCCTGCTCGTCGTCGGAGATGGACTCGGTGCCCATGCAGGTGGCAGTGTCGCCAGCTATATCGGCGTGAACGCCTTTGTTCGGGCCTTTCACGAGCATCCCGGCTCCGCCAGTTGGCGATTACGGACAGCACTGGATACCGCCAATGATACCCTGGGATACATCACTTCAAAGATGCCTTCCGTTGCACCGCCCATGGGGACAACGATGCTTTCGGTGCTCGCTTCCAATCATCAGATCGAATGGATCAGCGTGGGAGATTCACCGCTCTTTCTCTACCGTGAAGGCAAGCTACACCGGCTGAATGCAGACCACTCATTGACGCCCATCCTCGAAGAACGCGTGAAACAGGGCCTCATGACTGCTGAGGAGGCCGCCGCCCATCCTGATCGACACACGCTTCAAAGTGCTTTACTTGGCTACCCGATGGCGCTGATCGACTTCCCAAAAGAACCCTTACCTGTGAAGTCAGGCGATATCATCATCGCTGCCAGTGATGGCATCTTCACCCTATCCGATAAAGCCCTGGAGGAATTACTCGGCTTTGGTCGCCACACGACAGCGGACAAAATCACAGACGCCATCCTATTCGCGATTCGCCGCATCAACTACGAACGTCAGGACAATGCCACCATTGGTGTGATCAAGATCCCGTGATCAGTTCATCTGCACTGGGCTAAAGAGCACATTTCTCTGATCCATGATATGCTGAGCTGCGCGTATCACCTCATTTGCAGCCCACAGAACCTCGTTTCTAGAGTTCATTCGAGACAAAGAAAAACGCAGCGTGCAGCCAGCATGAACTGCATCATAGCCCATGGCCTCCAGCACATGAGACGGATGCAATGAGGCTGTGTGACAAGCCGATCCGCCGGAGCAGGAAAGGCCACGTTGATCGAGCAAAATCAGCATCGCAGCCGCATCCACTCCAGGCAGGCAGACACTCGTTGTGTTGGGTAACCTTAGCGCATTAGCACCGTGGATAATCGCTGATGGCCAGCCATGCTTCAGACTTGCTTCAAATTCATCTCTCAGCGCAGAAAGATCTTTTGGCACCTCAAGGCAGATCAGTTCAGCCGCCTTTCCCATCGCCACAATACCGGGCACATTTTCAGTTCCACTGCGTCGTCCTGACTCTTGCCCTCCGCCAATGATCAAAGGACGAAACGGCACCCGTCGACTGACAAACAAAGCACCACAGCCCTTCACCCCATGCATTTTGTGAGCACTAAGACTCAGGTAATCCGCCTGCAATTCCCGGACATCAATCGGCAGCTTCCCAGCCAATTGAACCGCATCCACATGCACCAAAGCGCCAGCCGCATGAGCTAGCGACACGATCTCTGCCATTGGTGCAATAACGCCCGTTTCATTGTTCCCCCAGATCATCGACACCAAGGCGGTTTGCCCTGGTTCTAGAGCCTCTTTCAGCATTTCCAATTTGACCACTCCGTCGGCATTGACCGCCACACGTTTCACACGCCCGCCTTGCTGTTCCCAGCGCTCGGCTCCCTCCATCACCGCGGCATGCTCCACGGCACTGATGATCAGCAGCGGGCGCTCAGGCCATTCCTGCTGAGCAAAAAGAAGAACACTGTTGATGCTCTCCGTAGCTCCACTGGTAAAGACGATCTCTTCTGGTTCAGCACCGATCATCAATGAGACCTGTCGGCGCGCCTTTTCCACCGCGCGCTTAGCCCGTCGTCCGGCCGCATAGCTTGCCGAAGGATTGCCCCACTGCTCAGTTAAAAAAGGCTGCATAGCTTTCACCACCCGCGCATCCACTGGCGTTGTAGCATTGGCATCCAGATAACAAGGCGATTGGGACTTAGATAGAGACTGAACTGATGGCCTATCCTCGATACCTGCACGCAAGGCCTGCACCATGCGGGTCAACTCTGATTCAGTCACCGAAAGCGGCGGCATCAACACCAAGGTATCGACCACAGGCCGCGTCAGCAGCCCATGCTTCCGTGCTTGAAGACAAACCTTCACTCCGCGCATCTCTTCTGCGGCATACGGACCAATCTCGATCCCCGCGATCAGGCCGCATTGACGGATCTCCATGACCTCTGGCAAATCAAGCAAGCCTTCTAGAAGCTTCGTTAAATGAGCGATCTTCGCTGGCAAATTCTCCATCACTCGCTCCTCACGAAACACCTGCAAACTACCCAGAGCTGCAGCACAGCCAAGTTGGTTCGCCGTGTAACTATGGCCGTAATAAAAGGCACGTCCAGCCCCCAGAAAGCCCTCAAAAACACGCTCAGTGGTCATTGTCGCCGCCAGCGGAAGATAGCCTCCAGTTAGGCCTTTCGCCAGACACAAGAAGTCAGGCACCACGCCTTCTTGCTGACAGGCAAACATCGTACCTGTGCGGCCAAAGCCCGTCATAACCTCATCCAAAATCAAAAAGATGCCCCGCTCGCGACACCAGTCGCTCAGCTTTGCCAGCATGCCCTTGGGCCACAGCCGCATTCCAGCACTACCTTGGATCAGAGGCTCAATAATGACGGCTGCCAAAAGTGATGTTTGCTCAGGCGATAAAAGATCCAGCGCTGCAAAGTCCGCCACACGCTGAACGCGATACCCAAAATCATTGCCACTGCCTTTAAAAATGGGAATCCCACCCACACTGGCAGCCCCCAGCGTGTCCCCATGATAGGCACGATCAAAGGCTAAGATCGTGTCACGCTCTGGGTGATCGTTTTGCTTCCAAAACTGCAAGGCCATGCGCATGGCACACTCAATGGCCGTGGAGCCATTGTCAGAAAAAAACACTCGATTCAAAGCACTCCCAGGAAGCAAACCCACCAACTGCTTCCCAAGCTCAATGGCAGGCTCATGCGTGAACCCCAAAAAAGAAGTGTGTGCCACACAATCCAATTGCTGATGAATCGCCGCTGTGATCGTCGGGTGCGCGTGACCATGAATGTTTGTCCAGATACTGCTATTCCCGTCCAGATACTCATTTCCATGCTGATCGGTCAGCGTGCAGCCTTGGCCAGAGACCAACATCAGTGGGTCATGATCCTCCGCACACCAAGCCTGCATGGGCGTGAAGGGATGCCAAAGATGGCGCTTTTCGAGTTGGAGCAGATCAGTCATTTCCGGCTTAGCAGTCCTAGCCTTAGCACGTCCATCGTTAACACTCCAGCAATCCCTCGCAGCCCCCTGAGTCAAATTCAGGGCTTACGCACCAAAACCATGGAAAATGTGTTGGGTGGCTTCGGTCCTGAAGGCGGGGTCGAGGCAGCAGCGCTTGCGCTTGCTGCGGATGGAGCCTTTGACCGGGCTGCTCTTG
>JAIXOU010000092.1 GCA_027486585.1 Verrucomicrobiaceae bacterium | reverse complement strand
GGTGTTGTCCCTACTCCCCGAAACGGCACGGCGGCCATCGGCACTCAGGACAACGGAAGATACCCATTCTGCATGTCCCTCCAGAACCTTAAGGCACTCACCGGAGTCCAGATCCCAAAGGCGCAGGGTGTTGTCCATACGCCCCGAAACGGCGCGGCGCCCATCGGCACTCAGGGCAACGGAAGATACCCTTGCTGTATGTCCCTCGATGACCTGGATGCACTCGCCGGAGTCCAGATCCCACAGGCGTAGGGTGTAGTCCCAACTCCCTGAAACGGCGCGGTGGCCATCCGCACTCAAGGTAACAGAATCTACCTGTGCTGTATGTCCATCCAGGACATTAAGGCACTCGCCGGAGTCCAGATTCCAAAGGCGTAGCGTGTCGTCCAAACTCCCCGAAACAGCGCGGCGCCCATCGACACTCAGAGCAACGGAAAGCACCCGTTCTCCATGTCCCTCCAGGACCTTGAGGCACTCGCCGGAGTCCAGATCCCACAGGCGCAGAGTGTTTTCGTCACTCCCAGAAACGGCGCGGCGCCCATCGGCACTGAGGGCAACGGAAAGTATCGTTGCTGTATGTCCCTCCAGGACCTTGAGGCACTCTCCGGAGTCAAGATCCCACAGGCGCAGAGTGTTGTCGTCACTCCCCGAAACAGCGCGGCGGCCATCGGCGCTCAGGGCAACGGAAGATACTGCTTTTGTATGCCCCTCGAGAATCGCCTGACACGCAGGCAACGGGTTGTAACCTTCCCCAGTCGCGAATCGCTTGATGAGCTTAATGCAGGTCATCGGCCCAAGCCTCCGCTTCCCTTCCTCATGAACCGGGCCTGCCGGGGCGTCGTTCCGCGCAAGGTTGGCAACGAAACCCTCCATCGAGGAGTGACTTTGGAGAGGGGCGGCATTGGTGGCGACAAACACCTGGAACGCCCTCAGCTTGTCGAGGGGGTGGGGCGTCTCGGTCATGCGTTTGCGCTCGTCGGCGATTCCCTCGCTAGGCCACAGTAGCACGGACTTCACGGGGCGGGGCAATTGCGGTTCGGATTCTCCGCTCCCTCCGCGGATGCGTGACCATGTAGCAGCATAATTTACCATTTCCTTGGCATACCTATCCAACTCCGCCCGTCTTGCAGCCTCAGTCTGACGTTCCTTTTCACCTTCTGGTAGAAGCAAGGTAGCCTTATGGTAATCCCGCAACATGGCAGAGAGTTCCTGCGCAATCGCGCGCGCCTCGATGAACTCCAAATCCGAGAGTGCCGCGGCGGCGGCGTCCCAGTCCTCCGCCTCCAGAAAATGCTCCACTGCGTTGCGGCGCACATAGCTGGAGGTTTCTTTACGGCCTCCAGCCATCGCCTGCGCGCAGAACTCAGCCATCGCGCGCTTGATTAGAGCTTTGTCCTCCACATCTGGAAGATACCGATCTTCCACGGCTTTCCTCAGGTAGTCGTGGCTGAACGCAAGACGACCTCCGGCTCCTATGATCGACTCATCGAGCGCAATGCTAATTGATGCCCACACAGCCGGGGGAAGCTGCGATACTGTGAGCAGTTCATCCTCGGCAAAGCTTTCCTTGGCAGCCCACAAAACCTGCAGGGCTGCCCTCACGAACTTCGGCGTGTTGTCGGATTCCACACGCTCCAGCACATTCTCGAAAAGATCATCCATCGTCTCGCTGGCGAGATAGTGAGCAATCCTGAGGTTGAGTTCCTCATGCACCCCGAATACCCGGAGTTCTTCCAGCAGTGTCCGCAGGAACAGCGGGTTCCCGCTCAGCGGATGCCCCAGAACTTCCGCAGTCTGCTCGGGCGTGAGAGACTTGCGATATTTCGCTAGGTGTTCTTGGATAAAAGTCTCACAATCCGGCCCCGCCAGCGGCGAGACACACACTTCGGTCCATTCCATTTTCGGCTGCAGTGAATCGCGCAATCCACCATCAAGACAGGAGGCAACGATTGCCACTCCCTCTGGCAGACACCGTGGCCACCAGTCTAGATCTCGGTAATCGGTCATCTTGTCGATTGCATCAAGAACCAGGACAAAAACACACCCCTTTTCATGGGCGAAGGCTCCGGCTTTTCCCAACCATGGTTCGAGCATCCGGAGCGCCTTGCGAGGGTCGCCCTCAAGCACAAGTTCCTCGCCGATAATCAGAGAGATTTCGCGCAGCAGGCGAATCGCCATATTGACCGAATAAGCAGCATCAGCACCTGTGCTGAGGAAGTGCGTGAGCACAATCGCCTTGGGGTATTCTGCGCAGTATTTCTGAACCCAGTTGGCCAGAAGCGCACTCTTGCCAACACCAGAAGCACCACACAAGAGAATCGGCTTGCGTGGCTCAGAACTGATCAATGCGTCGAGTGCCTCGAAATACTTCTGCCCACCGATGTAAAGGCCCAAGCGCGAGGAAGCAAAAGCCTCGTGCCGCATGCGTTCCTGTGTCAGCGCGTCGGGCACTTCGCTTTCGGGGTAAGCTTCGTCGATGAGTTTCCACAGGTCCTCTTTGACCCGCTCAGCCAACGCTTCGGGGTTGGGGTAGTTTTCCAGCACCGGGAAACCACTTTGGCGAATGCGCTCCTTGAGTTCCTCAAGTTTTACCTTTTCCTCACTGCCCTCGCTCAGGTAAGAACCGCCTTTCTTATTCGACCATTTGGAGTCGCGGAAGTAAAAGAACGCGCGCCCTGCCATCTTCGGATTGTTGAGAACGCCATGGAGGATCTCCAGCTCGGTCACGCTTTTGCCGCCTCGGTGCTCCTCCAGCCAGGGCTGCTTTTGAACGATGGCCGGATCGAACTGTTCAGGAGCCGGCACCCAGCCATAACGCTCGCCAATGAAGCCCATGAACCACGGACGTGAGCGATCCACCTCAGCTAGGCAAATCGGCAGCACCTTGCCCTGCTGGGCTTCCTTTTCGGTGATGCCCCAGCGTAGGTCCACATCGACGAGTTCTACTTGGCGTTCGCGGCACTTGCGGCGCAGCTCCGGGAAAACTTTGCGAACAAGCAAGTCACGCTCCTCGGCGAAGTCGCGGAAGGTGCTGCTCAGAAAGACGCGGATGGTACGGGATTGGGTATGCATGGACAATTGGTGGCTACAGAGTGGCGATGAAGTCTTTGATGGCCGCCAAGTCAGGATCTGCGACAGCTTGATCTTTTTTCTCAGGATACAAAAGCAGGAAATCAGCGATAAGCCGCTTTGCCTCCCTTGTGTTTCCTAACAGGCACTCAAGGCATGCGATGTTGTAGCGCACTTCATGGACACTGGGATGCTCCGCGCCCAGAACCTTCTCAGTGCCCTCCAGTGCACGACGGTAAAGTAATTCTGCTCCCGTGTAGTCGCCCTTTTTCATGAGCAGATGTCCGAGGCCACTCACGCTTTTAAGCGTGTCGGGATGCTCCGCACCGAGAGCCTTTTCCCTCCCCTCCAACGCGCGGCGGTAAAATAACTCAGACAACTCGTAGTCCCCCCTTTTACTGAGCAAAAGTCCTAGACCATGCAAGCACCTAAATGTTTCGGGATGCTCCACGCCCAGAACCTTCTCCGTGCCCTCCAGCGCACGGCGGTGAAACGACTCCGCTTCTACGTAGTCGCCCTTACTCATGAGAATGATTCCGAGATTGTTAAGTATTGCAAGCGTATTGGGATGCTCCAAGCCCAGAACCTTCTCGTTACCTTCCAGCGCACGGCGGCAAAGCAACTCAGCTCCGTCATAGTCGCCCTTGTAGATGAGCAGAACCCCGAGGCCGATCAGACTCGTCAGCGTATCGGGATGCTCCGTCCCCAGAACCTTCTCGTTACCTTCCAGCGAGCGACGGTAAAACAATTCCGCTTCATCATAGTCGCCCTTCTTGCTGAGCAGCACTCCGAGATTGTTCACGCTCCTGAGCGTATCGGGATGCTCCGCCCCCAGAGCCCTCTCGTAACCTTCCAGCGAACGGCGGTAAAACAATTCCGCTTCATCGTAGTCGCCTTTGCTCATGAGTAGAGTTCCGAGGTTGAGCACGCTCATAAGCGTTCCGGGATGCTCCGTCCCCAGAACCTTCTCGTAACCTTCCAGAGCACGACGGTAAAACAATTCCGCTTCATCGTAGTAGCCCTTATTGCTGAGCAGCACTCCGAGATTGTTCACGCTCCTGAGCGTATCGGGATGCTCCGCATCCAAAATCCTTTCGCAACCTTCCAGTGCACGGCGGAAAAACAATTCCGCTTCATCATAGTCGCCTTTGCTCATGAGTAGAGTTCCGAGGTTGTTCACGCTCATAAGCGTATCGGAATGCTCCGCCCCCAGAACCCTCTCGTAACCTTCCAGCGCACGACGGTAAAGCAATTCCGCTTCATCATAGTAGCCCTTATTGCTGAGCAGCAATCCGAGATTGTTCACGCTCCTGAGCGTATCGGGATGCTCCGCATCCAAAATCCTTTCGTAACCTTCCAGCGCACGACGGTAAAGCAACTCAGCTCCATCGTAGTCGCCCTTGCTCATGAGCAGAGTTCCGAGGTTGTTCACGCTCATAAGCGTATCGGGATCCTCCGCCCCCATCGTCTTTTCCCAGCCATCCAGCGCGCGGCGGTAGAGCAATTCCGCTTCATCATAGTCGCCTTTGTTCATGAGCACATTCCCAAGGTTATTTACAAGGCCCAGCGTATCGGGATCATCCACCCCCAGAGCCTTTTCCAGGCCATCCAGCGCGCGGCGGTAGAGCAACTCCCCAGCCTCCCATTGCAGGCGCTTTATAAGCCAGTCAGCGATCGCCGACATGGCTTCCACATCCTCACCCCGCCCGATCGTCTCCAACAGCTTCGGCAACCACTCTCGAACCTGAGCCTCCCACCTCAGAGGTTCGGTCAGGCTATAGGCGTTCTCATCGCGTTCCTCGAAGCACTGCCACAGACGCTCCCCGAGCGCGTGCGCAGCCGGTGCGGCATCCGTGTAAAACAGTCCAGATCCCTGGCTCCCAAGCCACTCTCCAAGCGTCTTGTGAAACAGACTCAGCCCAGCATGCCCGTCCACTGCATAACTTCCCAGCAAGGTCCTCATGCGACGCACCTCTTCCTTGCCCACTCCCGCACCTCTGCCGCAAGTTCCAGTGGCAGCGGCCCCGGAGCGGCCATCATGAGCCTCAACAAAGGTTGCACCGCGCTCGAAAAGCCAGCTGTGCCATACCGTCGATCAAAGTTCTGGTAATAACGACTATACAACCCCGCCAGTCCCCATTCCATGCTCTCCAACTGTCCAAGTTCCAGCGTTCCATCTTGCAACGCTTCCTCCACCATGCGCAGATAGAGCACCATGCCTGCGCTCTTGGCTACTAACACACCTGCAAGCCGCTCACGCTCCTCTGCTGGCAGCCCGCGGAGCTTCTCCAGGGCCATGACGCGCTCCTGCACATATTGGCGCAGGTCGACCTCATTACGGATGTCCTCCGCGACAATTTCAAAAGGTTTGAACCGCTGCAGGTGAACGCCAACCAGCGAATCCGGACGGCTAGTGACGACAAAGCTGATCCACTTGGGCAATTCCGAAAACTCCCTACCAATCATAGCGGCCAGATCGTTACGACCCTCCGCCTCGGAGCTTACCTCATCCAGAGCATCCATGAGGATCACCAGTTTGTGCTCACGCCAATTCAACCCCGCCATCGGCCCCGCCAGCAGCAGATCGAAGAGGTCTTTGAGATTCTTTTTAGCCAGCTTCTCCATGGCTGCACGCACCTGCTCCTCTCGCGACCCTGCATGCAACTCCAACCGTGGCAAAAGCCGTGCTCTGTAGTCATCCCACCGCAAGGCAAGCTGGAAGGCCAGCGTTCGCAGCGCCCTTAGCGGGTCGCTTAACTCCGCGCTCTGATGGTCGCAGAACCATACCCCAGCCACCGCTCCACGAAAGCGACTGGCAATTTGCACCGCTAGGGCGCTTTTGCCAAAGCCTGGCCCAGCCTTTGCCCAAAAGACCCGCGAATCAGGCTGATGGTGAAGCCAAGATTCTAAGGCTTCAAAACACCACTCCCTGCCAATAAAACCCTCCAAATGCTGTGCAAATTTGGAGTCAAAGTCCGAGGGTTGCAGCACAAGGCGCAGCACTTCGCTTTCCGAGGCAAAGCGGGTGGCCTCAACTTCAACACGACGGATGATCTCTAGCAGCTTTTCTTCGTAGAAGCGTTCGTAAGCCTGCGGATCTGACGCCTCCCCCAGTTCCGGCCACTGCAGGTGGCTAATGATCGCGGGGATGCTCTCAATAGGTGCACTTTCATCCGTGGTGGGATGGACCGTGCCAAAATGATACCGTGCCATGGCGTTCTCGTTACGGCACTCGCCCGGATCGCACGCGGACTGAGTCGAGAGGAAGGCCACCGCCAACTGCGAGTCGTGGATCCCGTGCGTGATGGCACCGCGCCAGCCGTCCCAGCTGCCCATTTCCTTGTCATCGATCCAAACCTGATGTCCGCGCTTTTCGAGGTCGGCTTTGAATCGGTCTACGAGTTCACGGTTCGCATCGTGCCCATAGCTGAAGAAGATGCACCGGGACTGAGTGGCTTTGGTAGCTATGTCGGAAGCCTCCACCATCGAAGAAACTTGCGGTGCTGGAGCGTCAAAGCGCTCCTCGCAGGCACTGCACTCCCACTTGCCGGCCTTGGCCTTGTAGGTGGTGAACGTTGATGAGCATTGCGGGCAGAGGGTGGGTTTCATACGACTGGCGTGAACGATGCAGAAGGTTTAGGTTTTGTCTTCCAGAGTTGGATATTCATTGCTGGTTATTGGTCAACGCAGCCACTATCAAAATGGCTAAAAGCACCAGCCAAAAGACACCTATAATACGGCGTATTGTGCGACGTATCGGTCGGCTTGAGTAATAGACTTTACGACATTGCGAACAACAGAAGGTAGCTGATAGCATGATCGTATCGAATGTACCACGCTTGCTAAATTGACCGCAGTTTGCACAGTTTTCATAAATCTCTTTTGACGCGCTCATTGAATTTGGCTTAATTTTTTATGGTAATTATTGGTCCTTTGGGGGATGCTGGGTGCCGGAGCGTATTTGGTTGAAGTTCTGTTAATTGCAACACCCTGCAGACGATGGTCGCAGCGCGTGATGGTTAAAAGAAATCACTCGCATGAAAATGGATTACCTGATTCTTTCACATCTCTGGATAGCCCTATTGAGTAACAGGGCGGTTATTATCCTGATTTCTTGACGCGGTGTTGATGGCGGAATAGCGTTGATCGAGAACCGCATCCGATTGCTGTTCTAGGATTTCTTTAATGCGAATTAAGTTGTTATTCATCTCTAAGAAAAGAAAGGCCACGCCGCATGTGATGACCATGAACATGAATCCAATAATGAGACCAAGAATCCCGCCAATCAGAACATTGCCACCTGTTTGTGGAGCAAGCGAGGCACCGAAAATGGCTGCACCAATGATGATCAGCACCCCAAAAAGATTCAGCACAAAACTCATGAATCGAACAATCATTTTCCCGAGCATATTGTTATCTTTGAAATTGTAATTTTAAAACCTCTCCTAGATTAGATGCTTTGTTTAACACCAAGGATTCCATCAACAGCTTTTCTTCATTTTCGTTTTTCTGTGGTTCTTAAAAGGTGGAGCTCAAGAAGACATTGATCGTGCGTCAATTGCTGAGTGGAGACACGAGAAGACAAGGATTTCAAAACTCGTTGGTGTAAATGAATTTTGCTAGGCGAACCAAACCGGCGAAGACCGTGGCTGGGCGCTTGACATTGAAGAAGGTGGCCATTCGATAGCATTTTTTGTTTATTTAATTCATTATTCTACACAGTTTCCTAATCCCGTACAGAGACCGTTCAAAAAAGCTGCAATACCACGCTTTCTTGCAGAACGGGAAGTAGCCGGGCCATAATGTGTTCGCGGCTGTTCCACTGCTCATGACGATGCCCTAGGCTGAGATGGGTCAATCGTTCGCCGGCCTCTTGCAGCCAATCGGCCACCTGCTGATTAGAAAGATGCCCATGCAGGCTGGTGAGCCGCTGCACCAAGCCCGAATCATCCTCCTTCGGAAGCAGTTCTTCCTCGTAGTAAGGTGACAAAAAGGCCTGATCACATTTCGCCAAACATTCCCTCAGCTTTTCCGTGACCCTACCAAAATCCACGGCAACAAGCGCTTTGGACGAGCCTTCTGTGAGCTGATAGACACGGGGAGACACGGCATCGTGGGAAACGGAAACGGCAAGCACCTCAAGGTCGCCGGCACAGAACCGGCTGGATTCCGGAATGGGATGCCAATGCTTATCTAGGCTAGAGGGCAGTTTTATTGCGGACCAGGTCGCAGCATCACACCAAACCCGTAGGTCGGGCGAGGCCATCTCGTGCAACCACCAAGACAACCCACGGACATGGTCTTCATGCTCATGGGTGATCAGAACATCTCGAATCAGCGACGCATGCCATCCCTGCCGCTCTTCCGCCAGACGCCACTGTTCTGGCGTAAATCCGGCGTCAATCAAGCAATGCCCTTGGGAAGTTTCACAGAGCAGGGCTAAAGAACGGGCATTACAAGCAATCGAATGAAGGCGCATAGGGGTAAGAAATGACGGTAGCTTAAGCCAAAACTGAAGGGCTATCTAGCTGCGTAGTTCGCAGTATAAATGACTGAGGCTAGGGGCCAAAAGGCCGACAGTAAAGTTTTGATGGCGTGGCGATCGTCACCACCAACCTAGTATAGCAATACGCACCAGCGCTGCTTCGCCGCACCAAATTTCGCAATCCAGATGCCCACCGGAAACTGTTCGTTTTTCATCTTCCCAACTCATATCTTTTCTGTTTAATTGCTTATTGGACGGTTTGAATAAAGCCATCCTAGGCACCCTCGTATCGAATCGATTTGGCCAATCCATCCAGGTCAGGAAAGACCGTGGCAGGAGAGATGTCTAAACGACGAAGGCTCACTTTGAAATCTACAGCCAGTTTGGGGGAGATCTCAAATCGCTGCAGCGTCTTTGATTCATAGACGCTTTTTGGATCGGGATGGATGGTCATCATGGTGGCCTGCGCCGCCATGCGATCGGTTGTTTGGGCAGGCTGAAACTTGGCGACTTTCTTAACTGAAAAAGGATCTTTGACTGCATCCAAGTCGATATGGGTCGTGAACTTCTCAGCATAAACAGCCGCCGTCTTACCTGACCGATCCCACACCGCAAAATAGAGCGCTATCAATGGATTTCGGGTCCAATCCAGCAGCCGCACCGGCAAGCCATGATGACGGGCCAGCACCATCCATCCCCATTCGGTTGGGTTTCCATTCACATGGCAAGCCCCCTCCAAACGAAAGCGTTTCAGCCAATGCTTTTCCTCCTTGGTGATATCGGCCAACGTGGCTTTGTCAAATTTGGGGAGACGTCCGATGCTCGTCACCAGCTCGTGCGCGTCTGCATCTGGGACACCGCGGAACAAGTGTCCATTGAAAGCCGTTGAGCACACCTGCTCCAGGTAGTCAGCGAAGGATTTGATGATGATGCTTTTCATGGGGCATTCAAGTGAAGGGTCATTTCGGTAGCAGCTGAGTGAATGGACCGACTATGGTTTAAAGGACCATTCCTTCCAGAATTTTCGATGAAGTCGGGACTATTTCAGTTTCATCCATGCAACTCGATCACGACCTTTTCGCATGAATCGGGCAAAAGATCGCTCATGATTTGCTTTTGGTGATGAAGGAAAAGAAGATTCTCCAGCTGACTACGATAGGTTACCTTTATTATCATTTATCAATCATTTTACACAGTTTCACCATTCTGGCAGAAGCCGTTTAGAAAAGCTGGAGCACAACGATTTTTTGTAGGACCGGGAAGAAGACGGGCCATGATGTGTTGGCGGCTATCCCTCAACGAAATCGCCGCCAGCCCCCTACGAAAGTGCCCATTTCCGAAAAGACCGCGACACCATCGAAAAGCGCTCCAGCCGCTGGCTTATAGAATTGGCCCGCCATAACCAGACCACTTGGTTCGATTTGAGTGCTTGGATTCCTGTTGAGCAGGTGGTGGATGTGTTCGTCAGATTACGGGGAGTAATTGAGCGGCAATCCTTGCCATCAGCAATATTCTACGCATGAATAAGCATCCACCCGCATGGCCAAACCCCACCTCACATTCTTCACCTGGTTTATTGGCGACCTGCTTCATGGCGACGACTTGGTGTCAGAATATAAAGCGCTTGTTGAAAATAATTCAAAGAAGGTCAGCGGTTTGTACACCATTAACACTAGACAATCAAATTTTTAGCCAAAGGCCTTATGTCGCTCCAAGTTACCGCAAGTCTCGCCACCAAAATAGGTTTTGCCTCACATCAAAATGCCGTCGCCCTGCTATTGGACCTCGTTTTGGAAAATACGAACGAAGCGGCACTGAAGAACCTAACCGTCAGGCTTGGATCGGCTCCTGCGTTCCTAGAATCAAAAGTTTGGAAGATTGACGTACTGCAATCTGGCGCGTCACTCAGGATGAGTGACCGTAATGTGAATCTCGAAGCTGGGTTTCTTGCAGATCTGACGGAAAGCTTGCGAGGAGAGATTATCATCGAGGCAACTATTGAAGATGATGCAGAGCCTCTGTTCAATGGTCGCTACCCGGTGGAACTGTTGGCGAAAAACCATTGGGGCGGCACAGGCTCCATGCCTGAATTACTCCCTGCCTTTTGCATGCCGAATGATCCTGCAGTGGACAAGTTGCTGAAAGCCGCCAGCGACGTTCTCCGTCGCGCAGGTAAAGAATCAGGGATAGATGGATACAAGAGCAAGTCTCGGACACGGACTTGGGAGCTAACCTCCGCTATCTGGTCGGCTGTTGCCGGACTCAAGCTTGGCTACGCTTACCCACCGGCAAGTTTCGAGATGGAGGGGCAAAAAGTGAGGACACCAGGGGCTATCTTGGAGGGTCGTCTGGCAACATGTTTGGACACCTCCATGTTGTTTGCATCAGCATTGGAACAGGCGGGCCTGAATCCTCTGATTATTCTTACTGAAGGCCATGCCTTCACAGGTGTGTGGCTACAACCTCAGGAGTTTTCCCAGCTCACGACGGATGAAGCCGCCGCCGTACGTAAACGTGTGGAACTGCAAGAGATGCTCGTCTTTGAGACCACTCTGGTGACGCACTCACCAGTGCCCTCATTTAGCTCTGCGGTGGAAGCGGCCAAGAAGAAACTAACCGATGACGAATTCTGCATGGCAATCGACATTCGTCGGGCACGCATGCACAAAATCAAGCCTCTGGGAATTTCCACTCCTATCACAGCTTTGGAATCCGGCCTGCCTGCGTCACCTGTTTCGGAATCCTTGGAGGAAGCGCCACGACTACCAGCCTTCGATGTGGAGATCAGTCAAGAACCAACGACGGCAGAAGACCGCGTTTCCCAATGGCAGCGTAAGCTGCTGGATCTGACCGCACGTAATCGCCTACTGCATCTGCCTGAGCGCAGCAAGCATGTGCCTCTAGTCTGCCCGGATCCGGGGGCTCTGGAAGATTTACTCGCAGCTGGTAAGACAATCCGAATATCTGCCCTGCCGGACCTGGAAAAAGGCGGCAGAGACACCAAACTTTACGAGCAGCAAAACCAAGAAGAACTGAATCAACAATATGCTCGGGAGGCGATGCTCTCCAATGAGATTCTGTCACCGCTGCCCCAGAAGAAGCTGGAGGCAGAGATGGTTGACCTCTTCCGTAAATCCCGGACTGATATGGATGAAGGTGGAGCCAACACGCTCTTTCTGGCCTTGGGATTTTTGAATTGGAAAAAAACAGCAGACGATACGCGCACTTACCGCGCGCCTTTGATTCTGCAGCCAGTAAAGCTGGTGCGCAAAAGCGCCCTCTCCGGGGTCACGATGACTTCGCATGAAGATGAACCACGTTTCAATCTCACTCTGCTCGAACTCCTAAGTCAGGATTTCGATCTAAAGATACCAGGACTCGATGGCGAACTGCCGCAGGACAATAGTGGCATCGATGTGATCGGTATCTGGAACCGTGTGCGCATCGTGGTGAAGGATATACCTGGATTCGAAGTCACGACAGAGACGGCTCTGGGGACTTTCTCGTTTGCCAAGTATTTGATGTGGAAAGATCTCACGGACCGAAAAGACCAACTTATGACCAACTCAGTGGTCAGACATTTGATCGAACGCGGGGATGAAAAGTTCAGCGAAGAATCTCAATATCCCAACGCGGGGGATTTAGATGACATCATTAAGCCGTCCGAATTGTTCACACCATTGCCAGCAGACTCGTCTCAAATCGCGGCAGTCGTGGCATCAGCTAGGGGATGCAATTTTGTCCTTGATGGCCCTCCAGGAACCGGGAAATCACAGACCATTGCAAACATGATCGTGCATAATCTCTCGATTGGCAGACGTGTGCTTTTCGTAGCAGAAAAAATGGCCGCATTGGAAGTCGTGCATCGTCGGTTGGCGGAAAAGGGGATAGCTGAATTCTGTCTGGAAGTTCACTCGAACAAGACGGCCAAAATGGAAATCCTGCAGCAGCTTGACCGAGCATGGAGTGCTCGAGGTGAACTGAACGACTCCGAATGGAGCCGAGAAACTGAGCGTCTGAGAACTCTTCGAGACCGTTTGAATGGGGTCTGCGAGCGGCTGCATCTGCGTCACCCTAATGGTATGACAATCCATCAGGCTGTTGGCAGGGCAGCACGGGATCATTGCGCCGCAACGCCACGACTGAGTTGGGCAACCGGCACGCAGCACAGCAGCGAAGAATTTGAGGCAATGCGTGAGACTGCCCGGCGTCTCGATCTCAATTTCGATGCATACGCAGACGCACCGAAGGACTTCTCAATCATTGAACAAGGCGAATGGTCCAATCGATGGCAGGAAGATGTTTTGGGGACGTCTAAAGTTCTTACCATCACAATAAATGCACTGATTTCAGCCAGAGATCAGCTCAAGAAAGTCTGCCAGTTTGTGATTGCTGCAGACACGGACAAATCGATGGAACGTCTAGTGCAGTTTGTCAGGACGGTTCTATCGACCCATCAAAAGGACATGAGCTTCGTGTTCGCGACGGACCTCACCGAAAAACTCCGCGCAGCCCGCAAGCTGATGGCCCTCCTAGAAAGCTATGGGACAGATGAAAAGAAACTTTCTGTGCGCTATAAATCAGAAGCCGCTCGGCAGATAGATGTCGATCAACTCGATGTCGCATGGGCAGAGGCCAACAATAGATTCTGGCCCTTTTCCATCTGGGCGAAAAATCGCGTGTCTAAGAAATTGGCTTCTCAGGGAGGTGCGTACTCTCCTCCAAACGTGGAGTTGGACCGGCCTCTTTTACGACGACTAAAGGAGATTCTATGCGAGATGGATACCCTGAAACCAATCCTTGGAAATTTTCCAGGCTGTGCGGGAATTGAGAGTAACTTTGATATCATCAAAGATGTCATTGGCATTGCAGAAGCGATGCAGAACCAGCAGCCAAACTTGATCAGCAGCCCCGACGAACTGATCTCATTCAAATTGGCTGTTCGACGTTTAGTGATGGATGCCAATGAACTGCTTGGCTCACAAGGAACGATTGCCCAAGCGGCAGGCATGCTTGAAGGAGCTCTTCGTGAATATCGGCAGACCTATGGGCACTTTGCCGATCTTTGCGCGATGACGCAGCGGGACTTGCTTCCGCTGGACAAGATCAAATCTGCTGCTGAGACCTTAACCACCAATGAGAATCGCCTACGTTCTTGGTGCACTTGGGGACGTGTCCGCCAAGCAGCCATTCAGCAAAATCTTGAGCCTTTGGTCATTGGTATTGAGGAGGGACGGCTGGCAAAGGGGGATGTCGAATCGGCATTCTTAACGGCTTATTCCAAGTGGTTCGCCGCCGAGATGATCGACCGCGAGCCTATCCTAAGAGATTTCGTTTCCGTGGAGCACATGGATCGCATTGAGGAGTTTCGGCGTGTGGATGACCAAGTGTCGAAACTGACGGCAGAATACACCCGAACCGTTCTATGTGGTCGTTTACCTTCGAAAAATGATGTGGGCCGCAAGGATGGCTACGGCATCCTCAAGCATGAGCTGCAAAAGAAGCGTAATCACAAACCACTGCGGAGGCTAGCAAGTGAAATGGGGGAGGCCTTCAGCAATCTTGCCCCATGCATGCTGATGAGCCCGCTCTCCATCGCTCAATATCTTCCACCTGATCAGCAACTGTTCGATCTCGTGATTTTTGATGAAGCCTCGCAGATCACCCCATGGGACGCAGTTGGCTCCATCGCACGTGGTAGTCAGGTAGTCATCGCAGGGGATCCTCGGCAAATGCCTCCAACGAACTTCTTCCATCGAGGCTCTAGCGACAACGAATTCGATGGTGATGTGGAGGAAGATCTTGAAAGTATCCTGGATGAATGTTTGGCCGTGGGAATTCCACAATATAGTTTGAGCTGGCATTACCGCAGCCGTCACGAAAGCCTGATTGCCTTTTCGAATCACACTTATTATGGGAATCAGTTAATTACGTTCCCAGCTGCAGTGACACGTGACAGTGCCGTCATCTGGCGGCGAGTACAGGGCACCTATGCGAAGGGCAAAGGTCAGACCAATCAGGTGGAAGCTGAGGCCATGGTCTCTGAAACAGTCAAGCGCCTGACCGACCCTAGGTTTATCAAGTCTGGACAATCGCTGGCTCTGATCACTCTCAATTCCAAACAGCAGCAACTCGTCGAAGATCTGCTGGATGCCGCTCGGAGGAAGCATCCTGAAATTGAACCGTACTTTAGTGATTCGCTTTCTGAACCCGTCGTTGTGAAAAATCTTGAAACAGTTCAAGGTGACGAGCGCGATGTGATTCTTCTGGGTATCTGCTATGGTCCCACCGAACTTGGAGCTGGATCCATGTCGATGAATTTCGGCCCTCTCAATCGAGACGGTGGCGAACGTCGGCTCAACGTTGCTCTCACTCGGTCAAAACAAGAGATGGTGGTGTTCACCTCCTTTGATCATTCACTCATTGATCTCAACCGCACCAGCGCCCGTGCTATTCGAGATTTAAAGCACTTTCTAGATTTCGCTGATCGAGGACCACGTGCTTTGGCCGAAGCCGTTCAAGGCTCTGTAGGTGGATATGATTCTCCATTTGAAGAAGCCGTGGCCAAAAGGCTCCGCGATAAGGGATGGGAAGTTGTTCCACAGGTTGGAGTATCACGTTTCCGCATTGATCTCGGTATTGTTGACCCCGATCGTCCAGGGGATTTCCTCGTTGGAGTTGAATGCGATGGTGCGACATATCATCGAAGCGCCACGGCTCGCGACCGCGACAAGGTCAGAGCCGCTGTCCTGGAGGGCTTGGGCTGGAATCTACTGCGTGTATGGTCAACTGACTGGTTTATTGACCAAGCCCGCGAAATAGAACGGCTGCACTCCCAATTGGAATCAATTCTGGACGAAAAAAGACAAAGACTGAAATCGGCCCCGCACGATAGCCCAGCGTTAATCGAGCCTGTAGAGGTTTTGGGTCACCCCGCCATGCCTCAAATTTCTGCCTTAGCTACAGAGGCCGTCGCTGAACCAGTATTGGACGCGGCATCCGCAGCCTCGCAGCTCCTCCCAATTTCAGTTGTTTATCAGATCGCCGAATTCTCTGGTTTTCTGGACCGCATTAAACCAGATAATTTTTATGATGAGAGCTACGATGCAGTTCTGTTGGACCTGATCAGGCAGACGCTCCTATCGGAAGCGCCCATAGCAGATGGCCTCTTGGTTCAACGCATCGCGCGTGCACATGATTTCAAGAGGGCTGGCCGTCTCATTCGCGAACGAGTCTTGGCACTCGTAGATGCTCACTTTCACCTGCGGCAGGATCCAGTTGAAGGCTTTTTTGTCTGGAAGCATGAGGCAGACGTAAAAGAAAATATTCCCTTTAGATTCCCAGCAGAGGGAATAGATGCTCGGGGTATTGAAGATATTCCATATGAAGAAATACGCGCTGCGGCAGCGCACAGTGGCATGGAATGCTCAGCTATCGAAATAGCTCGGATTCTAGGCCACAAACGTTTAACGAATGCCGGCAAGGAACGCATTGATCGTGCCCTGGGATTACAAGACCAAGAAAACGGCCCTGACGTTTCATAGCTCTGTGAACACATACAGATCTCAGATGCTAACTGTAACGTTTGGATTGAACCAACCAATGGACACGAATCATGTACTAAAATGCTAGGTTTTCAGCCTCAACATTTCATTTCCTGATTGGTTTTAAAAACGCAGCTGAGACAAATCCTCTCACATCGCCGAATCTCACAGGCATCCAGATGATTTGATCATTGGTGTCGTGAATGGTCTCCCCAACCTTCGTAATTTCCCTGGTTCCCGATTGAATCCTTCCCACGATCGAATATTTCAATCCTGGACCGGAGCGAACATTCAAGTAACCATCTGGCGTTTCTTGGGCGATGAACAGCGTCCCTTGCATGGATTGCTTCTTCTTAGCACTTGGTGAGGGAGATAGGCTGGGTAAAGAAAACAACCTCGAGACAAGCACTTGATCTTCACGATAAAGCAGCGTCATAGGCAGCAAGAATGTCGTGCCATCCTCACGCTCCAAAATGACATTGTTTTGTTCAACCGAAAGGACCCGAGCCTTTTCGGAGGTGCCGTAGATATTGGTCCAGTTGCGAAAATGATTCTCAACTGGAGGTTCATCCACGGCAACGGCCTTGGGTATCTCAGCAGGAGCTTTCGGCCGTATGTTAGTTTTCAGCTCCTGCAGCTTTGAAACATCATCAAGCAGTTGTTTGGAGGCTTGCTGCAATCCGTCGATTTTCCAGAGTGTGTCAAAGTCACTCAGCCATCTGTCACACGAATCCTCGTAATCTGAGAGTTTTTTGATACTAGCCACGCTCAGTTTCTCGATCCGCTCCAGCGCCTGTCTCTTAATCAGTAGCAACTCTTGCGTCTTCGCACGAGCAGTCGCGCTAAGCCTCGTATTTTGACGAGACTCTTCTTCTAATCGGCCAAGCGTCGCTCTGAGCTTACTGAGTTCAGCGGACGTTTTCAATTGGCTAGCACTATCTGCTGCGGCTTCACTGATCGCCTTGAGACGACTGCGAATCTCGTCCTTGGATCCGGCTTCGCCTGACTCCAGACGCTGTTTGAGTTGCCCCAGAAGATCAAGGACGGCATTGACCTTTTGTTGAATCACCTGCTCTTGGAGAGAAAGGGTATCATTGAGAGACAAGGGAACCTCGGGTTGGATTGAACTAGACTGGATCCTGCCTTGAGGTGCCTGAACTAAAGTGCTCACCGAAGCTTTTTCCTTGGTGGGATTTTCGGGAGAATTTACTTTTTCTTCAATAGCACCAGAGATCGTTTTCACAGGCTCGCTATCGGACATTTTGCTCCAAAAATATCCAAGTAGGGCTAAGATAATCAACAAAAGGCATCCACAGCCACAGCCGTTATTTTCGGAGTCACTCATGTTTTGTGGACAGTAAAAAGACTTTCATTCGGAACAGATGCTATTCGGTTCAGTGCTCTTTTCGAATGTTGTAGGCGTTGCAAAGGTCAGCAATCTGTCCAAATATTAATTTCTGCGTCGCGGATTCAGCGACGATTGTTGCATTGACTTTCACCATAAATTATTAGGGTTATCTTAAGATGGGAGCTTTGCGCGCCGGAACGTTCTGTCAAGCTGAGGACTCTCCCATGTTGAACTGAAGAAGTCGTTTTTTGTTGCAGCAAAATACAAGCGGGAACCATTCATGGGAGCATAAAGAATAGCTTCGCAGCGCTTACTTGTTGTTAGCCGTGAGCCATTCCAAAACTATTTGAATTGATGAGTCGGAGAGTCTGATCAAGGCCAGATCGAATTTCTGTCCATCTTCTTTTCGAATAACAATGGAGCTTCCAGTAAAACCTACGATTTGAGCCCGCACTTTCACTCCATCAACGCACTCCAGATCAAAGAATCCAAAAAGATCCATGGATTTGTTAGCCATGCTTTTCAAAGGCAGGCGGGCTGCTTCGGAAGTTATGGAAGAAGGCTTCACAAATGCAGTTATCTCTGCAAGGAGTTGTTTGGACGCCTGTTGCAATCCATCGATTTTCCATAGCGTGTCAAAATCGACCATCCATCCATCACATGCGTTCTCGTAGTCCGAAAGTTTTTTGATGCTGTCCATGCTGAGTTTCTCAATGCGCTCAAGTTCGCGTCTTTTTTCCACGAGCAATTGCTGTGTTTTCAAACGTGCTGCAGCGCTGAGCCTTGTGTTTTGACTGGCTTCCTCATCCAGCCGAGCCAAGGCTGCTTGCAGTTTGCTGAGCTCTGAGGACGTTTTTAGGTGGGAAGCACCATCCCCAGCGGCCTCACTGATTGATTGAAGGCGACTGCGAATGTCGTTCTTGGATGACACGCCACCAGATTCCAGACTTCGCATGAGCTGCTCCAGCAGATCTAGCACACTGCCGACCTTGTGGTTAATCGCCAGCTCCTGAAGAGACAGGTTATCATTCAGAGACAAGGGAACCACGGTTTGAGATGGAATTGCCGGGCTTTTGCTTTTAGGTCCCTGCACTGAGATGTTTTCGAGAACTTTCCCGGTAGGCGAAGGCTTCGCTGGGATAGCTGCTTTTCCAGCTGTCACGGCAACCGTCGCTATCTCAGGTTCCTTGTTGAACAGACAACTCCGAAGGGCTCCGACCGAATAACAGAGCACAATGAGGATCAGAAGGCAGCCGCAGCCCCAACCTTTGTTTTCGGAGTCACTCATGAGTTGGGAAATGGTTTAGGCTGGTGGAAGCTGCAAATTCAGCCAGATGCTCAACGTGGCCTTGAGATCGAATACACTCAAGTTCCAAAGCGTCTGAATGTCACAAAGCGTCTGAATGTCACAAAGCGTCTGAATGTCACAAAGCGTCTGAATGTCACAAGGCGTCACAATGTTTAATGAGGCGGAACATGGCATGCGGTATTAAAAGGTTCTCCGTAGACTTCTATTGCAGTATCCGACTGTGCGGCCATTTTTGAGATCGGCAAAGACGGAACCGCCGCTGACCCGGAAACGCAACACGTCGGACCCGTAGCTCAGCCCAAGGCTGCCTTTAATGTATTCTTGAATGCGCCCCTGCTGTGTGACTGCGGCCACGAGTTCACCATCGGTCGCGACATCGACAATGTCCGAACCGTAAGAGCGGCGCAGGCTTCCGTTCACATATTCCTGCACACGGCCTGCTTGAACATGGACGGTCATGATTTCGGCTGCCTTGACCGAACTGAGCTCAACGATGGCCATGAGACAGGCGAGAAGAAGAAGGTAAGTTTTCATGGTTCGATTTAGAAGCTGGCAATAAAATCCTTAATGGCAGCAAAATCTTCGTCGGCGAGGGCTTGATCTTTCATCTCGGGATGCAGATTGAGGTGTTCAGCGATCAGGTGTTTGGCTTCCTCGGTGTTGCCAGAGAGGCATTCGTAGCAGGCAAGATTGTAGCGTACTGCGTCAGAAGCGGCGGTCGATTTCGACGATCGTTCTCTTAGTAAATGCAAGGCTTGAGATCTTCGCCCATATCTGTATTTCAAGTGGGCCAAGTAATTGACGTTCTGGAGAGCCAACTCGTGAGTAGATCCAAGTGACAAATCAATCTTTCGCAGATAATCCGAGAAAACCTTTTCTTGAGCCACGTGGTTTCCGATGTTCTCCAGCAATTTGCCGAGTTGATTCACACTTTGGAGCGATTCTGGGTGGGCGACACCTAATGCGCAAACTCTTCCTTTAAGGGCTTGTCTTTGCAATCCTTCACCAGATTGAAGGTTGCCATTCTCTGCTCGCAAAATACCCAAATCATAAATACTCGCCAATGTGTGCGGGTGATCCATGCCAAGAACTTTCCTCCGATTTAAAAGCACTTTTGTAAGTATTTTATCTGCCTCTAGCTTCTTTCCTGAAGCCGCTAAACACTTCGCAAGAGCCGATTCAGCAGAAAGTGTTATTGGATGACATGAACCCATCTCGAATTTCAATCCTAACGCCGCCTTACGATGTAAGGTTTCCGCCTTCTTGAATTGCTTCATCTTCGACAGAACCAAGGCACAACCCAAAATAGCACCCAGAGTCTTCTCCGCATTCCCTCCGGAGACTATCGTAGACGCAGCTATTGCACGCTCATAAAGAGAAATGGCTACTTCATTCCGACCCCTAGCACTCGCGATGTTGCCACTCTGGATTAAACTAGAAACAGTTCGATCATGATTTTCTCCGAACAAAGCTAACCTAGCAATCAAGACTTCATTACAAAAGCTCTCAGCATCATTCAGCTTGTTTTGACGCTTTAGGCATTGAGCCAAATTGTTTATAGCGTCCAGAGCGTCGGGATGCCCCCTCCCAACAACGGCCTCAAGATGATTCAATACTTTTCTGAATACCGCTTCCGCTTCTTTGTATAGCCCTTGATTCAAAAGAAGAAGTCCGCTGCTGTTGTCGATTGCGGTCCATGTTTCGCCTTCATACTCCTCTTTTTCTGTTTGAAGAACCTTAGCGGCGTAATCTTTTGAATGATGGTACAGCTTCGAGACAAACTTTGAGGGCGATCCACTCTCGCGAAGAAACTCCGCCAGCCTAAAAGCAACTCCAAACAATTCAGACTTTTCCTCCTCATCGTGTTGCCATTTCTTCCACGCTTTTTGATATGCTCGAACTGGATCTTTATTCAGGAACAACCAGTATTTTCGAAGCTCATGTTGATCACATTCATGAAGCGCTTCGAATATAGCTGAATCCAATATAACCTCTTCTAATCTGGATTTACTGTTGCTTTGATTCCATTGCCAAGGGAGTTCTTCGACTATCCTTTGACCAACACCAGCGCTAGAGGCAATATCATCAAACCATTCCGCCAGTCGGCGATGTAGCTTAAGCTTCTTTTTACCAGTCAGCCAGTAGCGATCTTCCACCGCCTTGCGCAGGTAGTCGTGACCAAAGGTGATCTTGCCGCTGCTTTCATACAATGATTCATCCAGAGCGTTCTGAATCGCTGCCCAGTTGGCTGGGGCCAGCTTCGCAATCGCCAGCAATTCGTCTTGGTAAAGGCCCGACCGACTCGCCCAGATGGCTTCCATGGCCTGCTGCACAGCCTTTTTGCCGAGGTCCTTCTCGATGCGTGCCAGCACATGCTCAAACACATCATCGACTGTCGGTGCTTCGTCCTCACCTTTGCTCGGTGGCGGTGACAGCAGCGTGATCATTCGCTGCTCCAACTCCTCATGCACGCCAAATACCCGAAGCTCCTCCAGCACCGTGAGCAGGAAGAGCGGGTTGCTGCTCAGTGGGTGACCTTGCATCGTCTTCATCTGCTTCGCCGTCAATGCCTTGCGGTAGAGGCCAAGGTATTCGCTGATAAAGCTTTTCTGCTCGACCTTGGTGAAGGCTTTGACCTTCAGCTCCTGCCAGTCCAAACGACCCTTAGCGGCCTCCAAGATCTCGCCATGCAGGCAGGAGGTCACCAATTTCACCTTAAGTGGTAGAAAGCCCGGGAACCAACGCAGGTGTTTGCGGTCGGATACCTTGTCCAATCCATCAAGCACAATGAGCAGTTCGCGCTTGCTGCGTTGCGCCCAGGCACTGGCCAAGGCCAGCCACTGCGGCAACTGCTCCAGTTGCTTGTCCGGATCGCTCTCCGGCTTGAACTCGTCGCCAGTGAGCCGCGAGATCTCTCGCATCAATCGTGCCGCCATCCGCACTGGATCGGCGGCATCCGCACCGCTGCCCAAGTGATGCACGATCACGGCGGCTTTGGGATTTTTGTGAGTCCAGCGTTTCACCCAGTTGGCCACCAACGCGCTCTTGCCTCCACCGGATTGTCCGGTGATGAGCACCGGTCGAAACGATTTCGCAGTCATGGCCTCGCCCAGAGCTTTGAAGTAAGCTTCACCACCTAGATACAATCGGCAACGTGTGGCGGCGTAAGCTTCATGGGACATGCGCTCTCGCGTCAGCGCATCCGGCACCTCGCTTTCGGGGTAAGCTTCATCGATGAGTTTCCACAGATCCTCTTTGACCCGCTCCGCCAACGCTTCGGGGCTGGGATAGTTTTCCTGCACTGGGAAACCACTTTGGCGAATGCGTTCCTTGAGTTCCTCGAGCTTCGCCTTTTCCTCACTGCCCTCGCTCAGGTAAGAACCGCCCTTCTTTTTCGACCACTTGGAGTCGCGGAAGTAAAAGAACGCGAGCCCTGCCATCTTCGGGTTGTTGAGCACGCCATGGAGGATCTCCAGTTCTGTCACGCTCTTGCCGCCTCGGTGCTCCTCCAGCCAAGGCTGCTCTTGAACGATAGCCGGATCAAACTGTTCAGGAGCCGGCACCCAGCCATAGCGCTCGCCAATGAACCCCATGAACCACGGACGTGAGCGGTCCACCTCAGCTAGGCAAATCGG
>JAIXOU010000146.1 GCA_027486585.1 Verrucomicrobiaceae bacterium | reverse complement strand
TTTTGGCGATTAACACGTCCAGCGCCTCATCGAGAGCTTTGTCTTCCTTCGTCTTGGGTCTTCTCATGTCTTCCTATCCTCGGGTTTGACCCTCCACACAAACTTTCTGACAGGCTCCAAATACCGTTTTTTGAGCGCCCTCAGCCCGCTCATCTCGGCCTTTAGGGTCAATCGTTTCACGACAATTATAGCGCCAGGAGAGTCTGAACCATCAACAATGTCGCTACTGAATCAAAGACGTGTCAAAAACAACACCCATGAAGTCATCAAGCCGTCCTAAATCCACAAATCTGTGGCCCATAACGATCTTGACGAACAGAACAAAATTGTTTCTGATCTGAATTGTTAGGCCCCAAAAACACATTGACCATGAATACATTTCTTTGGAAGAACGAACAGCAAATCGGCCCCTATGACGACGTTCAGATCCGCACTGGACTGAGCAGCGGAACATTCAGTTACGAAGATTTGGCGTGTCGAGAGGGTTCCCATGAGTGGCAGCCGTTACACGTTTTCTATCCTGCGCCTTCTCCACCGTCCCCCCAACCACACGTCCCACCCCTCGATGCAGTCAAAGCGGCACCCCAACCGAATATTTTTGCATCGCCCATTGTAAAATATGGGGGAGTTTTTATTTTGTTATGTATTGCTCTCATTATTGTCGCACTCATCTCTGTTGTCCTGCCCCACATCAAAGATTTTACTTCACGACCAATGCCCATAACAGCTGAGACTTTGCGACTACTCAATGACAGGCGCCTAGCCGGATTGAACGAGTTGTTTTCCGTCGTGCCTAAGGGCGAACTTACGCAGAGGCCCAAGCCTGCAAAGCAATTCGATGAACACCTCCAGTTGCTGATGATCGACAAGGACGCGATTGAGGGAATGGGCTACAACTACAATTCCACTTTGAAGAAGATTGCCCAGAATTACGCCGCCATAAGGGAGTATCCTGTTTTCGGCGAGATGGCGCTGCAGATTGCTCGCAATGCTTACGCTACCCGACAAGAGGCCGTTCGCCTCCAGATTATCACACCCGAGACCGTAAATGCATTGGAAGCAATGCCAAAAACCGAATAAAGGCCGAATCGGGTGGAGGTGACAGGATTGCGCCTGTCACCCCTCCCACACCACCCGGCATGCGGCTCCGCAACGGGCGGTTCCAGTCAGATCACTGAGCTTTGATTTTCGTCTTGGCTCCGTGATGCAGCTTGATCCAGATAGTTGCCTCCTTCGTCGGCTCTGCGGTTTGGCTTCGCATCAGTGATGCCGCTATCGCGGCAGGGCAGTCTCAGTCAGGAACTTCCCACTCCTTTAGTTCACGATTGTTAAGTGCTCTCTGCACGATGCAGCCGAGCGGCGGCGGTACCCGCGAGACAGACTGCGACAAAGGAGCAAACCTGGAGCGCAGCGGAAGGGTGAAGGAGCCGGAGGAAGCGACTGAATCAATTGGCGCTCATGCGCCAGTAGCCTTTGCGACTTCGTGTGGCCATGTGGACCTCTTTGGAGTCAGCTCCCAGTTTGAGGATCGCTATGGGACGGACACTTTGTAAGACATCCTTGACGATGCCAATCATCACAAAACCTGAAGGCTTGGAATATTCGCACACGCTTTTGAAGTCCCTATTGGTACAAAATCTAGCGGTCCTGTTGCTTTACACTCACATGAGCGCATAACTCGATTCATGAGCGCAAATGCCCGTCGTAAAGTAACAGACTTGTTCAAGAGAGCGTTGCGCAGGAAGCAGCAATCCTGATAATGTCGCAACTGTTCGGCCTATGACACGCCTGCTTCCAACATTCGCACTTCTGACCATTCTCTCAGGCTGCGTGCCTTATCGATATACGGTCACTCCACATCTCGCCGGACGAATCGTCGACGCCACCAGCAATCACGCTCTTAGCGGAGCAACCGTCTCAGTCTCCTCGGCGCATGGGGGCATTTATCATCGATCCAAGACGTTTCAGACAGACAAATCTGGTACCTTTGACGTTCCCGCGCTGAAGGCGTGGGGCGTGTTCATCGTGCCGCAGGAAGCATGTTGGCCGAGTGCTACTCTGCATATCGAAGCAGCAGGATACCCACCTTATCATGAGGAAGGGCTGGGTTCACCAGCTTCGCGCCGCGGCGGAAACACAAGACCGCTTGGGGCCTTCGAATACGGTAGAACAGGGCCCGACTTGCAGAATCTGCACATTTCATTACGCAAACTTTAGTTACCATGAACAGGCCGAACAAAACGGATGCAGGCAACAGCTAGAAGGCTATCTGTCCTGTCATCAATGCTTCCCGCCCGCCGTCGCCTGATCCGGGTCGTTTGCCCAAGAAATAGACTCACTCGCCAATGCTGATCATGCTTGCCAACCTGGTCTGGCCTTCAATGCTCTTGACGGGACGCATTGTTGCGGTGATTCCGATTGCGGCCGGCCTTGCTGTTGAGCTAATTTACCTGAGACGTTGCACGAGCTTGAGAGGTATCCGCTGTTTATGGGCTGACCTGAGCATGAATCTTGCCTCGGCCTTACTGGGCCTCGGACTGATTCCTCTATCGGGCCTAGGTTGGGAGTTGTTAGCGTGTGTCACGATTAATCCTTTGATGGGTGTTGGCACCTTCAACCCCGTTACATGGGTCGCCTCATTCATACTTGCCGTCATTACAAATGCATTTGTTGAGGGTTATGTTCTTTGGAGATGGTTTGGCCTCATCCTTGGGCGCCGAGGGTTCTGGCTTCTCGCTGCAGTGAATCTCGTCACAGTAGGCATCGCCGCCATCAGCATTGTCATCGACCCACCGAAGTTCTGAGAGCATACCGAACACCCCACGACTGAAACTACAGCCGAAAAAAGGCCGAACAAAACGGATGCAGGCAACGGCTCCATTGGCAACTATCCTGTCATCAACACCCCCGCCCACCGCAGCCTGATCTGAGCCACCGATGATGACAGGCTACTTTTACGGCCAGTCGAAGCTCCCAGTTTCTTGCACTAAACTGCCCCGGAAGTCCGTGAATCCTTTGTGGACAATTTCAGGGGGCTGTGAAACCATTCAGGCGTGTTGTCGGCCAGGGCCGCAGGCAGTGTCTTCATCTCTATCTCAACCGTGTCAGTCGCCGAATCTAGTCTTCCTTGCTCTTCTGCCGTCGAGGCCGAGTTGCGGGAGGATTTTCTCAAGACCCTGCAATGCATGATGCTGTCGCGAACTCTGGAAGAGAAGCTGGGCAGCCTCTACCGCGCAGGCGGTCGCATTGTCGGCGGAGTCTATCTGGGACGTGGTCAGGAAGCTTTTAGCGCTGCCGCAGGGATCCATCTGCGCTGGGAAAAAGATGTCTATGGACCGCTGATTCGGGATCAGGCAGGCCGAATCGCTTACGGTGAACCTATTTTGGATACCATGCGCACTTATTTAGGTGTAGTGACGGGGCCAATGCGTGGGAGAGATGGCAACATTCACCGGGGCCAGCCGCAAAAGGGGTATATGGCGATGATTTCTCACCTCGGCAGTCTGGTTTCGGTGGTGTCCGGGGCTTTGTTTGCCCGTCGCTTGCTCGGCACGCTCGGAGATACATTGGGCGCGACCAGCATTGGCGATGGAGGCACTTCGACCGGCGCCTTTCATGAAGCGATCAATATGGCGGCGGTGGAGAAACTGCCGCTGGTGGTCAGCGTGGCAAACAACCAGTTTGCCTACTCGACACCGACCTCCCGCCAGTATGCCTGTGAAAATTTAGTGGATCGCGCGGTCGGATACGGGATCGACGGTCACTCGGTGGATGGCACCGATTTGCTGGCTTGTTTGAAGGTCTTCCGCACCGCTTTTCAGCGGGCGCGTGCAGGTCACGGACCTCAAATGGTGGTAGGTCGGCTGCTGCGTCTGGGCGGGCATGGTGAGCATGATGATGCCTCTTACATCCCGGACGTGAAAAAACATGAGCATGAGGGGCGCGACTGTCTAATCGTGGCCCAGCAGCAAGCTCTGGATCTTGGCTGGGCGACAAAAGCCGAGCTCGATGAATGGCTCAAAAATGCCCGCCGGGAAGTGGATAAAGCCCAAGCTCAAGCGAGCAAAGAGCCGACACCGGACCCGTATCGGGAAAGTTGGCAGGCCCTTTCGACGCAACGTTTAGCGGAGGGCATGGGACAGTGAGCCTCACCTATCTTGAAGCCATCCGTGAGGCGCAGTTCGAAGCGCTGCGGCAGAACCCCAACGTCTTTCTTTACGGACAGGACATCAGCACCTTTGGCGGCGCGTTTAAGGCGACCAAGAATCTGAGTCGCGAGTTCCCAGGCCGAGTCTTTGATTCTCCGATCAGTGAGGATGCGATGATTGGGATGGCGGTGGGTGCGGCGATTGAAGGCGCACGTCCCATCGTGGAGATGCAGTTTGCGGATTTCTCGTCTGTGGGATTCAATCAGATCGTCAATCAGGCGGCGACGCTGTTTTGGCGCACCAATACGCCCTGCCCAATCACCATCCGTCTGCCATCCGGAGGCACGCCTGGAAGTGGTCCTTTCCACAGTCAAAGCATGGAGAGCATCTATGCGCACTACCCTGGACTGGTGATCCTGACGCCTGCAACGGTGGAGGATGCCTACTGGATGCTGCTGGAGAGCGTGAAGATCAACGATCCGGTCATCTTCTGCGAGCATAAGTTCCTCTATTACCATCTGAAATCGGAGGATTTCGGTGAAGCCATGCCCATCGGCAAAGCGCGCATCGCTCGGCCTGGCAGGGATGCCACGATCGTGACCTACAGTGCGATGCTGCACGAATCCCTCAAAGCTGCCGAAGAACTGCGACTGGATGGCTACGAAGTGGAGGTCGTGGATCTACGCTCCGTGAAGCCGATGGATACGGATACCATCCTAGCCTCTGTCGCCCGCACAGGACGACTTTTGGCCGTGGGCGAATCCTTCCCCTGGGGCGGTGTGACGGCTGAGATCGTGGCCCGCGTGTCGAGTGAGGCTTTTCATCTGCTGGATGCGCCGCCAATGCGCCTCAACAGCAAGGATACGCCGATCCCGTATCACCCGAACCTGTGGAAGTCTCATCGACCCACCACAGGCCATATCAGCGCCGCGCTGAGGGATCTACTACGCTATTAAAACTCAAGCCTCCCGCAGAAGGATGGCATCGAGGTTGGAACCATCGTAAAGAGCATCGCTGAGGATCACCAAAGGATCACCTGTTTTGATGAGACCATGGCCCTGCAAAAGTTGGATCGCCTCACGAATGGATTTATCAGGATTGCCTTCGGCAAATTCCATCACGTAAGGCTGCACCCCACGAGCCGTCACCAAAGTGCGACTGACATGTAGCTTCGGTGTCAGGGCAAAGATAGGTGCAAACTCAGGGCGCTGATGCGCGAGGAGATGAGCCATGACCCCGCGCAGGGTGAAGACGATGATCTTCGAGCCAGGGATGCTGTTGGCCAGCAAGATGGCGGCTTTCACCATCTTATGCTTATTGGTCTTCAGCGGCGCATCACTGGCAAAGCGACCTGAGGGATATTTTTGCTCGATCCGGCGAATGACGGTATCCAGCACCTCGACACATTTATCGGGATAACGACCGACGCTGGTCTCACCGCTGAGCATGACGCAGTCCACCTGTTCGATGACGGCATTGAAGATGTCCGTGACCTCCGCGCGAGTCGGCACGGGATTTTCAATCATGCTTTCCAGCATCTGGGTGGCGACGATGACCTTCCGGCCATGGAAGGAGCAGCGCTCCACAATATGGCGCTGGATCAAAGGTAGATCCTCGATCGGGCATTCGCTGCCGAGATCACCACGCGCGATCATGATGCCAGCACTGGCCTCCACGAGGGTGTCGATGTTTTCCAAAGCCTGCTGGTTTTCGATCTTGGCGATGACGCGAGCCTTACTGCCTTTTTGCTCAAGCAAGAGCTGCAAATGCTGAATGTGGGCTGGCTCGCGGGCAAAGCTGAGGGCAAAGAAGTCCACCTCCAGCTCGACACCGAGATCGAGATCCGCGTAGTCCTTCTGCGTCAACGGCGGCAGACGCACGGGAACACCAGGAAGATTGATGTGGCGACGGGATTTCATCTCGCCTTTGGTCATGACTGTACCGATGACGCGCTTGTCACTGATTTCGGTGGCCTTGATCTGAATCATGCCGCCATCGACCATGATGATGTCTCCGACTTTGAGGTCTTTCCCCAGTTCAGGATAGTTCACCGTGACGGAAAGAGGAACCGTGGGCTCAACTTCCGGTTTGCAGCGGAACTCGACCCAGTCACCCACTTCGAGCTGCCAAGGTTGCTCGACATCGCCCGTACGGATACTCGGCCCGGTGAGATCCATGAGCACCGCGATCTCACGCCCAGCGTGGCTGGCGGCTTCACGGACACGGGCATAAACGGTGCGCACCCAATCATGGGAAGCGTGGCTCATGTTCAAACGGATGATGTCCGCGCCCTTGGCGATGAGGGTCTTGAGAACTTCGGGGCTGTCAGTCGCTGGTCCGAGGGTGCAAAGGATCTTGGTTTTACGCATGGGGTAGTGGATGGATGGATAGCCGCACCCTTCTTTCAAGCAGCAATCCAGCCAAGACCAACGGAAAAGGGAGGCGGAAAAGACAGATCGAAGGATCCACCGAGCAACCAACCAGCTTCCGCATTTAACTCATCCGGCCCTTCAGTGGCGGCCGTGAATCCTTGGCTTTGGGATTCATGGCCGTGATGCTGTTTAAAAAGGTGATGGTTACGGTATCGCCGTCAAAGCGACAGGTCACACGATCATGGTGCGGTGTCTCCGTGTAGCGCCAGGTCATTTGAAGCGTGTTAGCATCCACCCAAGTGGCGTGGGCGGCGATCTTGGAGATCGTCGGTTCCTTGGGCTTGCCCCCAGAAATGAGGCGTGGTGGCGTGCCGGGAAAGGTGGCCTGCCCAAGATGCCAGGAATTCAATCCACAGCTGACCTTCTGAGTGCCGCTGGTAAAAACCCAGGTGAGTAACATAAGTTTAGAATTACAGCTACGTAAGCTATCTCAGTCATATTGGCAGCCGCACTGCGAGCACTTCGCTTGAGGATCGAAAATCATTTCCCAAACCAGCAATATCAAAATCCACACACCTAATGTACACACTACCAAGACCGTGTGAATCAGCCCGCCAATGCACCCCCCCCACGCACCACTTACGCTAGTTGCTCTTTGACAATTCCTACAAAATTTACGCGCCATACGCTCGGCTTTTATTTGATTAAATCGATGATTTTATTTTATGCAGGAGCTTGGAAACGCCTGATTCTGTTACGCCAATCTTCTGTTCCAACTCATCCCACCAACTTTCTGGCATTTGAAGCTCAGTCTCCCGAAAGGTAACTTTCTGAATCGGCTTGGTCGTTGACTTCAGGATGAAGTCTCGATTTCCTTGGGCTGTTTTGATATATTTCGCCTTGAATTCTCCGATTTTAAAAGTGCAGGTTTTCCCACTTAACACACGCACTGTCAGCACGTCACCGCGCTTTTCAACACAGTCGAGTTGGTAACTCTTGAAGACATTCATCCCGAGTAGGAATTTCCAAAAAGGAGTGTCCTTAGTCTTCATCGTCCATGAATTCAGATCTAAACCGGGTAGCGGCAATGATGCCTTTTCAACTGGAACTGGCGGCATCTGTACCGCGTTTGCGTGAAGAGAGGGAAAGGCGGTTGAGAGCAGTTGCCAGTCTGCATTGCCGGGAGTCCATACCAAATCATTTCCGGAGAATTTACCATCTATGAGGCCGCTGGTCACTTCGGTTTCAGTCAGTGGCCCGATTTGCGCGCCGTCTTTTGTGATGTGATATTCAGTCATATTATTTTATGGATTAAGCTGTATCAGTATTACTTTCCCACTAAAAAAATTATTTCTAATGAGCGTGCTTTTTTTGTCAATGAGGAACTTTTAATCAGTGAGTAAAACCATCTCAGATTGATCCCCGCGGACGCGCCGTCCCCATTCTCAAGAAGTAACGGGAGAAGCAAGGAATCTCTACGGCTCAAAAAGTACGGTGCCTCGGAATGAGCAGATCCTGCACCCGCATTGCCGCGAGATTCTCGCTGATCGTTGATGGCAGATCCTCTGGAAAAAACGACACCACTTTGTCCTCGACGCTCAACTTTCCTTCCGTGACCGCAAAGCCCACAGCCGTGGAGGTGAAGCTCTTACTCATCGAGTACATCGTATGCACCAACTCTGGCCCATACGGCTCCCACCAGCCTTCCGCAATCACCTGTCCATGACGCAACATCATGAAGCTGTGCAGCTCCATCTTTTCCTTTTCGATGGCGTCCAGGAAATCCAAGATCGCCTGAGCGGAAACACCCTGCGCTTCTGGCGTGCTGCGCGCGAGCTGAGTCGCCGTGGCTTCGGCATAGCTCTTCGGCAGCCAAAGACTGAGGGAAGCAAGGCTGGCGTGCTGAAGGAAAGTGCGGCGAGAGGAGGACATGCCTCGAGATTAGCGGTAAGCCACCTCAAGTGACAAGCTTGGATGCAGTGACCATCTCCGCCGTGATCCAGCCACCGCTGATGTCGCGTGCGTCAAAGCCATGCTGCAGCAACAGGCGAACGGCATAGTAGGCACGCTGGCCGACGCCGCAGTAAACGTGCAGCGCTTTGTTTTCAGGTAGCTCAGCAAGCCGGTCGCGAAGTTGGGGCAGCGGAATGTTCACCGCGCCGTTGGCGTGACCTTCGGCGAACTCGTCCTCGTCACGAACGTCGAGCAGGAAGGCATCGGCAGGCAGCGTCTTCCAATGCGAGAGCGGTAGATCGCCGCGCAGATGATTCGCGGCGATGAAGCCGGCATAGTTCAGCGCGTCCTTAGCAGCGCCAAATTGTGGCGCATAACACAGTTCGACCTCTTCAAGGTCAAAGACGGTGCCGCCCTTCTGGATCAAAGCGGAGATGACATCGACCTTGCGGGCTACATCGGTCGTGCCAACCGCCTGCATGCCGAGGATGCGTCCATCGGGTTTAGAGAAGAGCAGCTTCAAATGCAGCGTCTGGGCACCGGGATAGTAGCCGACATGATGCTTCGGATGCAAATACACCTTTTCGTAATCGGCGATGCCTGCGCGTTGCAGCGACTTCTCGGTGGCACCAGTTTGAGCCACAGCAAGGTCAAAGAGGCCACAGATGGCCGTGCCTTGAACTCCGCGGAACGTGCTCTCACGTCCGGCAATGACATCGGCAGCGATCCGGCCCTGACGGTTCGCAGGACCTGCGAGAGCAAGGAGGATATCGGTGTCCGTGAGGATGTCGTGAACCTCCACAGCATCACCAATGGCAAAGATGGCCGGATCACTGGTGCGCATCTGCGAATCAACGGCAATACCGCCGCGTTTGCCAAGCGTAAGACCAGCAGCTTTGGCGAGTGTGGTCTCCGGCCGCACGCCGAGGCCGAGGATGACGAGATCCGTTTCGATGCTGCCATTCACGAGCAACTTGGAGCCCAGCTGGGTCACGCCAGTGAGTGCGGTGTTGAGTCGTAACTGAATGCCCTTTTTTTGGAGATGTTCCTGCAGTGGCACCACCATCTCTGTATCCATCGAGATCATGACCTGCGGCCCGTTTTGCACCAAGGTGACCTCCAGACCGAGATGGCGGAGGTTTTCGGCCATCTCGAGCCCGATGAAACCGCCACCGGCGACGACCGCATGCTTCGCCTTTGTTTTCGCGAGCCAGCCGCGGATTTCCCGTGTGTCGGGAATGCTGCGCACGGTGAACACGCCCGGCAAATCGAGTCCGGGCAAATCCGGCTTGATGGGCGCGGCGCCAGGGGAGAGCACGAGGACGTCGTAGCTGTCTTCAAACGATTCGCCTGTGAGCAGGTTCTTGACTGTGACCGTTTTGGAATCGCCATGGATCGCAGTGACTTCGTGATGCACCTGCACGCCGATGCGGAAGCGATCGTGAAACAGCTGCGGCGAAGCGAGCAAGAGGCTGGCCTCATTTGGAATGACCCCGCCGACGTGGTAAGGCAGCCCGCAGTTCGCAAAACTGACGAACGGGCCGCGATCATACACGGTGATGCAGGCTTGCTCGTCGAGACGGCGCAGTCGTGCCGCGCAGGACGCACCACCCGCCACGCCACCCACGATGATCACTTTGGGAGATTTTTTCATGACTTAGGCGCAGCAGGAGGTTTTCGAACACGTTGAGCCATCGACGCGATTCCAAGGCATTTTAGCCAAAACCAGCGCTAGACCGCAAAAGCCGCTCAGGCCGGCAAATATCAGTCCAGCCCCAAAAAACAGACAGAGATAAATCCAGCGCGGATCAACATAGAGAGCAAGAAGCGAACCGAGCAGCACAAAGAAACCAATGGTAATCTGAACTTGGCGCATGAGCGGCATCACGATTTTTGATCCACTCGAACAGGGCAGGCCTACGGACTTCCAAGCGAGGATGCCACCTTCGAGATTGCGTACATCACTGAAACCGAGGGCGGTCAGCTTGTCTGCGGCAGCAGCGCCTCGTTTGCCAGCCTGACACATGACGAACAAGGGCTTTGTTTTGTCGAGTTCGTTGCAGCGGGCCTCGATCTGTCCCAGCGGGATGAGTTTCGCGCCGGAGACATGGGATTCAGCGAACTCGACAGGCTCGCGCACGTCGAGGAGCTGGCAACCTTCGGCCTGGAGGGCGTCAGCGAGTTCACGAGGGAGGATGCAGGGATTGGTTTTCATGGGGTTTAATCTTGGGATTGGATAATCAGTAACAACTATGTTGCTATATCGCTATATAGTGATATAAAGTCAAGCTGTGAAACAAGTCATGCCCAAGAAAGACCAAGCCAAGCCTGCCACGACCAACACCAAGCAGCTGCCCGATGCAGCGCTGGAACTTATCGCCCACCGGTTCCGTGCCCTGTCCGAACCAGTTCGGCTAAAACTGCTAAGCGCTCTGATGCAAGGTGAGAAGAACGTCACTCAGCTCGTCGAGGCCGCCGGAACGGGCCAGGCAAATGTGTCCAAGCATCTCTCAGTCCTCAAGCAGGCGGGGATGATCGCTACGCGGCGTGATGGTCTGGCCACGATTTGCGCGATCTCTGATCCCGCGATCTTCCAGCTTTGTGAAATCATGTGTGCCAAACTGAAAGCAGAGCACGACGAGCGCTCCAAACATCTGGCAGGTTTCTAAGCCTTAAAGCGAGGATGGAAGATCGTTGAGTTGTGCCAGGGCTTGGTTTCACAAGGCTTCTTCGACTCGAAGCGGTTGTGTCTTGGGTGACACTGCCCGAGAGGCCTCCAAGCGGCATGAAATCCCGCGTCTGCCGGATGATGTCGCTCTCCTCGCACTTGCCGAAGGGAAGAAACAAAAAGCCCGGCTGATAAAGATGCTTTTCCGATCGATCCACCACCTTCATGAGCCATTCAGACGCGTGCAGGCGCTTGCGCAGATAATTGGCCATCGTGGTGCCAGCGGTGCCGCTGCTGAGGATGAGAAGACGTTTGCTCATGTTCAAAGAAAGGTCGTCTTGCAGGACGACTATATGAGCGTATGCGTATATGCAATTTTTAACTCTCCTTCGATCTTGTCCTCCATGAGCCATCACCTCGAATCCGACGAACGCGGCATCATTCTGCCATGCCCCGCCTGTGGCACCGCGAACCGCATCGCCTACGCCAAACTTAGCCAGCAAGGCCGTTGCGGCAGCTGCAAGGCTGACCTGCCCCACATCGCTGCACCGGTCGGAATGACCAGCCCCGCCGCCTTTGCCGCGCTCGTTTCCCAAAGCCCACTACCCATCGTCATCGACTTCTGGGCCGCCTGGTGCGGTCCCTGCCAGATGATGGCCCCCGAGTTCGCCAAAGC
>JAIXOU010000014.1 GCA_027486585.1 Verrucomicrobiaceae bacterium | reverse complement strand
TTTCCCAACATCACGAAGGCGTTTACCAATTGGTTTCCGGCGGCTGAGCGCGTCAAAGCGCAGGGCGTCCTGTGGCTGAGCGCTCGCTGGGGTGGTGCCTTCACGCCGCTGCTAGTCGGCTGGATGCTGGCGAGTGGTGGTGAGGGCAAGTTCGGGCTCGGCCTGCATTACCGCTGGGTGTTTCTCATCTTCGGCCTGCTCGGCGTGGTGTGGGCGCTATCGTTTTATCGTTGGTTCCGCGATCAGCCAAAGGATCATCCGGCGGTGAATGCGGGTGAGTTGGCGGTCATCGGCGAAACCCAGCACAGCGGTGATCATTCCATGCCGTGGGGCAAGCTGCTGGCCTCCCGCACGGTCTGGATGCTCTGGGCGCAGTATTTCTTCATGTCCTACGCCTGGTATTTTTACATCACCTGGTTCCCCACGTATCTGAAGGAACAGTTCACCGGCATGGGCGACATGCAGCGAGCCTTGCTGGCCTGTGTGCCGCTGTTTTTCGGCGGCATCGGCTCCATTCTCGCGGGTCTGCTTTCGGCGCGATTGGATGTGTGGCTCGGCAGCATCGCCCGCACGCGCCGATGGCTGGGAGTGCTCGGCATGGGCGCTGCGGGTCTCATGCTGCTCATCTCGATGCAACTTCAAACACCGGTGGCCTCCGTGCTGGCCATTGGTCTCGCGGCCTTGTGCAGCGATCTCGCCATGCCCGGTGCCTGGGGCGCGTGCATGGACGTTGGCGGACGCCACACCGGCGCACTCTCCGGCAGCATGAACATGATGGGCCAAGTCGGCGGAGCCATAGCGCCCATGGCCGTGCCCCTCGTGCTCGCCGCCACAAACAACAACTGGACCATCAACATGGGCCTCTTCGCCCTCAGCTACTTCCTCGGCGCCATCTGCTGGGCCTTCATCAACTCCGACGAACGTCTGGAAGAGCAGGCTGCACAAATGGAATGATGACGTTATTGAAGCCAAGCTTCCGAGACTTCTTCATTCACCCACAAAAATCTAAAGGGTCCTCGCGCAAGAACTCGAAATCCGCTCGCGTTTAGTCACTGGTATGACCTCCTACCAGTTCTTTTCTTGATGAACCAAAGCAATCTTCAAAACCCTATCGACGTCATCACCGGAGGTGCCTCCGGCATTGGACTCGCCAGCGCACGCCTCTTTGCCAGAGGAGGCGCGGTGCTGAGCATGACGTATTCCGTGGCGAAGGACTTCCTTGCCCACGGCGTGCGTTGCAACGCCCTGCTCCCCGGCCGCGTGCATACGCCGTTCGTGGATGGATTCATCGCGAAGAACTACGCGGGCCGCGAGGCGGAGATGTTTGAGAAACTCTCGCTCGCCCAGCCCATCGGGCGCATGGGGCAGCCCGACGAAATCGCCGCAGCCGCACTCTTTCTCTGCGCGGACGAGGCGAGCTTCATCACCGGCACTGCGCTCGCGGTGGACGGCGGCACCCTGACGCTTCGCTAACCCGCCCTTTCTCCCCATCCCACCGCACCATGAAACGCGCCCTCAGTCCCCAGCATCGCCAAGCAGTCTTCGCGGCGAGTTACCTCAAACACTGACCTCATTGTGAAACCCACTCTCACCTGCCTCACCGCTTTGCTGGTGGCACTCCTTTCCGAGAGAGGATTCGCCAAAGATGCGGATTTGCTCGGCCCAGTTTCTCTCGAACAGGCCTTTGCCTCACCGCCCGCCGCTGCGAAACCGTTCGTTCACTGGTATTGGCAGATTTCTGCAACCCCGGAGAAGATCACGCAGGACCTCGAAGCCATGCAGGCGGAGGGCATCCAAGGAGCGCGGGTCTATCCCTATGACCTCTACATGAAGCCTGAGTGGCCGCCGCTGTTCGATCACCTGCTCAAGGAGGCTGGCCGCCTCGGGCTGCAGATTCACCTGAACAACGACTGCTCGTGGAGTTGCAAAAAACTTCCGTGGATGACACCCGAGTTCGCGCAGAAACGGATTGTCCACACCGCCACCTCGGTGACCGGGGGCGGCACGGTGCATACGGCCTTGCCGCGGCCGGAGATCAATGATCCAGCTTTTGCGAGCTACGCCAAAAAGTTCACACCCAAGGGCCAGGCACCGCCGGTCAACCACTATTACACGGATGTAGCCGCGCTCGCTGTGCGCAAAACCTCAGGGGCGAAACCGCTTCCCAAGCAACGCGCCGAAACCGGCTTGCTGTGGAGCATCCAGCCTTTTGATCTGATGACGGCGAAGGACAACTACGCCTCCTTTCCGCCGGAAGCTCCCGATGTGTTCGATGACCCGCAGTGGCTGGAGACTGGTGTCCCCGCACCCGGCCCGGAGGATGTGGTCAACCTCACCTCCCGGATGAAAGCGGACGGAACGATCAATTGGGATGCACCGCCCGGCGAATGGACGATTCTTCGCTTTGGCTGCACGGTGCTGAGCCCCTGGGCACCGGATTTCTTTCGGAAAGACGCACTGGACTATCACCTCCAGCAGAGCGTCGAGAAGCTGCTGCCGGATGCCGGCACACAGGTCGGCAAGACGTGGACTCATATGCAGTTCGACAGTTGGGAAAATGGCCGCCAGACATGGACGCCTGACTTCCCGGACGAATTCCTAAAACGCCGGGGTTATGACCTGACTGCCTGGCTGCCGGTGCTGGCAGGCATACCCATCGGCTCTGCGTCTTTAAGCTCCCGCTTTTTGCATGATTATCGCCGCACGATTGCCGACTTGCTGTTGGAAAACCACTTCGCTCACTGGACCAAACGCCTGCACGAAATGGGGCTGCAATTCACCACGCAGGGTGCCTATGGCTGGGCGTCACCTATCGCCGACAGCCTGCGCATCTTTGGGGCGATCGATCAACCGCAGGCGGAAATCTGGAACACGCAGCGGCATCCGCTGACAGGGAAGCTGCAGTCGATGCAGTTCCAGATTCATAAGATCGACAGGGAGTCGCCTCTCGCCCCGCGTGCCTTGCCCTTTGGTCTGGGCCTCAACACAATCCGCTTGGCCGCCTCCGCTTCGCACATCTACGGGAAGCCTGCGTGTTCTGCCGAGACTTTCTCCTCCTACTACGACATTGCCGGACTGCATAGCTACACGGAGACACCGGAGACACCTGCGGCATACCTCCTTACCGATCCGCCTTCCAGCCTCAAAACCACCGCTGACCGCGCCTTTAGCGACGGCCTGCAGCATGTGGCCTATCATTTTTACGGCCTGCAACCGGCTGACAGAGAAGGCGCCATGCGGGCATCAAAGGGTTACGGGCTTCAATTCAACCGCAACATGACATGGTGGAAGCAGTCCCACGCGTTCACCGAATACCTCGCCCGGTGCTCGGCGCTTTTGCAGCGGGGAACCTTCGTGGCTGACTTTGCTTACTGGACCGGGGATGCGGTTCCCTACGGCTGTCCTGACCGGCGCGCGATGCGTCCGGCTCTGCCGCTGGGATGCAACGCGGATATCGTTAACACCGATGTGTTGCTGAACCGACTTACCGTCAAGGAGGGGCGACTGTTTCTCCCGAGCGGCCTGAGTTACGGTTATCTCGTTCTCCCGCCGACCCAGACAAAGGTGGATCCGGTTTCCTTGCGCCGGATTCGAGATTTGGTTTTCGATGGAGCTTGTGTCCTACTCGGTCCAAAGCCGATCTCGGCTGCTGGCCTTTCCGACAATCCCACCTGCGATGAGGAAGTCCGCCAACTTGCCAACGAACTCTGGGGCTCGGGTGAAAAGCCCGCCACAGGGATCCGTTCCGTGGGCCGGGGACGAGTCGTTTGCGGCATGGGTCCTGCCGAAATCCTGAAAGCCGACGGTCTTCGCGAAGATGTGCAGATTTCCGGCTCGGGCGGGCAGGTCCCGTTTGACTGGATTCACCGTCGGGACGGCGAGACGGACATTTATTTTGTGTCTAACCAGTCGGACGAAACCAGGAACGTGGCCGTCACATTCCGCGTGTCCGGCGCGAAACCTGAATGGTGGGACTCGGTGGACGGCACGCGTCGCGCCTTACCTGAGTTCAGCGAGAAAGACGGTGCCACCACCGTCCCGCTGGAGTTCCTCCCAAGGCAGAGCGCGTTCGTGGTCTTCTCCCGCGGCTCTCAAACTGAGGATCGGTTCAATGGGAAAAACTTTGCCGTTCTCCAAACCGCAGAGACGCTCAACGGTCCCTGGCAGGTCACGTTCGATACGCAGCGCCGGGGTCCTGGCGAGGTGAAGTTCGATTCGCTGCAGGACTGGAGCAAGCGGCCCGAGGAAGGCATCCGCTACTACGCTGGCACGGCGGTTTACCGGAAGTCCTTCGACCTGCCCAAAGGGGTGAAGCCGGACTCCGGACCGCTCTACCTCGACCTCGGCACAGTGAAGGACCTGGCGGAGGTAAAGCTCAACGGCCAACCGCTGGGCGTGGTCTGGACCGCACCGTGGCGAGTCGAAATCTCCAAGGTCGCCAAGGGCCGCGACAACACTTTGGAGATCGCTGTGGTCAACCAGTGGCCCAACCGCCTGATCGGCGACGCCCGAGCTCCAAAGCTGAAGCCTTTTTTGCTCTTAACCCCGCCCCTGAAACAAAACCCTGACCAGCCGCTGCTGCCATCCGGCCTTATCGGCCCGGTAGCCCTCAAGCGGGTTATCAATCAACCGCACTCGCCGCCGGAAGCTCGGGCGACCAAACCGACGTCGCTGAAAACCGAGTTTCTCACTAATCCGCTGGTGGTTGACACCGCCCTTCCACGTTTCTCCTGGATCGTCGAGGAGTCAGTTCCGGGCGCGAAACAAACCGCGTATCAGGTGCAGGCGGCTTCATCGCCGGAGAAGCTGGCGAAAGGAGAGGCGGACCTGTGGGACACCGGGAAGGTGGAATCCGACCAGTCCCATCTGGTCAACTATGGAGGGAAGCCGCTGGTCTCGCGTCAGCCGGTGTGGTGGCGGGTAAAGTCATGGGGAAACAATGGCCGGGAAACCCAGTGGTCGGATACCGCGAGCCTCGAGGTCGGCTTACTTGAGCCGGAGGATTGGAGCGCGAAGTGGATCAAAGCGCCGGACCTCGTCCCGGTGAACAATGACGCGGCCCGCGTCTGGGTGCAGATGACTACCGTGCCTGTGATCACGGACAACTTTTTGCCGGGAGGGGCAAAGGAGCCTGCATCCCCCGTCCCGGCTGAGGAGCTGGCCAAGGCCGAGGCAGGTAACATGGCGATTCTGGAAAAGCTCGTTCCTTGTCCGTTGTTGCGCCGGGAGGTGGCACTGCAAGGTGCCATCCGTCTTGGCCGCGCGTATGTGGCCGCGCCCGGTTTTTTCGAGTTGCGGATCAACGGCAGCAAAGTCGGCGACAAGGAACTCGAGCCGGGCGTGACGCCGTTCAAGGAGCAGGTGTCGTATTCGGTGCATGACATCACGCCGCTGCTGCGCGAAGGCACGAATGCGTTCGGGCTGATTCTGGGGCACGGTTGGTTTGATTCGGGCCGCATCGGCCACAACGTCCCTGTCGGCACTACACCGTTTGCACGGGCTCAATTCGAGATCGAGTTCGAGGACGGACATCGCGTGGTCTTCGGCACCGACGGCGAGTGGAAAAGCGCTCCCAGCCCGATTCTCAAGGACTCGCATTGGCTAGGTGAATGTTACGACGCAAGGCTGGAACGGGTCGGCTGGGACCAAGGGGGATTCGATGATGGCGCGTGGAAGAATTGTCTCGTGACAAGCAGTCCGACCAAGCGGCTCGCACCCGACCTTGTTCCTGCGGAACGAGTAGTCAGACGCATCAAAGCCGCGCGGGTCTATAGCCCGGCCGAAGGCGTCTGGGTGTATGACATGGGCGAGGCATTCTCCGGCGCGGCAGAGCTAAAAGTCACAGTGCCGGCCGGCACCGCTTTGACGCTCCGCTATGCTCAGCGTGTTTTTGCCCCGGACCAACCCATCGGCTCATTGCTCCGCTATCAGGATGGCGTGGCCCGCGAACGCACTCCCGGACGCCTCGCCCCCTACGCCATGGCTGAAGGGTGTGCGCCATCGAGCACTTCCGGAAGACGGTATCATGCCCATTCTCCCACCGACGTGTATGTGGCGTCCGGCAGGAAGGAGGAAGTCTGGCGTCGCCGCTTCAGCTACACCGGGTATCGCTATGTCGAACTCACTGGTTACCCCGGCAAACCGCCGGAGGATGCGGTGACCGGGGTCGTGGTCCACACCGATCTGCCGCAGGAGGGCACGTTCAAATCCTCGGACGAGCGGCTCAACCGCCTCCATGCGGCCTGCCTGAATACCTATCTGTATTGCACGCACGGTTTCACGCAGGACAATCCAACGCGGGAAAAACAGTATTGCCCCGAAATGACCTCCGGTTGCGCCCGTCTCGCGGCCACGGCCTTTTCCGTGCCGATGATGTGGTCGAAATCCGTCGAGTCCTCCCTGCTGACGCAGGATGCATCCGGGCACTTCCGGCAGTTCTGCGGCTTCCGACCGTCCCCGGAGCAGCCGCTCCATGAGGACGGCCCCATTCGTCTGGCCTACCTGCTCTGGTTGCGATACGGAGACGACCGGATGCTCAGGCGCGGGCTGGACCACTTTGCCGCCTATCTTGATTACTACTGGGACAACCCGCAGAACCGGCGTGATACGGGCATAAGCAAGAACTTCCTCGCAGCGAAGGACCTCAGCGCGGGCTACCTCCGGGGCGGGTTTTTCTGTTTCGACTGGTATGACGGCGATACCGTGCTCGATCTGCCGCGCGGACAGCATCCGCCGCGCGACCGTCAAAGGCCGCTCTGGGGCACCGCCGTGCTGCTGGAGAACCTGAATATGCTGGTGGCCATGGCCGCCCATGCCGGACGCGATGACCTCGCCCGCAAATACCGGGCTATGGGCGAAAAAGTCCGCGCGGAATGGAACCAGACATTCTTCAATCCAGCGACCGGCTCCTACGGTTGCCAGGGGAATAACGCGCTAGCCTTGGCTGCGGACCTGCCCACGCCGGAGAACACTCCCAAAGTCCTCGCTGCCCTCGTAACCGATATCGAGAAGCTCGGCGGACGCTTCACGACCGGCACGCATGGTTTCCCACGGCTTATGGACGCCTTGAGCGCGAGCGGCCATGCAGACCTCGCCTACGGAATGCTATCGCGCGAGAGCTATCCCAGCCTGGGGCACATGCTCAAAACTGGCAACGGCACGCTCTTCGAGACCTGGAACACCTTCACGAACCCGACGGGCGGCAGCGGTTCGAACATCATGCAATCCGAACGCCCGCGCGCAGGCTTTTGGTTTGCCGAATGGCTCGGCGGCATCCGCCCCGATCCTGAGCATCCCGGCTTCCAGCAGTTTATACTTGGACCAGTTTTCCCAAAGGAACTCAACTCCGCTCAGGCGGAAGTGGCATCGCCCTACGGGAGAATCACGAGCGCATGGGAAAAGCGGGGCGACTCGGTTCGCTGGAACGTCACTGTCCCCTGGAACACCAGCGCCTCCGTCAAGCTGCCCGGCTTCACCCAGATCACCGTCAACGGTAAGCCAGAGGAGCAGAGCGCATTCAATCTTCCCGCTGGCAAATGGGAGATCGTCGTGAATCCAAACAAGGAACCCAAATGAAACCCACCCGCCCCCTCCTCACCGCCCTACTGCTCGCGCCGCTGGGCGAAGGCTACGACGGCTTCCACTGGTGCTGAGCAATCACGAACCCTTCCACAAATCGACTTATGAAACTCACCTTCACTCTCCTCGTCCTATTCGCCGTCGGTCTCGTTTCGGCCCATGCCGATGTGACCAAAGACAACTTCGGCACCAC
>JAIXOU010000020.1 GCA_027486585.1 Verrucomicrobiaceae bacterium | reverse complement strand
CTCCCCACCTTGCTTATGTCCCAGCGCACCAACTTTGGCAAGATCCACGAAGTAGCCGAGCCACCGAATCTTATCGAGATTCAGCTCCGCTCTTATGAGGATTTCCTCCAGAAAAACGTCCTCCCCTCCAAGCGTAAGGAAGTGGGCCTGCAAGCGGTCTTCAAAGAAGTCTTTCCGATCGAAAGTTATGATCAGAAGATGACGCTCGACTTCGTGGTTTACGAGATCGGTGATCCGAAGCTCAATTCTCTGGAAGCTATCCGCGAAGCGGAAACTTACAGCGCACCCCTCTACGTGACCTTTGAACTGAAGGACGAAGCTGGTGCCAAGCAAGAGCGCGTTTACATGGGAGAAATCCCACTCATGACCGACCGCGGCACCTTCGTTATCAATGGCGCTGAGCGTGTGGTTGTCAGTCAGCTTCACCGTTCCCCAGGTATTTGCTTTGAAAGCAGCCAGCACTTGAATGGTCGCTGGCTCTATGGCTTCCGTATTATTCCTGACCGTGGAACTTGGTTGGAAGTTCAGTTTGATACGAACGATCTTCTTTATGTCTACCTAGATCGCCGCCGTCGTCGTCGTAAATTCCTAGCCACAACGCTCCTTCGCGTTATTGGTTATTCCAAAGATGAGGACATCCTGAAGTTGTTCTACAACATCGAGGACATGAAGCTCAAGGAAGGCCTGAGCGAAGAAGAAATTGCTACGAAGTTGCTCTTCCGCGACATTCTTGACGGTGAGCTCATCGTTGCTCGTGCTTACGAGCCGCTGACTGCTGGTGTTCTTCGTCAGTTGATCCAACTGGGTCACAAGACGGTCAAGGTCGTGACGGCCTCCCAGGACGATCTGATCATCACTTCTCTTCGCAAAGATCCAGCCAAGGATGAAGATGAAGCCTTGAAGGAAATCTATCGTCGTCTGCGCCCAGGCGATCCACCGACCATCCCGAATGCACGCGCCCTCGTTAAGCGTCTCTTCTTTGATCCAAAGCGCTATGACCTCACTCGCGTGGGTCGTTACAAGATCAATCAGAAGCTGGCACTGAAGACAGATAGCGACATGCGCATCCTGGATGCCAATGACGTTATCACTGCCATGAGCTACCTCTTCAAGCTGCGTGCTGGTGAAGGTCTCCTTGATGATATTGATCACCTTGGTAGCCGCCGTGTGCGTGCCGTGGGTGAATTGCTTGCCAACCAATGCCGTGTCGGTCTTGCCCGCACGGAGCGTCTGGTGAAAGAGCGCATGACCTTGTTTGATGTGAACATGGACACCATGACTCCGGCGAAGCTAGTCAATCCGAAGGCGCTTTCCGCCGTCGTGCGTGACTTCTTTGGTCGCAGTCAGTTGAGCCAATTCATGGATCAGATCAACCCTCTCGCTGAGTTGACCCACAAGCGCCGTTTGTCTGCACTTGGACCTGGTGGTCTGAATCGTGACCGCGCTGGTTTCGAAGTTCGTGACGTTCATCCTTCTCACTACGGTCGTATTTGCCCGATTGAGACTCCCGAAGGTCCGAACATCGGTCTGATTAACTCTCTGGGCACCTATGCCCGCATCAATGAATTCGGTTTCATCGAAACGCCTTACCGTCCTGTTAAAGATGGTGTCGTGGCTGATAAGATCGAGTATCTCACTGCTGACCAAGAAGAGAACCACCACATCGCTCAGGCCAACAACCGCCTTGACGAGAAGGGTAACTTCATTGGCGAAAAAGTCACCGTTCGTTATCGCGGTGACTTCCTGGAAGTCGAGCCTTCGAAGCCGACTCTCATGGACGTCTCTCCGAAGCAGCTCGTCTCCATTGCTGCTAACTTGATTCCTTTCCTGGAACACGATGATGCTAACCGAGCCCTCATGGGATCGAACATGCAACGTCAGGGCGTGCCACTCCTCGAAGCCGAAGCTCCACTCGTGGGCACAGGCATGGAAGGTAAAACCGCTCGTGACTCACGTGCTGTGGTTGTCAGCGACGCCGCCGGTGTGGTTGCAACAGCGACGGCTGACGTGATCATCATCACCAAAGACGGTGCCCTTCCTGTTTCGGACAAAGTCTTCTTGGCTGATCCGCTCAAGTCCTGTCAAACTGACCCTGAGAAGGGCACGTTTGTTTATCCTCTCCGCAAGTTCGGCCGTTCCAATGCTGGCACCTGCATCAATCAGCGTCCGCTCGTGAAGCGTGGCCAGAAGATCAAGAAGGGCGACGTCATCGCTGACGGTCCTTGTACGGATCAGGGCGAACTCGCCATTGGTAAGAACGTGCTCGTCGCCTTCATGCCATGGAATGGTTACAACTTCGAAGATGCCATCGTCATCAGTCGTCGTGTTTCGAAAGAGGACATCTACACTTCCATTCACATCGAAGACTTCGATGTTATTGCTCGCGATACGAAGCTCGGGCCTGAAGAAATCACACGTGATATTCCGAATGTCGGTGATGAGGCTCTCAAGAACCTTGATGCTGACGGCGTCGTCCGTATCGGTGCCGAAGTGAAGCCTGGCGACATCCTCGTCGGAAAGATCACTCCGAAGTCTGAAACTGAACTTGCTCCTGAAGAGCGCCTCTTGCGCGCCATCTTCGGTGAGAAAGCTGCAGACGTTAAAGATACATCGCTGCGCGTTCCTTCGGGTTGCACGGGGATCGTCATGGACGTCAAACTGGCTCAGCGCGGTGGCATTAATGCAGGCGAGAAAGAGAAGCTTTCCCCAGCTGAAGCCAAGAAGCAGATCAAGCAGATTGAAGAAGACTATCGCACGAAGAAGGAAGACCTCACCGAGCAACTCACCGAGAAGCTCAGCGACATCCTTCTCAATGAGAAGATCCCTCTCGATGTCGTTAACGGCCAGACAGGTGAAATCATCATCGGTTCTAACAAGAAGATCACCAAGACTCTCCTCCGCAAGTTGGCCGAGACTTATGACTCCATCGAAATCGATCCAAGCCCGATCCGTAACAAGATCTTCGACATCATCCAGAGCTTCGAGCAGAAGTTCTCAGATGCGGATCATGAGCGTGAGCGTAACCTCGACCGCATTGAGACCAGCGAAGACGGAGCCGCAGACGGCGTTGTCAAACAGGTCCGCGTTTTCGTTGCCAGCAAGCGTAAGCTTAGCGTCGGTGATAAGATGGCTGGTCGTCACGGAAACAAGGGCGTTGTCGCTACCATTGTTCCTGAAGAAGACATGCCGTTCCTTGAAAATGGAACGCCAGTGGATATCGTCTTGAATCCTCTCGGCGTGCCTTCACGAATGAACGTTGGTCAGGTTCTTGAAACCCACTTGGGTCTTGCTTGCAAGGCTCTGGGTCTGAAGATCGCTACACCCGTCTTCGATGGTATCCCTGAAACCAAGATCATGGAATACATCAAGGACGCCAAGAAAACTCCTGGTTATGAGTGGATGGGCCTGAATGGCAAATCGACTCTCTATGACGGACGCACAGGTGATGCCTTCAATCTCGATGTCGTGGTTGGTTACATCTACATGTTGAAACTCGGACATCTTGTCGCTGATAAGATCCATGCGCGTGCTGTCGGACCATATTCTCTTGTGACTCAGCAGCCTCTCGGCGGTAAGGCCCAATACGGTGGTCAGCGCTTTGGGGAAATGGAAGTCTGGGCTCTTGAAGCTTACGGCGCCGCTTACACCCTCCAGGAACTCCTGACGGTGAAATCGGATGACGTTCAAGGCCGCACACGCATCTACGAGCAAATCGTCAAAGGCGATAACTCGTTGGAAGCCGGCACTCCAGAGTCCTTCAACGTTCTCATTAAAGAAATGCAGTCACTCGGTCTCGACGTGAAAGTGCATAAACGTGCAACCCAAGATGCGGACGTCGAAGTGCTTGAACGCTTCACCGCAGGTCTCTAATCCCAACCCTGAATCACAAACCTTAACGCTTCAAATCTATGTCTATGAATGCTGACGCGAGCTTGAAAGAAATCTTCGGGGAGAAACCCACGGGTGAGGAGTTCGACTCTGTGTCGATCTGTATCGCTTCGGCGGATCGTATCCGCTCCTGGAGTTCTGGAGAAGTCAAGAACCCTGAAACCATTAACTACCGTACGTTCAAACCAGAAAAGGGTGGCCTTTTCTGTGAGCGTATCTTTGGACCTACCCGTGACTGGGAGTGTGCTTGCGGTAAATACAAGCGCATCAAGCACAAGGGTGTTATCTGCGATCGCTGCGGCGTCGAAGTGACACTCTCACGTGTCCGTCGTGAGCGCATGGGCCACATCGAGCTCGCTGTGCCAGTGACTCACATTTGGTTCTACAAATGCATGCCTTCACGCATCGGTCTGATGCTAGATATGACGGCCCGCTCTCTTGAGCGCGTCATCTATTATGAAGACTACATGGTCATCGAGCCGGGCAGCACTCCACTGCAACGCGGTCAGCTTCTGACTGAAGTTGATCTCCGTGAAGCTGAAGAGCAATACGGTGCAGATGCTTTCCGCGTTGGCATGGGTGCTGAAGCCATCCGCGACATCTTCAGTGGCATCAATCTTACCGATGCCATCAAGGAACTGGAAGAGGCGATGACCAAGACCAAGTCCAAGCAGATCCGCAAGAAGCTGGCTAAGCGCTTGAAGCTTTGCCAAGGCTTTGCGGAGTCTCACAGCCGTCCAGAAGCCATGATCATGGAAGTTCTTCCAGTCATTCCTCCGGACCTGCGTCCGCTCGTGCCTCTGGAAGGTGGCCGCTTCGCGACCTCTGACTTGAACGATCTCTATCGTCGCGTCATCAATCGTAACAACCGTCTCAAGAACCTGCTCCAACTGCGCACACCGGATGTCATCATTCGTAATGAGAAGCGCATGTTGCAGGAAGCTGTGGACGCCTTGTTCGACAACGGTCGCCATGGTCGCCCAGTGACTGGTGCAGGCAATCGTCCGCTGAAGTCCCTCTCTGACATGCTCAAAGGTAAGTCCGGTCGTTTCCGTCAAAACCTTCTCGGTAAGCGCGTCGATTACTCCGGTCGTTCCGTTATCGTTATCGGTCCTGATCTCACTCTCAATCAGTGCGGTCTTCCGAAGAAGATGGCTCTCGTCTTGTTCGAGCCATTCATCATTCGTCGCTTGAAGGAAATGGGTCTGGTTCACACCGTCCGCTCTGCCAAGAAGATGATTGAGCGTCGCACGCCTGAGGTGTGGGATATTCTTGATGAAGTCACCAAGGGACATCCAGTTCTCCTGAACCGTGCTCCTACCCTCCATCGTCTTTCCATTCAAGCCTTTGAGCCAAAACTCATCGAAGGCGAAGCTATCCGTGTGCATCCGCTTGTTTGCGGTGCTTACAATGCTGACTTTGATGGTGACCAAATGGCCGTTCACGTGCCACTCTCTGTGGAAGCTCAGTTGGAAGCTCGCCTGCTCATGCTTGCGCCGAACAACTTGTTCAGCCCAGCTAGCGGTAAGCCGATCTTGACTCCATCCCAGGACATTCCTCTCGGTTGCTACTTCTTGACTTACCTGCGTGAGTTTGGTGAGAAAAAGAAGGCTGATGTCTTTGAGCGTCTGCCAATTTACAACGACCCATCTGAAGTCGAATTTGCCCTTTCTGAAGGCCATGCTGGTGTGAACGACAAGATTCGTTATCGCAATCCAGACTACCAACAGGAGAAGCGCGCCTTCGGTGATCCGACCAAGTCGTTCATCGAGACCACCATCGGTCGTGTTCGTTTCAATGAGATCTGGCCCGCAAAGCTTGGTTTCATCAACAACACCGTTGGTAAGAAACAAATCTCCGACATTATCTGGCGCTGCTTCCAGACCGTGGGTCAAAAAGAAACGGTTGCTTGCTTGGACCGTCTGAAGACTCTCGGTTTCCGTGAAGCTACCAACTCTGGTTGCTCCATCGGTATCACTGACATGGTCATTCCTGACGCTAAGAAGCTCGGTCTTGAAAAAGCCTACAAGGAAGTCGATGCCGTCGAGAAACTCTATCGTCGTGGTCTCATCACTCACGGTGAGCGCTACCAGAAGATCGTTGACGTTTGGACCCAAACAGGTGACGCCACGGCTGACGAAGTGTTCCGCACCTTGGAATACAACGAAGGTAAGAAGCATCACAATCCGCTTTACGTCATGGTCACCTCCGGTGCCCGTGGTAACAAGACTCAGATTAAGCAGCTTGCTGGTATGCGTGGTCTGATGGCCAAGCCATCCGGTGAAATCATCGAACGTCCGATCACTTCGAACTTCCGTGAAGGTCTGACCGTGCTTGAGTATTTCATCTCCACTCACGGAGCTCGTAAAGGCCTCGCCGATACGGCTCTGAAGACGGCTGACTCCGGTTACATGACTCGTAAGCTTGTCGATGTGTCTCAGGACGTTATCGTCACCGAAGAGGATTGCGGAACCGTCAATGGCATTACCCTTTGCTCCATCTATCAAGGTGACGAAGAAGTGGTCGATCTCAAGACTCGTATCTATGGCCGCACCAGCTGCGAGACCATTCACGATCCTGTCACGAAGGAAACTGTCATCGCCGCTAACCAACTCGCTCTTGAAAAAGAAGCTGCCCATCTCTCCAAGCTGGGTGTCGAGAAGCTGAAGATCCGCTCGGTTCTCACCTGTGAGAGCAAGCGGGGTTGCTGTGCCATGTGCTACGGCCTCAGCCTTGCGACGAGCCGCCTCGTCCGCATCGGTGAAGCTGTCGGTATCGTCGCCGCTCAGTCCATCGGTGAGCCTGGAACTCAGTTGACCATGCGTACTTTCCACGTCGGTGGTGCCGCCATGAGCAGCTTCAAGCAGCCCTTTATCAACGTCAAGACCAGTGGAACCATCCGCTACACAGATATCCGCACTGTGCAGACCGCGGAAGGTCAGTGGATTGCCCTTACCAAGAATGGCGTCATCGCTATCATTGACGACGACGGTAAGGAACTCGAAAGCCACAAGTTGGTTCTCGGTGCGATCATCGCTAAACCCGATGGTGCTAGCGTGAAGAAAGGTGAGCAGGTTGTAACCTGGGATCCTTACAACATGCCGATCATCACTGAAAAGGCTGGTAAGATCGAGTTCCGCGACATGATCGCTGGCATCACCTTCACCAAGGAGAAGAACGAATCCACAGGCAACGAAGAAACCGTCGTTATTGAGCACAAGGAAGATCTCCACCCACAGGTGGTCGTCACCAACGCCAAGACGCACGAAGTTCTCGCCAGCTACACCATTCCAGCCGGAGCTCACATCAGCGTGAGAAACGGTGAGAAGGTCGAAGCCGGAACCACACTTGCCAAGACGCCACGTAAGGCTAGCAAGACCAAGGACATTACCGGTGGTCTGCCACGTGTTGCTGAACTCTTCGAAGCCCGCAAACCGAAAGACGCTTGTGAAATCGCCCGAATTGACGGTGTGGTTGAAATCGGTGGTCTGGTCCGTGGTAAGCGCCGCGTGATCGTCACTGATCAGAAGTCTGGTCAGCAGGAAGAACATCTCATCCCTCGTAGTAAGCACATCCTCGTCTTCAATGGAGACGTCGTGAATCGTGGAGATCAGCTCACCGACGGACCTGTCGTGCCGCATGAAATCCTTGAGATTCTTGGCCCTCAAGCCCTGCGTGAGCATCTCGTCAACGAAGTTCAGGAAGTTTACCGCGCCCAAGGTGTGGAAATCAATGACAAGCACGTCGAGATCATCATTCGTCAGATGCTCCGTAAGGTGAAGATCACCGACACGGGAGACACTGAATTCCTTTGGGGAGATCAGGTGGATCGCACCTCCTTCGATAAGGAGAATGAGCGTGTCTCTGAAGAGGGTGGTAAGCCAGCGGAAGCTGAGCCAGTTCTTCTTGGCATCACCAAAGCTTCTCTGGAAACAGAATCCTTCATCTCGGCAGCTTCCTTCCAGGACACCACCCGTGTTCTTACCGAAGCCTCCACCTTGGCCAAATCGGATTACCTCCGTGGCTTCAAGGAAAACGTCATCATGGGTCATCTCATCCCAGCCGGAACCGGCTTCATCACCCACCGCAACTTCGAGCTCGTCGAGACCGAACGTCCAGCAGGTCGCGGCGCTGAGCAGGAAGAGGAAGCCCTCCAAGCCTAATCCAATCGCGTCCTCACGGGCGCTCTACATCAAAACCCCTGCCAGCTTTCGCTGTCAGGGGTTTTGTTTTGTATATCAGACCTGCAAAAGTCAGAGCCTTGAGTTCCTTGCCTCACTACGTGGACGCTGGTGAAGCGGGAGTCCAGGTGGGTTCAAGTCCCGCCGATCCAATTAGGCTGTTCTGGATTGAAGACTGGATTAGGGACGAAGCTGCGATTTCGCGCCTATTGGATGAAAGCACGATTCAGATCGAACAGTCAGTTCGCAACGAGAGTGAACCTCATCAAACGAGCCTCGATACGGAAATAAGCAATGAACCAAGCCGCTAGCAAACGGTGAGTCGACCGTAGGGTGACAGAAAACAGCCTGTCCTGATTGATGAGGAGCAAGAGAGCTTAAATTCTCCTGCCTATTCTGCTTATCATGGCATTCCGCCAATGGCTTGCACCTACATCGTGTAGAGACGGTTTATTTGAGGGGCCTGAGATGATTCGGAATTCTGAAAATTGCATGCTGCAATGCATCAATTAGAACTTCATTCCCACCCGCAGCCCGAAAGTACATGGGGCACCATTTTCACCGATCAGTCTGGGGGAACCAAAAATGGGGTAGTTCATAGCCACAGGTACATAGTCAATATTGAAGGCGTTATTCACGAATAACTCGCTAAACCATGAGGCGCACCGAATGCCGAGACGGAAGTTAGCCAGTGTGTAAGCATCTTGTCCTGTGTTGTTTTGTGCACTGTATTTAAAGGCTCCACAGAGTTGTATGTCAGCTCTTGCATAGATTGTTACGCCTCTTCGAAGTGGCTGCTCTGTGAGTATTCCTAGGGTGACCTGGTATTCTGGCGCGTAAGGTAAGTTGCGGTCATTGATTGACATAGAATCAATGATTGTACCTGAAGTGAATCTGGCATCCTGCCAGCTTGTACTACCAAAGAACATCAGGCGGTCACAGTAGCGGTAATCGAGGCCAAACTCGATGCCCTGAGATCTAGCATTTCCTACATTTGTATTGATGTAGCTGCCTGTGCTTTCAATCTGACTGATCTGCATGTCTTGGATATCAGTGTAGAAAACGGCCAGTGTGTAATTGAGATGATTTCTGAATGCGTGCCCCTTGATACCCATTTCATAGTTCCAAGTGCGTTCATTAGAAAATTCTCCAGAACCATCAATATTGAATCCCCCTGGCTTGCTGCCACCTGCCAGACTGAGATAACCCATGAGTTCTGGCTGGAAGCGATACGAGATGGCAAGCTGCGGAGACAGGGCTGCGAAGGTGCGGGCAGCATCAACAATTTGAGTGCTTCCTGGGGTGATGGTCTGAATGGCTTTGGTATTCTGATGCTCAATATCGAGCCGCAAGCCAGCAAGAATGTTGAGCTGATCCCAGAGTGTGATGATGCCTTGGCCGTAGAAGCCGATGCCGCTTTGGTTTAATCTGGACTGAGAGAGCGTCTCTGCGACAGGCAGGAAGCCTATGTCACTCTTGTTAGCTGCATTCTGACGATACTGACTGTGGAAAAGAAAGAGGCCAGCGTGCCATTGGAGGCTGGCGTGGGGTGCCAGGGCAATGGGGCTGCCTGTCGGGTTCTGAAGTCTGAACTCCTGAGTGAGTGTGAGCATCCTTTCGTGATCTCGGCGGATGAGTAATGGCTGGTCGGTATAGTCGAAGTCCGTGAGGTCATCGGTGCGCCACCAGACAAGGCCGGTATTTGAAATGAGGTCGTAGGATTCAGCGTGGTAAGTGATTTGCAAAGTGGGCTGGATGACATCACGCGATGTATGCCCATAGAAGTTTCGAGTGAGCTGCCGCTCTTGCTGGCGCAATGCACTCACATCCTGTAGAGCATAGTCGCCATCTTTGGCAGATTCACCAGCGAGGATAAGCCGCACCTCCAACTCTTCGTTGGGCTGCCAAAGGAGCTGACCTTTGCCAAACCAAGCGCTGCGGTGATCAATGTCGGCACCGTTGGATGCGTTATGGGAAAAGCCTTCGCGCTCGCGGTAGCCACCCGCGAAACTAAATCCGAGTTGATCCTGAATGAGCGGACCTGTGAGGCTGCCCCGGAAGTCGTAGAGACCGTAGTTCCCAAAGGTGGATTCAGCATTGCCACTCCAGGTGCTAAGAGTTGGTCGGCTGCTGTTGAGGTGGATAAGTCCGCCGACACTGTTGCGACCATAGAGTGCTCCAACTGGCCCACGCATGAAATCGATCTGCTGTATGTCCAGCAATTCAAGGTTTGATGAGTTTGCGCTGAATTGAGGCACGCCATCAATGTAGGTGATCACTCCGGGGTTCATCGCAGAGGCACCAATGCCTCGGAAATAGGGGTTGCTATATTTGCGAGCGCTCAGCTCAGTCATGAAAGTATTCGGTGCGTAAATGGCGGCATCCTTGAGCGAGCGCACGGCGGCTGATTCGAGAGTGACTGCATCGCTTACCGTGGTGCTCAATGGTAGATCAAGTAGATGTCGCGTTAGATTTGGATCGGCTGGCTGTGCTGGAGCATGCTCGGGAATGGCGCGGGGTGGTTCTTTCTTACCAGCCTCATCTTGAGCGTGAGCCCTCAGCAGACAGGGCAGGATGAGGAGTGCCGCAATTTGGATCGAGAGTGAGTTTAAGTGCACGCGAATGGTCGGTAAATATTCAGTCTTCGGATTCTGGAGCGAGGTCGATGGCGACTGAGTCGTAAGGCACGATAATGCTGGGGCGGCTAGTACGGGCGTTCTCAACAGGCTTCACCATCTTCGGGCGCAGCATGAACCCGACGCCACGACCTAGTCTAGGGACAAGTAGGCCACGGTATTTACCGATCAAGGGTTTCCCCAGATAGGAACCAATTTCCAATGTGCCTGAAAAAGAACTGTTGGCCGGAGTGACGACCAGTGTTGCCTGTCGCGTAGCTGGACCGAGAGGTACGGTGCGGTAGCGAGTGTCGATGTTGAAACGTCGTGAGTAGTCAGTCGGTGGCTTGATGTCCCAACTGCTGGCACGCAGAATCTGTGGCTGGGTATGCAGATTCAGCAGAGTGGAGCCACTGCCAGGCATGATGTAGGTGCCGCCAATGGCTTGAATCCAATGTTCACTGGAGTTGAAGCTGAAGCCGCTGGTGTAACTGGCATTGAATGGTGAAGCCATACGGCTCCAAGCCAAGCGACCATCCATCAATCCGTTACTGGTGAATAGCCAGCCTGTGAGCAACGAATTGCCGATGCTAGTGCGGCTAAAAAAGGGATATTGGATAATCTTGGAATCATCCCAATTTGCCACCATCTGGCCTGAACTGGTGATGGTGCTGCCGTCTGGCAAAACGCCCACGCACGACATTTGTGCAGCACGGCCAAGTCTAGCCTGCAATACGCCAGCACCCGTTGGTGCATTTAGACCAGGCTGAGTATCGTTGGTATTCACGATCAGGGCTGTGGGATAGCTGCCAGCAGTTTGCTGAGCTGGGATCAAGCTGTGCAGGCAAATTCCCGCCACCATACTTTCGTATCTGCCTCCGAAGCTGATGGTTGACAATATTTGGCGACCTTCCTGAAGCCTAAAATCCCACGAAAGGTATCGCGGGTTCGTCTGGTAGATGCTTCCGCGCATCTCGCCTGAGCTTTGATCAAAACTCAGCATCTTGGCGACTCGGACCTGACTCAGCCCATCATCGAATAAGGCAGTGCATAGCCCGCCTGAGGTCACGGTGACTTGCAGTCTGCCTCCGCGGCTGAATTGCCGATCGAAAGAGGATAGGCCAGAGAAACTGGCTGATCGACTAGTTGGATGTACCCAAAGCGGGAGTTCCTTCCATTCTCCGGTGCCTTGAGCGTTCCTGGCTCTGATCTTCACGAGGTAAAGACTGGGTGCGCTTGAAGAAGTTGTGGCAGGAGCTGCTTCAGGCAGTGGTATGCCGCCAATGCTTCCGCTTTCATACTCCCAGCTATAGCCGAATCTTGGCGGTGTCCCATGATACTTTAGTCCTGGTGGCAGCCCGACTACCTCCTCAACAATGAGCGGTTCGTAACTTCTGAAGAGCAACTCTTGATCGTATTCTACACCTACCATAGCTTGCCCAAGACTTGCCGTGATGAGGATCGGTGGTTGTCGGACGACAAGGTCCATGGCGATGCTAACCTTCAATGCCGATCCACCTGCAGCATTTGGCATGCTCACTTCAGCAACGTAGTATCCCTGGTGTACGTTGAGCAATGGTGTGAATCGGATGTTGGCTCCACCCATAACGATATTGGGCAGTGATCCTGGGAGGGCTTGGCCATCCTTGGTCCAAGCGTAAGTGAGATTAGGGCCTGCGGACGGAGATGAGAGACCAAAGAATGATCCAGAGTTTTGCACCCAACCAATACTTCTAATGTCATTATAGACGCCGACATTAGCTGGTAGAGAGCTGACAGAGGTGCCATCGCTAAAGATAGCCTTAACCTGGTACACTCCTGCATCTTTTAGTTGAGCTGAATTGAGGGTAAAGGATGACAGGTTACTGGGAATGACCGAACCGTTTTTCGTCCATTCAAATCTTCTTGGAGCACCCACAAACGTTGAGTTTAGAGTCAGCTTGCGCTCTATCCCAACCCATGAGGACTCTGGAGAGGCGGTAAAACTTCCCGTTGGTGTCGCGGTGGGGCCGGTGGCCCGTACCTGCATAGCAGCATTACCAGAAGCAGATGTGAAAGTCACATTACTTCCCATAGATCCGTAGAGCTGAGATGTAGTCGAGAGAGTCGCTGTGACTGTGCCCGATGGTGGAATGATCAAAGGATAGCTAAGTCCACTCAATGAGAAGGCTGCATTGGTGACACTGCCGCCAGTGATGGTGATTGGAGATTGGGTGGTGTTCAGAAGGAAGACCGGTGTCGAACGAATCCCTGTCAGCGTCGTGGATTGAAAATCAAAATGACCCGGTATCAGGTGCAGGGGCGACCTACCCGATGCATCAACTTTAACATTATCGATACCTGTGACTGAAGTTGAACTTGTGCTGAATCGGATGGCCCTGAAATCGATATTCACGCCAGCTGGCACCGTCCATAATAGCTCTTCGACGTCATTGAATCCAATTTCCACTCCTCTGGCTATCTTGTCCCAACTAACACGGACACGAGTGGCAGCCTTGGGGTTATAAAATACTCGATTTGTCGGTGCGTCAGTAATTACGCCTGATGTTCCGTTAAAATAGCTGATGCTTCCATTGGAGAAGTCGATTCGAAGGAAGCCAGCCGTGAGATCAAGAAACAAACTCATATTTCCAGCAGATGGCTGGCAAATGTCAAACTCGACGAAATAGCTCTCCGCATTGAGGCCCAGTGCCATTTCGATTTGGTCATAGGTATCTTCGCCTTGCTGGAGTTCGAGAGCTGGCCCCATGAGCGCGCCAATGTCATTTCTGACATAAGGGATGCCAGAATTCACACTGCTTGGAGAGCGTTTGCCACCTAAAGCGGTCATCTGGCCTATGTGGTGAGGACTGCTATTCCAGTCGATGTCATAGACATAGGCTGTGTTTACGGGCGGCAGATTCTCAATGGCAGGAGGGATCACCACCAGATCATCCATGTAGTAGTTCGTGCCGGGAAACTTGAGTTCGATGATATCTGCGAAAGTAGAGGGGAAGGCAAATGTCTGAAATCCAGTATTTGTGCCGAGTGAGAATGTCGTGCTGACAATTGCTCCACCAGCTTTGATCCCCTGTGCCAGAAACGTGGAGCTACCCCCACTCAAATCCACACTCAAAGGTGTAAATGGAAGCGCCTGCTCATGCACGACGCTTAGGTTCTGCCCGCCAGAGATAAATCGGGCATAGTTCGAGCCATTGACTGGAGAAAAAGGGTACAAATGAGGTTGCACATACATCCCCCCATAGGCCTGAGCGGGAGGATGAGAGAGATAAAAACCCTGTTCTCTAAGGCCCGGCCTGTAGCTCGTGCCGCGCCCATTGGAGATGAGGTTTGGCGGATCAAAGGATATTTTCCGCGTGACCACGTCTGCATGGAGATATGAGCCAAAAAAAACGATACTCAATAGCAGAAAGCGCATAGCTTTTAATTTGAACACCCCTGGACCTATCTACAAGAAAAAGTTGCATTATCCCCATTCCTTATTGCCCCTCATCGAACTAAGGGTTGGCGGAATAAAGATGCTAGATTAAGGGGGCTGCAACATGACCTAGGTCAAGGTTGGAGCGATAGGATGCCAGAGCTAGATGTACTCTATCATTAAGTTCAACGCATTGCGCTACCTAACTTGAGGTCCCTCCTAGCCCAGTCTTCACGACGGGAAATACTTCGGCGTTTTCTATCGTCTAACTGTTCGTAGAATGATTGGCATCTCATCCGTAATGTGAAGATCACTGACACAGGAGACACTGAATTCTTATGTTGAAATCAGGTGGATCGCACGTCCTTCGACAAGGAGAATGAGCGTGTCTCTGAAGAGGGTGGTAAGCCTGCGGAAGCTGAGCCAGTTCTTCTTGGCATCACCAAAGCTTCTCTGGAAACAGAATCCTTCATCTCGGCAGCTTCTTTCCAGGACACTACTCGTGTGTTTACCAAAGCCTCCACTTTGGCCAAATCGGATTACTTCCGTGGCTTCAAGGAAAACGTCATCATGGGTCACCTCATCCCAGCCGGAGCCGGCTTCATCACCCACCGCAACTTCGAGCTCGTCGAGACCGAACGTCCAGCAGGTCGCGGCGCTGAGCAGGAAGAGGAAGCCCTTTAAGCCTAATCCAATCGCGTCCTCATGGGCGCTCTACATCGAAACCCCTGCCAGCTTTCGCTGTCAGGGGTTTTGTTTTCTGTGGCAGACAATACGAACGCAGTGGATTGGCAAAGGAATCCAAACAAACAAAAATGGACAGTCCAGAATGGCACTTGATTAAGGGCAGGTTTCGTTTTTTGGGAGGCTTTAGATTCAGGGTTTAATTTAAGATAATTGCTTTTTTTATATTGAGCACTTTGCTCAATTCAAAGTCTATCGCAGCATGGCGATTCAGACTTCTTTTCTCCCTCACTTTCCTCACCTCCTTCAAGGTAAAGCCAAGCCTTCCAAGGCCAGTGTCATCGCCAAACAGCTCGACCATCCTCGGCATCTCTCCTTGCCTGATCTTTCCGCTCTTCTTGGCGCTTTTTTCCCGACTGAGTTCTTCTCCTCGGCTCCCGACTCCAAGCCTTTGCGTGAGGCCATTTACACTCCCACCACTCTCTTTTGGGCCTTTCTCTTCCAAGTGCTCAACCCTGGCATGGCTTGTCAGAGTGTCGTCGCCAAAGTCCGCGCCTGGCTTATCCAACGTCCGCTCAACCCCAAGCGGCCATCTCTGGGGACAGCGGCTTTTTGTCAGGCTCGCTGTGCTCTGAGTGCCAAGTTTCTTCAAGCTGCCTGTGAGGCCCTGCAAAACAAGCTCTCCACCCAAGCAAGCTCCACTTGGCTGTGGTGCGGCCATGGGGTCAAGGTGCTCGACGGTTCCAGCCTCTCCATGCCGGATACTGCCGTCAATCAAGAGCGCTGGCCGCAGCCTCCCGCGCAGAAGCAGGGCTGCGGCTTCCCTGTGGCCTCTCTGCTCGGGGTCTTTTGCCTCTCGACAGGGGGCTGGCTGGGCCATGCTCTGGGCAAGTGGAGCAGTCATGATTTGAGCCTCTGGCAGCAGGTGCGACACCTGCTGAAAAAAGGCGATGTGCTGCTGGGCGATGCTGGCTTCTGCGCCTGGGCACTGATGGCTGAGCTCAAGGCAAGCGGCGTGGACAGCGTCTTCCGCCTGCATCAGGCCCGCCCCAAGGATCTGAGCCAAGGCCGCAGACTCGGGCCGAATGAATGTCTGCAAATCTGGCGAAAGCCGAAACACCGCCCCGGCAAATGTCCGTGGAGTGCTCAGCAGTGGGAGGCGCTGCCAGAGCAGCTCGAAGTGCGTGTTATCCAAGTGCCCATCGAGCGCAAAGGCTTCCGCACGCAGACCGTGTGGATCGCCACCACGCTGAGTGACGCGAAGCGTTACAGCAGCGAGCAAATCGCCGAGTTGTATTACCGTCGGTGGAGCATCGAGCTGTTCTTTCGTGACATCAAAACCACCCTGAAGATGGACGTGCTGCGCTGCAAAACCCCCAGCATGGTGGAGAAGGAAATCCTCATGCATGTATGCGCCTACAATGCCATCCGGCTGCTCATCCTGCACAGTGCGATGAGCAGCGGCAGTGAGTTAGGGCGCATCAGCTTCAAAGGAGCCCTTGATGTGCTGCGCGAGTGGCTGCCAAGGGCAGGCGAGTATGCGGATAAACCCAGAAAACTGGCTCAATGGCGGGAAGAGCTACTGGCAGCCATCGCCAACGTGCGCAACCCGCATCGACCGGAGCGGCAAGAACCACGAGCCAAGAAACGAAGACCCAAAACACATCAGCTTTTGACCAAACCCCGCCATGAGTTCAAAGAAATCCCACACCGCGAAAAATATCGAAAAGCCGCTTAATCAAGTGCCATTCTGGACAGTCCACTTCTGAGTGCGATCGGATTCATGAATATGCTAGTGGGTGCGGCCTGGAAAGAAGCCAGAGCTGTGACCTGGTCTAACAGAGGTGTGAGAGCCAAGTCCCGAAGATGTCCTGCTGCCGTGGTACTGGTGCTGGCCGCCGTAAAGGTATTGGCCATTTCCATGCTGATAACGCCCGCTGTAGCGCTGGCCTTGGTAGGTATAGGCACCTGTTTGGTAGAGCCCACCCGAGTAATAACGATTGTTATGGTAGTAGGCGTTTCCTGAATAGCCAAGAGGCAGTGTGTTGTAAATGCCGTTGCCATAGGATGAGTAGCCTCGATTGCTGTAGTTGTTGTTACTGTAGCCTACTGGCACCTCACAGGAGGTGAGGCCTAGTGAGAGTAGTGCTACGACGAGTAGCAGGGTGGGGGTAGCGATGTGGAGTTTCATGGCAGTAACTCTTGCCCAGTCATGACTGCAAACGCCATGGGGTCTATGCCCCAACCGTCACGCGCAGCTCAGGATAACCTTCAGTGCATGTTCACGAGCCGCATTGCCAAAGGTATCGTAAGCTGCCATCACCTCATGCAGGGCAAAGCGATGGGTAATGAGTTGCTTGGGTTCCAGCTTGCCAGCGATTACCGTCTTCAGCAGTAGTGGCGTCGTCACAGCATCGACTAAGCGTGTAGTGATAATGATGTTACGTGACCACAACGTCTCTAGATGAAGCGGGGCACTTTCACCATGCACGCCGACATTGGCGATGTGGCCACCTGCGGCGATGATGGACTGGCAGAGCTCAAAGGTTTCCGGTGCGCCGACGGCTTCAATGGCGACGTCCACACCCCTGCCGAGTGTCATGGACATGGCTTTTTCAGCGACTCGGCCGTCACTGGTGTTGATTAGCATGGTGGCACCCAATTTTTTGGCGATATCGAGTCGGCTCTCATCGCGGTCGATCATGATGATGTCTGCGGGTGCGTAAAAGCGCGCGGTGAGCAGTGCAGCTAGGCCGATGGGGCCTGCGCCGATGATCGCAACGGTGTCTCCCGGCTTTACGCAGCCATTGAGAACGCCACATTCATAACCCGTAGGCAATATGTCGCTAAGCATAACCATGGCTTCTTCATTAGCATCCTCAGGAATAGCGTGAAGGCTCGTGTCAGCCCAAGGGATGCGCACATGCTCTGCCTGCGTGCCGTCAATGGTGTTGCCAAGAATCCAGCCACCATGCTCGCAGTGAGAGCACATGCCACGACGGCAGAAATCACACTTCCCGCAGGCGGTGATGCAGGAGATGATGACGCGGTCCCCAACATGGTAGCGGGTAACACTGCTGCCAATTTGTTCGATGACGCCTATGCCTTCATGGCCGAGCACGCGGCCTTCAGTGACGCTGGGAACATCGCCTTTAAGAATGTGAAGATCTGTGCCGCAGATGGTCGTCTTGGTGATTCGCACGATGGCATCTGTGGCATCCCGCAGACCGGGCTTGGGCACCTCCATAAGGCTCTTAGAGCCGGGGCCTTGGTAAACGAGAGCTTTCATAGTAGGCGATTATTGTTCTTGTTGTTCATGAGCCTCTACAAACCAGAGGTTCATATCGGCACCGCGTGAGACCTGAGTGAAGATGTCTGCGGTATCAGCATCCTTCAGTTTACTGGCGGTCTCGATCGCTTTGCGGACCTGTTCACCAAAAAAGGCGATGGCATGTGCCAGCTCTGCGATGTGATTTTTGCTCTTTGTGGTGGTCAATGAGTAATCTGGCAGAGTCGTTTGTTTCGCTGCCGAGCGGATTGTCCCTTTGGCAATACCGCCTAGCTGCACGATCCTCTCTGCTAAGACATCCACATAGCCGACGCTTTCATTGAAGACTTTATCAAAGAGTTCATGGAGAGCGATAAAGTTTGGTCCTTTCACATTCCAGTGCGCCTGCTTGGCCTGCATCATGAGGTCGATAGCATCCGCTAATCTCTCTTGCAGCAGGGCTGTCATTTCGAGGCGGATTTTTTCGGGGAGACTATTGCGGGTGTGGGTGAGTTTGATTTTCATCGCCTTAGCTTTAAGCGCTACATCCGATCACCCGCCATGGGGTTGATACCCCATTTAGCGCGATGCGATGGCTGGCGTATTGGTGTAGAAATGCTCACGCACTTTCGCAGCGATCTGCCCGTCAGTCATCTTGTCGGCGCTTTCGACGTGCAGGCTTCTCGTGCTTGGTTTTTCCAAAGCCAGTCTTTTGGCCAATTCACCTTTTGCCTCACCAGGGCCAAAGATAAACAACGAAGTCGCCCCATGCAGTGCCGTAATGACTTCATCATAATAGCCCTGAAGATGCTGTTTAAATTTGCGATCCTGCACGTCATCAGCCAGCACACGCTGCGCCTCAAACGATTCACCGGGAACCGCATCCTTTGCGCGGCTTAGATGCCGCTCTGCCTCAGATTGAATGGTGGTAATTTCCTCGTTAAGTTTTGAGGGAGAGACAATCACCGCGCGGCGGTGATCGATCCAAAGGCCGATGTGTGTATGCATAAGGCACCACAAATCACCCCAACTCGCCTTTTCCTCTATGGGGTGAAAGCCTACCCATTTGCTTGGGGTCTCTGTCCATGTCATTCACGACGGAAGCGTAGCCACTTTTCGAATTCGACGGTCAGGAAGACCAGCATGGCGGAAGCGGTGATGCGCAGCCATGCAGCACTCGATATCGGGGCACTGTGGAAGAGCGTGTTGAAAAGGGGTGCATAAGTGAAAAGCATCTGTGCGGCAATCATTGTGACCGAGCCGAAGATGATCCAGCGATTGGTGAAGAATCCGATGGAGAACGCGGAGTGGCTCAAGGAGCGGCAATTCAGGAGATAGAGCACCTGAATCATCACTAAAACATTCACCGCGACAGTGCGGGCTTCGGCCAGGCTGGCTTTTTCCATGCGCAGCTCCCAGAGAAAAAGCCCGAGACCACAGGCGACCATGATGCTTGAAACCAGCCCAGAACGCACGACGAGAGCAAGTGGCATCATGGGCTGTTTAGTCGGACGTGGCGGGCGGCTCATCACATCGCCTTCCTTCGGCTCAAAGGCGAGCGAGAGACCGAGTACCGTATCGGTGAGGTTGATCCAAAGCAGTTGCAGAGGCACCAGAGGGAGCGGCAAGCCGAATAGAATGGCGCTGAGAAGAATGAGCGATTCACCGAGATTTGTGGGGATGATCCAGACAATGAATTTGGTGATGTTGTCATACACGCCGCGTCCTTCTTCCACAGCGGCTTCGATGCTGGCGAAGTTGTCATCGGTGAGGATCATCGCTGCAGCTCCTTTGGCCACATCCGTGCCGCTATGACCCATGGCGACACCGATGTCGGCCTGTTTCAAGGCGGGGGCATCATTCACGCCATCGCCCGTCATGGCGACGACATGGCCACGTGACTGCAGTGCCTTCACGAGCCGTAGTTTTTGCTCAGGTGCCACCCTAGCAAAGACAGTGGTGCGTTCAGCGGTCTCTGGAAGATCTTCGTCTGAGATCTTCTTCAAATCACTGCCACTGATTGCTGTGTCTGCCTTCAGGCCGATCTGTGCGGCGATAGCGCGGGCAGTGATGAGGTGATCACCGGTAATCATTTTCACGGCGATGCCTGCTTTGACAAAATTGGCGATGGCAGCCACGGCAGCTGCGCGTGGTGGGTCAATCATGCCTTGGAGGCCGAGAAAAGTGAGGTCGGTGGCGACATGAGAGTGATCGAGTTTGTCGTGGGCTTTATCCACCTGCCTGCGTGTCATGGCGAGCACACGCAGGCCATGAGTGGCCATGGCGTCGGCACGTTGCATGACCGCCACTTTGTCGATTGCGATGGTGGATAGGCCATCGTCGCTCAGAGCATCCTTGCAGCGGTCGAGCAGACGTTCGAGGGCGCCGACTTGGTAAATGACGCGCTCATCATCGTCCTCATTCAGTGTGGCGCGGAACATGTGCGCGGACTCAAATGGGATCATGTCCACGCGGGGGGATTCTTCATGCGTGGCCTTCTGCTTGAGGCCCGCTTTTTCAGCAGCCACGATGAGGGCGGCTTCCGTGGGATCACCCTGCACGGCATGGCGTCCGTCTTTGAGCAAGAGTTGGCTGTCATTGCATAGCAGGCCAGCACGCAGGCATTCGGCCAAGGCGGGCTGCTGCTCTAGCTTCACGATGTTCGCATCAAGTTTGATTTCCCCTTGCGGTTCATAGCCGCTGCCCGTGATCGTGAAGAGCCTGCTGCCTGCGAAGACTTCCTGCACCGTCATTTGGTTCTCCGTGAGCGTACCGGTTTTGTCTGTGCAGATGATGGTGGTGCTGCCGAGTGTTTCCACTGCGGGCAGTTTGCGGATGATGGCTTGCCTCTTCGCCATGCGTGACACGCCGATGGCTAAAACAATGGTCACAGCCGCTGGCAGTCCTTCGGGAATAGCACCCACGGCCAAAGCGACAGCAGCCATGAACATGCCTGCCGGTTTTTCGCCACGGGCAACGCCTACAGCGAAAGTCAGCGCTGCGAGTCCGAGGATGATCCACAGCACTAATTGGCTAAAGCGCGCGATCTTTTTTGTCAGTGGCGTGGATAGTTCCACCGCACTCGCGATGAGTCCGGCGATCCGCCCAGTTTCTGTCTGATCGCCGATGAGGCAGACCACGCCTTCCGCTTGCCCGCTGGTGATGAAAGTGCCTGCAAAGGCCAAATTGGTGCGATCTGCCAAATCGGTATCACTGGGTAAAACATCCCGCTGTTTCGCAGCTGGCAGTGATTCACCCGTGAGGGTCGATTCATCGGCATGAAGACTGCGAACCTCAATCAAACGCAGATCCGTCGGCACGCGGTCGCCCGATTGCAAAAGCACCACATCACCCGCGACGAGCGATTCGGATGGAACACGCTGCTTGTTATCCCCACGTCGCACAGTGGTTTCTGTGACGACCATTTTTGCCAATGCATCAATGGCTGTTTCAGCTTTCGTTTCCTGCAAAAATCCGACAATCGCATTCGCCAGAACGATGGCAGCGATTACCGCCGCATCCACCCACTCGCCGAGAGATGCAGTCACGCCCACGGCGATGAGCATGATGTAAACAAGCGGCTGATGAAATTGCCGAAGAAGCTTCAGCCATGCGGGTGTGCCACGCACTGAACTAACACGGTTCGGGCCGGCTTCCTTTTGTCGTTTGGCTACTTCAGCTGCCGACAGACCTGCTGGGGAGCTGTTGAGCTGCGTGAAAACGTCTTCAACGGAGAGCTGATGCCATTGTGCGTGCAGATTGGATTCTTCAGGCATAGTGTCAGGGATTCAAGCGCCAGATCGTGAAGTTCAGAGCGGTGGCAAACGTCACCCATGCTAGATACGGCAGCAGTAATACACTCGCAAGCCGTCGAACTTGCCAAAAGGCCAGCAGCGTTATCGAGATTGTCAGCCACAAGGCGAGGATATCGATTAAAGCCAGATCAGGCCGATGTATGCCGAAGAACAGCGGCGTCCAAAGAAGATTCAGCGCCCACTGCACCATGAACAAGCACAGCGCCTTCGTTTGCACTCGCCAGCCGCCCACACGCCAGACGAGCCATGCACTCACGGCCATCAGAATGTATAGCAATGTCCAGGCCGGAGCGAAGACCCACGATGGCGGATTCCACGAGGGCTTGATCAGCGCATAGTGCCAGCCATCGACAGAGATAAACAGCGACGTGGCTGATGCTGTGAAGCAAAGCGCCAGCCAGCCAAACAAAGCAAGAGTCTGACGAGGAAAGGAAGGATAAGGGGTCATTTAAACTCCAGCCTCCTTTGCCTTCGATGGTTTGACGATTTGCTGGATCTTCTTTTGAAGAACCAGCTTTTGAGTGCCGATGGCATGTTCCTCACTGTCGGAGAGGATGAGCAGCTCTTTAGTTTTGATGGGGAGTTTTTGAAAAACGCGCAGTGCCTGGTCGCTGTTCTTGGTCATTTCTGTTTTCATATGGAGTGATGCTGCCACACGCATAAAAGACCGCTGTTCTAATCACGATGGGGTATAACCCTGCTTCACTGCCCTTCGACTTAGTATTCGGGTTTCACCCCATAGGCTCAGGCATGAGTTTGCCTCACTGTCGGGGTCTTCGGGAATGTTCTGCATTCCCGCTTGATAAACCAAAGCAAACCACAAAACACAATGATCAAACGTTTCATTCTGACTAGCGTGCTGGGCCTCGTAGCCTCAGCAACATTCGCTGGTGACATTATCGATACTGCCAAGTCCGCAGGTACTTTCAAAACCCTCATCGCTGCGCTCGACGCTGCTGGCAAAACCAAGATGCTTCAGGAGGACGGCCCGTTCACGGTCTTCGCCCCGAGTGACGAGGCCTTTGCCAAACTGCCTGCCGGCACGCTGGACGATTTACTCAAGCCTGAGAACAAAAAGAAGCTCGGCAACATCTTGGCCTACCATGTGCTTAAAGGCAAAGTCATGGCTGCCGAGGTGAAGACCATGATGGCCAAAACCGCCAATGGTCAGGAACTCGACATCAAGGTCACGGACGGCAACGTGACGGTGAACGATGCCAAGGTCGTCAAAACCGACGTGGCCGCCAGCAATGGCGTCATTCACGTTATTGACGCTGTGCTATTGCCACCGGCCAAATAAGCTGAACGTCCGAAGACGGGCGCAGGAAGCCCGCCGAGATTACTCGGCGGGCTTTTTGCTCTTCAGGCATAATCCCCACACCGCATTTCTCCATGCTTAGAACTATCTCTCGATTCACTCTCTCTGTCTTCTTCATCGTGGCCGGCGTGAATCACTTCATCAGGCCGGAGCTGTATCTTTCCATGATGCCGCCCTATCTGCCAGCGCATGAGTTATTAAACATCATCAGTGGTGCCGCTGAAATTGCGGGTGGTCTTGGCGTGCTCTTATCGTGGCTGCGCCGTGCTGCTGGATGCGGGCTGATCCTGCTGCTTATCGCTATCTTTCCTGCCAATATTCATATGGCGCTGCATGGCATGGCAGGTGCAGACATTGCGCCATGGATCCTGTGGTTGCAGCTTCCTTTTCAGCTCGTTTTGATTGCATGGGTCGTGCATGCAAGTTTGTCAAAAAATCCAAGCGGCAAATAGGTTTGTGCAGTCTCTGCAACGTTCTGAGCGTTGCAGAGATCGTTGATCGTTTGACCAGCCTAGGCTGTGGCGTGAGTCGCGGTTTTTTTCTTTGCAGCCACTGGCTTCGTGGACCCGTCTTTGCAGGCTTCTTCGTTGCTGCGCATGCGCGCGAGTTCCGTGAGCGAATCGTTGGCAGCTTTTTCTTCGGTGAGAATCTCCATCAGGATGTCTGCCGCCTTTTTGTTGCCTAGCACGCCAGCCCATTCATGAAGGCAGCCGTAAGAAGCGATTTCGTAATGCTCGATCTTCTGTGCAGCAGCGATAATCGCCGCGTTGATCACGGGCGACTCTTTGAACATCGTGGTGAGTTCATCCGCCTCGGTAATCAAGCCCACTGTGGCGTCGCACTTCTCACGCTTGGGTGTAAGTTCAAAACACGCAAAGACATGCTCAATTTTGGTGACGTGTTCTTCAGTTTGCCTTAAGTGTTGTAGGATCGCGCGCTGAAGATGATCGCAGGTGGCGGCTTTGGCTAGCTTTGGAAGTGAATGGATGAGGCGGTGTTCGGCATCGTAGATGTCGGCGAGTTCGTTATTAAAAAGATCCTGAAGTGTTTTCATGGTGTTGCAGTTGGATATGTTAGTGAGATGCAGAATGCATAGGCTGACTCTAAAGAGTGCCCCTTCAGGGTTCCATGGGGTGAAACCCGACACGCCCTACGCATGCAAAAGGGCAGGTGATGAACCTGCCCCGTGCTTTGGGATAATGCTAACTAGACAGCTAATCTTTAATCAACCTGTTCGCGGCGGCTTTTGAGTTCCACGAGATGATCGTAGAGAGGCGGCAGCAGATCTTGTTCAATCAGTTCCTTGATAGGCAGGGACATGTTTGGATCTACTAGAGCGGCTTCATATTCTTTGATGCCGTGTTTCTCACCTTGCTCAAGGATCAGCAGTGCAGGGGATTCTCCGAAGAGTTTGGCAGTGCCTTCCATGGCTTGGGCGAAGTTGCCCCAGACGCCCGATGTGATGTCGGGTGTTTCTCCGCTGTTGAGGATGAGTTCATGGAGCAGATCCACGCTTTGCTGGTGGTCACCGCAGATGCTACCCAATGAGTCGTCCTCGGTGCTGTCGGCGAATTTCTTGCTGGCCTGGGTATAGGTTTCGACAGCGGAGATTTCCCCGCGAAGCATCGCTTGGCAGGCTTCAATGGTGGCGTTGTTCAGGGGGCTTGTTAGGGTCATAAGGGTAGAATTGAGGTTTATTTATTTCGTCATCTTTTTGCATTCATCCGCACATTTCTGACAAATGGCGGCGCAGGCTTTGCAGTGATCCATTTTGTGCTTGGCACATTCGTCGGCGCAGGCTTGACAGATCTTGGCGCAGAGTGAGCAGGCATTGGCTACGTGATCAGAGTCGCGGGCCATGAACTGCGTGCAGAGACCGCACACATCGGCACAGTCACGACAGAGCTTGATGCAAGCGACCATGGCTTTCACCTCGGTTTCGTTTAAGCAGGCGGTGGCGCAGCTTTCGCAGGCGACAACACATTCCTGACAAGTAAGGATACAGGCCTTGTGCTGCATCGGAGTCATGGACTCAGCTGCTGATGTTGGATTCGGTAGCGCAGTCGCTGAAGCCATGATGAATGTGAATAGTGTGCGTTTGATGAGGTTCATAGGTGTTTGGATTTTTTTTGTTTGTGCGGACGACGACGAGGAGTGCTGAAGCCCCCCGAACCTTGGTGACTTAGAGCCGGATCTGATATGGGGTGAATGCCTGCTTATGATTGGAGGCTGAACAGGTTGAAGCACGAAGGCGTATTGGTCGGCCTCCGAGTTAGTGGCTGCGATGTTCAGAAAACGGATTTTCCATCCGTAGCGACACTACCGTTGTATTGTTTCCGTGAGCCGCAATGCATGGCATACACTCGCGTGAAGGCTGCGCCGAAGAACAGAATCTGAGCTGAGTAGTAAACCCAGATTAGAATGATGATGAGTGATCCAGCCGCCCCGTAGCTTGAGGCCAGGGCACTTCGGCCAATGTAAAAACCAAGCAAAAACTTGCCCAACACAAAAAGCACTGCGGAGATCAAGGCGCCAAGCCAGACGTCTTTCCATGCAATGAGTGTGTCTGGAATCAGGCGGAAGATTAGCGCAAACAAGACGGCGATCATAAGCAGGGAAATCATTGAGTTCGCCCACTCCCACGAGCTGTCGAGTCTGGGGAACTGCCCATGCAACCATCCTCCTGTCGCGGCGAGAATGGCGGAAAAGATGAATGATACAAAAATGAGAAAACCCACGACAAAAACCATGGCGAAGGAAAAGATCCGTTCCTTTATCTGGATGAAAACAGGGTGTCGATTTGATGTCACGCCCCAGATTTGATTCAGTGAGTCTTGTAGCTCACCGAATACGCCAGAAGCGCCAATGAGTAGTACGCCAAAGCCGATCAAGGTGCCTAGAAAACTTGCGCTCTCTGCGGCGGTCTTCGTCAAGATTAACTCCACGACTGCCGCACCTTCATGACTGAAGGCGCTCCTGAACTGACCAATAATCTCAGCGCGTGCAGCATCCCGCTCCACCACCAAGCTGACGAGTGATAGCGAGAGGATGGCTAGCGGGGAGAGTGAAAAAACGGCGTAAAAGGAAAGCGCTGCACCCATTTTAGGCACGCGTAGAGCATTCCATTGACGAAAAGTCTCATGCAGGACTGATAGGAAGACTTTCATCACATTCAGGCTTTGTCACCAAACACCTGTTCTTTTTGAAGCTCATGTTTTTCTGAGACGCCTTCTCTCAGGAATGGCTTCAGCCAAATGCGTTCAATAGCGGCGTATGAGGCGATCACTGGCAGTGCTGCCAAGGATCCTGGGATGCCTGCCAATAGAGCACCTGCCAGTAGTCCGAGTAGCACGGTCAGTGTGGAGACTCGAAGATGTCGTCCATATACCTTTGGTGCGATGTAGTAGATTTCCAGCGCGTGAAAAAATAAATACAGGCAGACCACGATCACTGCTGTTTTGGGTGAGACACTTAGCGCTAAAAGGAAAGCGGGTGCAGTAGCAAAGACGATGCCCAAGATCGGTAAGATGTCCAAAATTCCCGCGAGGACAGCTAGCAATAAGGCTCCAGGCACGTGTAATATGCTCAATACTGCGAAAGCATAGATCGTCACCAGCAGGGAAGTGATGATTTGGCCGGAAACATAACCAAAAATAACCTGCGAAATTTCTTCTGACGTGATACGAAGCTTGGCACGCTTCAAAGGCGAAAAAAATGCCAGTAGCCATTCAAACGTTTTGCTTCCGTCGATCAACAAGTACAAAGCGACCACCAGCAAGAGCATGATCTCAGAGATACCACTGAGGGCGATGCCACCTGCTGACCAAAAATGGCCTAGCCAGCTGCTGGCCGCACCCCAGTTAGTGCCTTCGAGCATTCGATCAATACTCTGACGAATGACCCCGCTCATGGGGAGCTGGCTCAGCGCCAGTTCATGCAGTTTGGGGAGACTTTGGCCAAAGGTTGCCGCTTGGTCAATCAGAGCAGGGAAAACAAGGGAGATCGTGACGATGAGCAGACTCAGTATGCCGCCGATTACCAGGAGCAGACTGCACCAATGCTCTAGACCTTTGCTGTCTAGCCAAGCTGTAAAGGCATGCAGCGTCACCGCTAGAAACAAAGATAGGAATACCAGCAATAGCAGCGGCCACAGGACGTAAGCTGCGTATGCTATCAGCAGTGAAGCGAAGACTTTGATAAACGTGATCCACGGAATGTGAAGTTCTAGGCGCTGGATCACCTCTTCATCAGTAGAAGTTTGATTGTGCGGTATTACTGAATCGGGATCAATCATCGGTAGGGTTTGTCTCACCTGGCAATAATTGTAGAAAGCTATAGCCATCTGCGGTATGGGGTGAATGCCTTGCTTTTCATCGAAGCCAAAGCAGGCGACGAGTAGCGATGCACCCTGCGCTATGGGGTGAATACCTACCTGGAAGCTCTTGGTGCTAGTCGCTATGGGGTGTAGAGGAAAGCTCAAGCAGTCTAAAAATGGAAGGTGTTCTTCCACGTTAAAGAGCATTGCCTGTTTCGATTCTCCAGAACCATCCCATGCCGACGATTAACGACCTCCTTCAGGAGCAGCCAGGCAATTTATCCTCCATCGACTTGATTGATTTGCCTGCCATGCCGCCACTGTCCCTGCTTCCACAGGAGGATCAAGCTGATGTGCTGCAACGCTACATCCGCCGCCATTCTCATGACGTGGGGAACTGCTTGTCGGCCATGGATTTACAGCTGATGGTGATCCAACGCAGCCTCAATTCGCCGTCGGAGTGCCTTGCCATTGTGCGCAGGCAGATAGGCTGCGTGGCTGAAATGCAGCTCCGTTTGGGACTGCGCTTTCGGGCCGCTAGTTGCAGCTCAGTCTCTGTGAGTTCAGTCATCGAGCTATGCAGATCACGACAGAGGGCAGGTCCAACTCAGAGTATCATTGAATGGACCCAGAATGGCGATGAGGCTTGCTTCCAAGTGGACGTTCAGGCAGTCAGCATCCTCCTCGTTGAGATTGCCGATCATTGGTTTGTCTCTGGCTGTGGCACCGTTGAGTCATTTGCTGGCGCGGGAAAGATAAATTTCCAGATGCGGCGTCGTCAGGATGATCCGTCGGGAGATGGACTGCCGGTGGATGTCCGTGCTGAACTACACGCCACCGTGAAACGCTACGGAGGCTCACTCATTTGTGGCGTATCCAAATGTGAAATTGCCGTGACATTCACTCAGGCACCGTTCACTGCCTATCCAATCTAACCTTCTATGATGGCAAATTCTTTCTTTAATTCTGTTGTCTTGGGCGTGGGCTTGTGCGGCGCTTTCATCTGGCTGCTACGCAGAAATCGACAGGCACACGGGATAGCCGCTGCTGAACTAAAGGCGGTAAGAACTCAGAGCCAAGAGCGGCTGGATTTGGGCATTCGAGTGGCGGGATTAGCACTGGCTGATGTGGACTATTATACTGGGCTGACTCATCTCTCAGCTGAGTCGGCTCGGCAGTTCGGACTGGGAGAAAGCGCGGCGGTGGTTTCACGTGCGCAGGTTCACGCGACCTTTCATCCAGATGATCGAGCAGAGCTGATGCCACTCATCGCCGCCTCACTAGACCCAACGGGTGAGGGCTGGTTTAAGATGGATCATCGAGTCGTGTTGCAGACCGGTGAGGTTCGCTGGTTGCGGGTGCGCAAGCAGGTGTTCTTTGACGGTGAAGGTAGCGCTCGGCGTCCGATGCGTGCCATTCTCGCGACGTATGACGTCACTCCTGAAAAGGTCGCAGAGGAGCGGCTGAGGCTGTTTGAAAAGGTGATCACAACGATGCATGATGTGGTCATGATCGCTGAGGCTGCGCCTTTGGATGAGCCGGGGCCGCGCATTGCCTATGTGAACCCAGCCTTTACGCAGATGACTGGCTACACGGCAGCGGAGTCCATTGGCAGATCTCCGCGCTTTCTTCACGGACCCAAGACGAGCCGCCTCGTGCGTGACAAGATCCGAGCTGCACTGCAAAACGGGGAACCCGTAAAGGTGGAGGTTACTGACTATCGGAAGGACGGTGCAGAGATTGAGGTCGAGTTTGAAATCCTGCCAGTCTCAGATACGGACGGAGTGCTTTCCCACTGGGTTTCCATCCAGCGCGAAATCACAGAACGCAAAAAGGCTGAGGCGGCAATGCGGGCCGGTCAAGAGCGCATGCGCCTTGCAACTGAGTCCACGGGCGTCGGTATTTGGGAATGGAACATCCTGACCAACAGGATCCGTTGGGATGCGCAGATGTTCCGACTCTATGGTGTGCCGCCGACGGCAGACGGTATCGTTCCTTATGAAACGTGGAGCCGTGCTGTATTGCCAGAGGATCTGGCGCATCAGGAAAAAGTGTTGCAGGACACACTGCGGAGGCAGGGACAAAGCAGCCGTGAATTCCGCATCGTGCGTGCGGATGACGGACAAACCTGCACGGTTACCGCCATCGAAATGGCGCGCACCAATCTCGATGGTAAAACGGAATGGATGGTCGGCAGCAATCTTGATGTCACTGAGCGCAAACTAGTCGCCCAAAAATTAAGGGAAGCCAAGGAAGCTGCCGAGTCCGCGAACCGCAGCAAGGACCGCTTCCTCGCCATTCTCAGCCACGAGCTTCGCACCCCGCTCACGCCTGTACTGCTGACTGTGTCCGCTCTGGAGCATGATTCAGAACTACGCCCCGCTGTGCGGGAGGAAATGACCATGATCCGTCGGAATATTGAGATGGAGACGAAGCTCATCGACGATCTTTTAGACGTCAGTCGCATCGCCAGTGGGAAGCTGGAGCTGCATATTGAACAGCTTGATCTCAATAGTGCGGTGGAGCATGTGTGTTCTCTTTGCATGCCACAAATCGTCGGACAGGAAGTCCTGCTAACGCTCGACCTTTGTCCTGAAGCAGGATTCATCCATGCAGACCCAGCCCGCTTTGAACAAGTGATCTGGAACGTGCTGAAGAACGCGGTGAAATTCACTCCGAGAAAAGGCAAGATCCATATCACGAGTCTGCGTCACTCGCCGACACGTGTCGAAGTCTGCATCACGGACAATGGTGTCGGCATCACACCAGAGGTGCTTCCGCGTATCTTTGATGCCTTTGAGCAGGGAGACTTCCACATTACTCGGCAGTTTGGTGGGCTCGGCCTCGGACTTGCCATATCAAAAGCTTTGATCGAACTACACGGCGGCACCATCCGCGCGCAGAGCGGAGGCACTGGCCGGGGTGCTAGCTTCATGATTGAAGTGCCAAGCATGGAGCAGGAAAATCTGACATCTGACAGTCCCGGACCCGTGGAAAAAGCCGTGCCAACGGGTCTGCGCTTACTCATCGTCGAGGATCACGCAGACACTGCTAGAGCTCTGAAACTGCTCCTCTCTCAAGATGGTTTTTCCGTCACCACGGCCTGCGATGTGGCCAGCGCACTGGCTCTAGCAGAAACGGAAACCTTTGATCTGCTCATTAGCGACCTCGGCCTGCCTGATGCCAGTGGTTACGAGCTGATGATGCGGATACAGGCAATTCAGCCGCTGCCCGGGCTTGCAATGAGTGGCTATGGCATGGAAGGAGACGTGCGTCAAAGTCTAGCCGCAGGCTTCTCCGAGCATCTGGTAAAGCCGGTCAAAATACCGCAGCTCGTCGAGGCCATTCAGCGGCTATTCACTTCCGAAGAGCATCTAGCCGAGCTTTCTCAGCGATAGCTGCAGCGTCGGCTTTCTTCTTTTCTGCATCTAGGTCCGCTTGTTCGGCCGAATTGCTGGCGTCGATGTTGGCTTTGTCCATGGCTGCGACTGTGTCCGTCCGTTTCTTGGCCTGTTCTGCGGCCTGATCGACGGCTACCTTTTCCTGGTTGATGATTTCTTTCTTAGCTTCAGCCTGAGCATTGATGGAGGCTTTGCGTTCATCACAGGCTGCCAAAAGCAAGGCTGTCATGATAAGGGCGGTGATTGGAAGTAGGATGTATGGGATGGTTTTCATAGTTTGAAATTCACGATGTCTCTGCCCATGTCATGCTACTATGGGGTGATGTCCCCAATTCAAGGTAGGATTTCACCCCATAGCCTCAAAGTCACGAAGCTTTGATAATGGGAGAGACTTGAGTCACTGATCATGAACCCCACCACCATCCAAGAGCTGTCAGAGAGGTATCTGGCAGCTTTACGTATTCACTTACAGAAAGGGGAAGCAGCAAGCATGCATGAAGCTCATGAACTTGGCTGTCAGGCTGTTTATTTGAAGCTTGAGACGCTCGATGTCGCTACTATTCATGAGGAGGCGCTGGCTTCCCTGTTGAAATCGGACCTCGGCATGAATGCGCGCAAAGATTTAGCCGCGAATGCTGCCGTATTCTTTACAGAGACACTTACAGCCATTGAAGAAACGCATCAGGCTGCCGTGGCGGCCAACGCGGACTTGAATCAGCTGCACACCACCTTGGGGCGGCTTACGCTGGATCTGGCGGACTCGAATCGCGAGTTACAAAAAGGCATCCAAGACCGCAAGAAAGCTGAAACTGCGTTAGAGGCCGGTGCTGAAGTTTCCAGACGGCTACTGAAAGAGTCCCGCATCTTGGAAAGGCATTTGCAGCAAGTAGTGCGCAAGATTTTATCTGTGAATGAGGACGAGCGCTGGCAAATGAGTTTGCAGCTCAATGACGAGATCGCCCAGACGATGCTGGGCATTCATGTGCGACTGCTCGCACTTAGCAAAGCCACTTCGAATAGTGAGGCAAGCCACAGCAAAGAAATCTCCACCATTCAGCGGCTGGTGGAGAAGTCGGCAAAAACCATCAACTCATTCACGCGTGAATTTGACACCGCCAAACAACGATAAGCGAGTGGAGTTGTCACGGCTCTATCATAGCGCCCTGAAGACTTACCTAAATCAAGGTGTCGGTGCCTGCATGAACTCTGCTCGTGAGCTGGGCAGCCAAGCCATCTCCATGGGGCAGGAGACGCTGGATCTTGCGCGTATCCATGAAATCGCGCTGATATCCCTGGTGCTGCCTAGCTATTCGGCGACTACGAGCAACAGCATGATGGGGCGGGCAGGTCTTTTTTTTGCAGAGGCTATCACACCCATTGAGCAGACACACCGTGGTGCACGAGAGGCCAATATTCGCCTTAGCCAAGTCGTCAAAGATTTGAGTGAGCGAACGCTTGAATTGGCTGTATCTGTGGAAGAGCTGAAGCAGGAAATTAACCAGCGGCAGGCTGTCGAGCAATGTCTCAGAGAGAGTCAAGCGACGACTAACAAACTGCTGGAAAAATCACGCCAAATGCAAGAAGAGCTGCGTGAGCTCTCTCACCAGCTTTTGACCGCACAAGAGGAGGAACGCAGGAAGATCAGTCGTGAGTTGCATGACGTCATTGCTCAAACACTGACAAGCATCAACGTACGCCTTGCTGCGCTGAAAGTAGAGTCCACCACTAACACTCAAGAGCTGCATGAAAAGATCGCTGTCACCCAGAGACTCGTGGAGAAGTCCGTGGACATTGTGCATCGCTTTGCTCGTGAGTTAAGGCCCTCGGTATTGGATGACTTGGGTCTCATTCCCGCTCTATTGGCCTACATGAAAACATACACAGAGGATACAGGCGTGCGTGTCAGCCTCAAAGCCTTTGCCGACATTGAGCTATGTGATAGCGACCGCCGTACCGCTCTTTATCGAATCGTGCAGGAAGCTCTGACCAATGTGGCTCGTCATGCCAAAGCTAGCCGCGCCGATGTGAGCATCCAAAACTATGATGGCATCATTCGCATGGAGATTATGGATGATGGTCATGGCTTTGAAGTTGCAGGCACATCCACGGCGAAAAAGACTAACCGCCTCGGACTTCTGGGTATGAGGGAGCGTGTAGAAATGATCGGCGGCACCTTCTGCATTGAGTCAGGGTTGGGAAAACCCACCACTCTGCGCGTCGAGATCCCCGCTTCCAATAGTGACGACATGCTTCAGCCTGATTTAAACCCTTGTTCCACCTCATTCCAATGTCCATGAATCCCATCACCATTTTATTAGCCGAAGATCACACCATTGTTCGCGAAGGCCTGCGCGCGCTGTTGAAGCTGGAGAGCGACTTTGAAATTGTCGGTGAGGCCAGCAATGGCCGTGAGGCCGTCGCTTTGGCTAGTAGCCTCAGGCCTGATGTCATCGTCATGGATATCGCCATGCCGCTGCTCAATGGCATGGAGGCCACGCGACAGATCCTATTGACGCAGCCAAACGTGAAGATTCTCATTCTTTCGGCTCACAATGATGACGCTTATGTCAATAAAGTGATGGACCTGGGTGCGTATGGATTTTTGATCAAACAAACGGCATCCCATATTCTGCCAGAGGCCATTCGCCGAGTGCATCAGGGTTTAAAGAGCCTAAGTCCTACCGTCTCCAAGCGCCGTAAGGAGGCAAGAGCCAAAGCTCGAGAACGGGGTGATCTTCCAGGGAAAATAAACTCTACACCGACCACCCGTGAGATGGAGGTGCTGCAACTCATCGCCGAAGGGAAGGCCAATAAAGAAACCGCTGACATACTGCACATCAGTTACAAAACGGTGGAGAAACATCGCCAAAGTCTCATGGAAAAGCTCAACATTCATGACACCGCAGGCCTGACCCGCTACGCCATATCGACAGGTGTGATCGAGAGCAGTGTGCAAGTGACGATCGTTTAATCAAACACTCCACCTGAATGCATGAAATAGAATACAAGCCTGTCAGTAAGGTCGTCGCCATGGCTGCCTCTGCCGGTGGCTTAAAAGCCTTGTCGGTCATTCTGGGTGGCCTACCTCTGGACTTCCCTGCGGCCATTGCGATTGTCATGCATCTATCCCCAGATCATGAAAGTCTCCTCGCAGGGATTTTAGGGAGTCGCACTGTTTTACAAGTGAAGCAGGCTGAAACTGGAGATGTGCTCTCTGCTGCTTGTGTCTTTATAGCGCCACCGAATCACCATCTTTCTGTCCAGAAAGGTGGTATCCTCAGGCTGTCCTCTGCACAGGCAGAAAAGATCCACTTTGCACGACCATCAGCAGAGCCATTGTTTGCTTCGGTGGCAGAAATTTATAAAGCACGCGCCATCGCTGTTGTGCTTACGGGCGGTGATGGAGACGGCTCATTCGGCGTGCAGATCATCAAGGACAACGGTGGCATTGTCATTGCCCAAGATCGCCCGACGTCCCAGGACTTTTCCATGCCTGAGACCTCCATCAAAACGGGTGATGTGGACTTTATCCTGCCGCTAAACGAGATCGCGCCTATGTTGATCGAGTTGGTTTGCCAAGGTAGAGGTAGCCAGACGCAGCATTGAGTTCATGATTTGTCTTGTGACTCACTCTACTAGGGAACAAGGTCACTCTATGATTCAAATCGTGAAGGAAGTAACTCGATGAAAAAGAAACCTTCACCTGTAGCTACCAGTCCAGCTGTAGAACTCAAAGCGGATTTACCCATTATTGGTATCGGTGCCTCAGCAGGAGGGCTGGAGGCTCTGGAGCAGCTCCTCATGCAAGTGCCGCCCGCCAGCGGCATGGCCTACGTCATCGTGCAGCATCTTGAGCCCACGCATAAAGGCATCATGTCAGAGCTGCTCCAACGCTGCACCAGCATGAAAGTCATGCAGATCAAAGACCGCACCGCCGTGCAGGCGGACTGCGTCTATATCATCCCACCGAACAAGGACCTCTCCATTCTGCATGGCGTGCTGCATCTACTGACGCCTAGCTTGGGACGTGGGTTGAGGTTGCCGATAGATTTTTTCTTTCGCTCTCTGGCTGAGGATCAGCAGGAGCACAGCATCGGCGTCATCCTTTCTGGCATGGGCTCAGACGGCACGCTGGGGCTGCGCGCTATTAAAGAGAAAGCGGGCCTCGTGCTCGTGCAAGAGCCCACCTCGGCTAAGTTTGATTCCATGCCACGTAGCGCCATTGAGGCTGGGCTGGCAGACATCGTGGCTCCAGCCGGTGAGTTGCCGGAGAAGATTCTCGCTTATCTTCAGCGTAAGCCACGCATCGCCGAGAGCGGACTGGAGCTTGAGGACAAAACACAGAGTGTGCTGGATAAAGTCATCGTTTTACTGCGCGCGCACACGCGCAATGACTTCTCCCTCTACAAGCACAACACTCTTTACCGCCGGATCGAGCGGCGCATGGGCATCCACCAGATCTCCAAGATGTCCGCCTATGTGCGCTATTTGCAGGAGAACTCTCAGGAGCTGGATCTACTGTTTAAAGAACTACTCATCGGTGTGACGAACTTCTTCCGTGATCCTGCCGTCTGGGCGGAGCTACGCACGAAGATCCTGCCTGAGCTGCTGGCCACTCGCGTGCCGGGTCAAACCCTGCGTGCCTGGGTGCCCGGCTGCTCCAGTGGTGAGGAGGCCTATTCCCTGGCCATGATTTTCAAAGAAGCTGTCGAAGAGCTCAATCCCAAGGCCAACTATTCTTTGCAAATCTTTGCCACAGATCTGGATCGCGATGCCATCGACAAAGCGCGGCTCGGCTTATTCCCTTGCAACATTACGGCTAATCTCACACCCGAACGGCTGGCGCGCTTCTTCAGCAAAGAAGACAACGGCTATCGCGTGCGGCGTGAGATCCGAGAGATGATCATCTTTGCCCCGCAGAATATGATTATGGATCCGCCCTTTACCAAGCTGGACCTTTTGAGCTGCCGGAACCTGCTTATTTATCTGACCGCTGAGGTGCAAAAGAAACTCATGCCACTGTTTCACTTCAGCCTCACACCCGGGGGTCTGCTTCTACTCGGCAGTGCTGAGACTGTCGGCAGTAGCACCGACCTCTTTGCCACCGTCAGTGGGAAGTCACGCCTGTTCCGCCGCATCGAGCCTGTACAGCGGCAGGAGCCAGTCGAGTTTCCCTCATCCTTTGGCGCAGGCCGGTCCACCTCGGCGGTGGTCTCCCAGTCATCGAAGCCTAGCGCCAGCCTGCAAAGCCAGGCAGATCAGTTAGTCCTCCAGCACTATGCGCCGCCCGCCGTGCTGGCCAATGATAAGGGGGACATCTTTTACATCAGTGGCCACACTGGAAAGTACCTAGAACCCGCCGCTGGTAAGGCCAACTGGAACCTCTTTGCCATGGCGCGTGAAGGTCTGCGCTATGAGCTGGCCAGCGCTTTTCAGAAAACGCTGCGGCAAAAAGAGGCCGTGATAATGCATAACCTCAAAGTCGGCACCAATGGCGGCACGCAGCATGTGGATGTGAGCCTTCAGCAGCTCGAAGATGCAGGTCCACTGCACGGCCTGATCATGGTCGTCTTTACGGACGTCGCCACGCCGGTGACGGCTAAAATCACGCCAACTCATGGAAACAAAAAGCTGAAGGACGAATCTGAGCTGGAAATCATGCAAGTGCGCGCTGAAGCCCGTGCCACGCATGAAGAAATGCAGACTTCACAGGAGGAGATCCGCAGCGCTAATGAAGAGCTACAATCCACCAACGAGGAACTGCAATCGACCAACGAAGAGCTGACCACCTCCAAAGAAGAGATGCAGTCCCTGAATGAAGAGCTGCAAACCGTGAATGCCGAATTGCAGGCCAAAGTGGATGAACTGTCACGCGCTAGCAATGACATGAAAAACCTGCTGGATAGCACGGACATCGCCACGCTGTTTCTGGATCGTGATCTCAATGTGCGGCGCTTTACCCATCAGATGACCAAGATCATCAAACTCATTCCTGGAGATGTCGGCAGGCCCATCACCGATCTCGTTTCTCATCTGGATGACCCCGCACTCGCTTCTGATGTGCGTGAGGTGCTGCGCACGCTAACTTCCACTGAGAAACCCGTCTCCGCACCCGATGGCCGCTGGTTCAGCGTACGCATCATGCCCTACCGCACCATGGATGATCGGATAGAGGGTGTGGTGATCACCTTTGCCGACATCACCGTGGCCAAGACGCTGGAGGCCAAGCTACGCAGCCAGCATGCCTGTTTGGAAGCCGATATTGCAAGGCAGCAAATCATGCCTTCTCCACCTATCATCAAAGCTAGAAAGGTGCGCCAGAAATGACTCCAGAGCCGACCAGCAATCCAAGCGCCGCAGCCCTACGCCGCCATGCAGAGGCCAGTCTGCGTAAGCGGCAGAAGAATCAGGCTAGCAAGCCCGCTGAAACCAAGCCCACGGCTGACTCCAAGCGGCTGCTGCATGAGCTGCAGGTGCATCAGGTCGAGCTAGAAATGCAGAACGCCGAGCTGCATGAAGCGCGTGATCGCATGGAAAGCCTGCTGGAAAAGTACACCGACCTCTATGACTTTTCACCCGTCGGCTATTTCACCTTAAGCAGGGAAGGGAAGATCCATCTCGTCAATCTCACTGGTGCCAGCCTCACCGGCATCCCTCGGGCCAAGTTGACTGATCACTCCTTCTCTGAACTGATCACGCCAGATCAGCGACCAGCCTTCCGAACCTTTCTTGAGCAAGCCTTCGCGGGCGAAACCAAACAAGAAGGCGACTTCTATCTCCTGCGCCATGACCAGACTGCCAGAGTCGTGAAAATCAGAACCCAGCGCTCTCCCAGCGGCCAGGAGTGCAGCGCTGTCGTGGTGGACATCACCGAGCGTGTCGAGGCAGAGGCAAAAGTGCATGCTTCCGAGCTGCGTTATCGCCGCCTCTTTGAAACAGCGCATGATGGCGTACTGCTCATGGACCCCGCCGCAAGGCTGATCACGGATGCCAATCCCTTCATGACCACGCTGCTCGGCTACACGCATGATGAGCTGGTCGGGAAGGAACTCTTTGAGATTGGCCTGCTCAAAGATGAAGACGCCAGCCAAGAGATGTTCCGTGAACTCAAAAGAACTCATCAAGTCCGCTATGAAAACCTACCGCTCAAGAGCCAGGATGGCCGCCATCAAGAAGTCGAAGTCGTAGCCAATCTGTATCTGGAAAATGGTCACAGCGTCATCCAGTGCAACATCCGTGACATCACCGAGCGGAAGCGTGCCGAGCTCGACATCCGACTGAAAGGCACAGCCATGGCAGCTGTGGCCAATGCTATTTTCATCACGGATCGTGATGGGATCTTGCAATACACGAATCCCGCCTTCACCACCATGAGCGGTTTTACTGCCGATGAGGCGCTCGGGCAAAAGGCCAGCTTGGTGAATTCTGGGGCACACCCCGAATCCTTTTTTCAGCAAATTTGGCAGACCATTCTTTCAGGCCAGAACTGGAGTGGCCAGATCACGAACCGACATAAGAATCAGCATCTCTATGTCAGTGAGCAGAGCATATCCCCCGTCAAAGATGCTAGTGGACAGATCAGTCACTTCGTCAGCGTGCAGCGTGACATCACCGAGCGCTTGAAAGCGGAGGAAGCCATCAGGCGCAGTGAGGCCCTCTTCACCGCCATGATCGAAAAGGCACCCTTCGGTGTGTATGTCGTGGACGCTGCGTTTCGCATTCAACAGATCAATCCCAAAGCACTGCCGGCGTTCACCAACGCCCATCCTTTGATCGGTCGTGACTTTGCTGAAATCACCCGTCTTCTCTGGTCAAAACGAGTCGCGAACAAGATCTTGGCACGCTTCCGCCACACGCTAAAAACCGGGGAGCCTCATCAGTCAGCTGAGTTTAGTGAACGGAGGCAAGATACTCACGAACAGGAAGCCTATGAGTGGCAGCTCCAGCGTGTCACCCTGCCTGCCGGGGAACACCGCGTGGTATGCTTTTTTAACAACATCACCGAGCGCAAACGCGCCGAATGGGTGCGTCGTCGGCTGGACATCCTCACCGCTTCCAATCAGAAACTGGAGGAGGAAATCATCCAGCGGCAGGCCGTGGAAAAAACACTCAAACGCAGTGAGCAGGACCAGCGGCGGCTTCTCCAGCAAGCCCAGCAAATGCAGAAGCAACTGCGCAGCTTTTCCCACCAAATCATCACCGCTCAGGAAGACGAACGGAAGCGCATCAGCCGAGAGCTGCATGATGTGATCGCCCAAACGCTGGTCGGCATCAATGTCCACCTAGGCACCCTCACCCGTGCTGCCGAGGGCACGCCCAAAAGCCTACTGGTCAAGATCCAGCGCACGCAGCAGCTCGTGGAAAAAGCCGCCGATACTGTCCATCAGTTCGCTCGCGAATTACGCCCTTCCGTGCTGGACGACATCGGCCTCATCCCCGCGCTAGAGTCCCACCTAAAAAGCTTCACCGAAAGCACTGGCGTGCGCGTTGTCTTGCAAGCAACCGCTGACATCGAAGTCATGATCGGCTACCGCCGCACTGCGCTCTACCGCATCGTCCAGGAGGCACTGACCAACGTCGCCCGCCACGCGAAAGCTACTCATGTCTCCATCAGCCTAACAAGCCTGCCTGAAGGCACCACCCGCATGACGATTACTGACGACGGCCAAGGTTTCTCCAACGACACAACCCTCGGCACACGCAAGGGCAAACGACTCGGACTGCTCGGCATGAAAGAGCGCATCGAAATGATCGACGGCACCTTCCAAATCACCTCCGCCCCCGGCCACCCCACCATCGTGACCGTGGAGCTGCCAGCTTTGAAGTAGGTAGGATTGAGCCCTCGTCATTCATGCTTACTCATTCGTCATTGCTACAACGAAGTCCTTAATGGGGCAAACACCCCATAGCACTGCTTAGCGCCCGGTCTCAGTGTGGAATCTGCTGCATGCTCGGCCAATTCGCGTGTCATCAGAGAACGCCTTCATGACATTTCCAACAAGCCCGCAGCCAGAGAACACCCCCAATACCCCCACAGAGGCGGCAGCGCAGGGAGCTATCGCGGAAGTGAAACGCGCACAGGCTCTGCTGAAGACAGGGGCGCTGCAAAACGCCATCCTTAACAGTGCCAACTTCTCAAGCATCGCCACGGATGAGAAAGGCGTGATCCAGCTCTTCAATGTCGGCGCGGAACGAATGCTTGGGTACACCGCTGCTGAGGTCGTGAACAAAATCACTCCGGCGGAAATTTCGGATCCACAGGAAGTCATCGCCCGTGCCAAGGCGCTAAGCATCGAACTCGGCACGCCCATCACGCCAGGCTTCGAGGCGCTCGTATTCAAAGCCTTTCGCGGCATTGAGGACATCTACGAGCTGACCTACATCCGCAAAGATGGCAGCCGTTTCCCTGCCGTGGTCTCTGTCACCGGACTGCGCGATGTCAAAGGTGCCATCATTGGTTATCTTCTCATCGGCACAGACAACACCGCACGCAAAGAGGCTGAGGAAGCGCTGATCAAAGCGGGTGCTCTGCAAAGCGCGATCTTCAACAGCGCAAACTTTTCCAGCATCGCTACGGATGCCAAAGGTGTAATTCAGATTTTCAATGTCGGTGCTGAGCGCATGCTTGGCTACACCGCTGCTGAGGTCATGAACAAGATCACGCCCGCTGAGATTTCCGATCCGCAGGAGGTCGTGGCACGCGCTGCAGCGCTGAGTTTGGAACTTGGCACGGAGATCGCGCCAGGGTTTGAAGCGCTCGTTTTTAAAGCCTCACGCGGCATTGAGGATATCTATGAGCTGACCTACATCCGCAAAGATGGCAGCCGCTTTCCTGCCGTGGTTTCAGTCACAGCCCTGCGTGACATCCATGATCACGGCGGCATCATTGGGTATCTACTGATCGGCACGGATAACACGGCACGCAGGCAGGTGGAGGCCGAGCGCCAGCAACTGCTCGAAGCACAAGAAGAGTCTAACCGGCAGCTCATGCTGGCCAACGTTACCCTGCAAGTCAGTGAAGAAAAATTTGCTGTCACCCTCAATTCCATCGGAGACGCGGTGATCGCCACCGATGCCGAAGGACGTGTGACATTACTCAACGCTCTTGCTGAGCAACTCACTGGCTGGACACAGGCGCAGGCCACGGGGCACCGGGTCGAGGAGATCTTTAATATCATTCATAAAGAAACCCGGTTGCCTGCCGTCGTGCCGGTCAATGACACCTTGGCGAATGGCAGCATTCAGGGCTTGGCCAACCATACGGTTCTCATCTCACACAACGGCACTGAATGTGACATCGCCGATAGCTGTGCGCCGATTCGTAACCGCGAAGGACAGGTGATCGGTGCCGTGTTAGTCTTCCGCGATGTCACGGGTGAATATGCCGTGCAGCAGGCACTGCGTGATCAGCAGTTTTACACACGCTCACTGATCGATTCGAACATTGATGCGCTTATGACCACCGATCCATCAGGGGTGATCACGGACGTGAATAAGCAAATGGAAGCACTCACGGGACACTCACGGGAGGAACTGATCGGTGCCTTTTTTAAAAACTACTTCACTGATCCCGCCCTTGCTGAGGCTGGCATCAAGCGTGTACTGGCAGAAAGTAAAGTGACCGACTACGAGCTCACGGCGCGTGCCAAAGACGGCGCAGAAACCGTGGTCTCCTACAACGCTACCACCTTTCATAACCGCGATGGTGTGCTGCAAGGCGTCTTCGCCTCTGCACGTGATGTGACTGAGCGGAAGCGCTGGGATAAGGTGCTGCAAGAAAACACCGTCGAGCTTGAAACGGCCAAGGCTGCCGCGGAGAAGGCCAATTTGGCCAAGTCGGACTTTCTTTCCAGCATGAGTCATGAACTGCGTTCGCCGCTGAATGCCATCCTCGGTTTTGCCCAGCTCATGGAGTCCGACTCACCGCTGCCCACATCGACGCAGAAGGCCAGTATCGACCAGATCCTGCACGCAGGCTGGTTCCTGCTGGAGTTAATCAATGAGATCCTTGACCTAGCCGTGATCGAGTCTGGTCGCCTGTCTCTCTCTTTGGAAGCCGTGTCATTGCCAGAGGTGCTGATCGAGTGCCAAGCCATGATCGAGCCGCAGGCGCAAAAGCGCGGCATCAGCATGACCTTTCCAGTGTTCGCAGGCCCATGTTACATCAAAGCGGACCGCACTCGCCTGAAGCAAGTGCTGATCAATCTGCTTTCCAATGCTATCAAGTATAACCAGACAGATGGCACGGTGAAAGTGGACTACACACCCAGCGTCACTGGCAACATGCGCATCAGTGTGAAGGATACAGGCGCAGGTCTCACACCTGAGATGCTGGCCCAGTTATTCCAAGCCTTCAATCGTCTCGGCAAAGAAGCCACCGGTGAGGAGGGGACTGGCATCGGCCTAGTCGTCAGCAAGCGACTTGTCGAGCTAATGCAGGGCAAGATCGGCGCTGAAAGCACTGTCGGCAGTGGTAGCGTTTTTTGGATTGAGCTGATCCATGATACGATCCACCACGAGAATTATGCCAAAACCGTGAACACTGTGATGGCCACATCTCCCATTCTAAGTGGGCCGAAAAAGCGCCTGCTGCTTTATGTCGAAGACAATCCCGCTAATCTTAAGCTGGTCGAGCAAATCATCGCTCGTCATCCTGATCTACGATTGCTCAGTGCCATGAATGGTAAGGACGGCATTGCCCTGGCCATCGGTTACGTGCCAGATGTCATTTTGATGGATATCAATCTGCCCGGCATCAGCGGCATCGAAGCCATGAAGATCCTCCGAGATGATCCCATCACTGCCCACATCCCCATCGTCGCGCTCAGTGCCAATGCCATGCCGCGAGACATCGAGAAAGGCCTAGAGGCCGGCTTTTTCAAATACCTCACCAAACCCATCAAGGTGAATGAGTTCCTAGAGACGCTCAATGCCACGCTGGAGTTCGCTGCCAATTCCGCTAAAAAAGCAGAGGCCGCTGTCTTTCTAACCGCTGTCGATACCGCGCTGGATAAGGTGGAAAGCATGTCCGCACAGACTGAATGAACCTCACCCAAACAGCGAAGCCCGTGGTTCGTCGCAAGCCTTCCGCACGCGAGAACGAAGTCGAAGCACTCGTCGATCAACAGACCCTGGTGTTGCAGAGTCAACGTGATCTGAACCAGTAGCAAAAAAAGGTAGGAGCTCACCCTATAGCCAAAAGTATGGCAACGGCGCATCATGGATGCCTTATGAAACAAAACACGATTCCAGTGAGCGTCTCCGCCAAACTCGCCGTTAGGCCTGTCAAAGCTAGGGCACCTTATTTTTCACCTTATGCGCGCGGGCTTTGCCCAGTTGGGGATGATGAGCCCATGCGTCCTCAGGCAAACTATCAGAACCACGGTTCGGCAGATGGTCATGATGTGGAGGCTTGGCTGCGCGCCGAATCAGAATACATGGCCGACTACCAAAGAGCCAACTGCATGTGAAAACCCAACATCCCTGTCGCTTTTCCAACCCCACTCCAGCCCCCCCACATCATGACTGAAACAATCGTCAAAGACTTTGTGCTCGAAGCTTCTGAACTTATCACCAAGGACGCAATCATCACAGACATTGCCATCTGGGAGGGGCCCTGCACAACATCCTCTGAAAAGCCAGACTCACAGACAACGATAAACGCAGATGCAAGCCCTGAACTATTCCCTCCCGCCGGTAAGGCGATCATTGATGTCTGCAACGCCTTGCTGCGTGGCGAAATGGCCGCCATTGAAACCTACACTCAAGCCGTCGCGAAGTTCGCTGATTCCGCGGACAATGATTCCCTTGTCAGTATTCGTGACGAGCATCAGCAGAGCGCCACAGCCCTTCGTGATCTCATCAGCGAAAGCGGCGGTGTGCCCGCGATCACGTCAGGCGTGTGGGGTGGTTTCGCTCATGCCCTTGAAGGTGCTGCGAAGCTATTCGGCGAGAATCCCGCACTGCTGATTCTGGAGCAGGGCGAGCTGAGAGGCATCAGCGACTATGAAGCTGCGCTCACGGAATCCAATCTTTCGAGCCGCGCCATCCAACTGATCAACCAAGAGCTGCTTCCTCCGCTCTACGATCATCTCGTGGAGCTCAAAGGACGCCGAGAAACCCTGGCTGACGCAAGCCGCCAATAACAAAGCATTCAAGCCCAGCTGCCGAGACCACACCTTATTAAATTTATGCCGTCATCACCGCATCCACAACGCATCGCCTTTCTGGGTGATTACTCCCCGAGACAGTGTGGGATAGCCACCTTTACCCATGATCTTTGTGAGGCCGTGGCGGGAGCTGAGCCTGAGGCTGCGTGCTTCGTGGCTGCCGTCAACGACACCGCCGAAGGTTATGACTACCCGCCACGCGTGCGCGTGGAGTTGCAGGAGAAGGATCTGGAGTCTTATCGCCGCGCTGCGGATTTTTTAAACTTCAACAATACGGACGTGCTCTGTGTGCAGCACGAGTTCGGCATTTATGGTGGCCCTGCTGGCAGTCATCTGCTGGCCCTGCTCAGAGAAGTGCGGATGCCCGTAGTCACTACTCTACACACGATTTTACAACACCCGAGTCCTGTGCAACGCAGCATCATGGATGAGATCGCTCGGCTTAGTGACCGACTCATCGTCATGGCCCAGAAGGGTGCGGAGATTTTGCGCACGACCTACAACGTGCCAGCAGGGAAGATCGACATCATTTCTCACGGTATCCCCGATGTGCCCTTTGCACCGTCGGAAAGCTTTAAGGCACAGTTCGGTGTTGAGGGCCGCCAGGTCCTGCTGACCTTTGGTTTGATCGGTCCTGGCAAGGGCATTGAGCACGCTATTGAAGCGCTGCCAAAGATCGTCAAGCGCCACCCCAATGTGGTTTATCTCGTGTTGGGAGCCACGCACCCGCACCTCGTCGCGCGCGAGGGTGAGCGTTACCGCCTGAGCCTGGAAAGGCTGGCCGGCGATCTCGGCGTGAAGGAGAACGTCATCTTCTACAATCGCTTCGTTTCGCTGGATGACCTAAAGGAATTCATCGGTGCGACAGACATCTACCTGACGCCCTACCTGCAAGAGGCGCAGATCACCTCCGGTGCATTGGCCTATGTCTTTGGCGCTGGGAAGGCGGTGGTCTCGACGCCCTACTGGCATGCACAGGAGCTACTAGCAGACGGGCGTGGCGTGCTGGTGCCCTTCCATGATCCGCAAGCCATTGCTGAAGCCGTCAGCGGTCTGCTGGATGACCCAGAGCGCATGTCCACCATGCAACACCAAGCCTACGCAATGGGGCGGGACATGATCTGGTCTGCCACGGCCAAGCATTACGTGGAGTCCTTTCAACATGCGCGCGCCGACCGCAAAGCGATGCCGCGTGCTGCCTTCGCGGGCTGGACGCTGGAGGGGCGGCCCTATGCGCTGCCGCCACTGCGGCTCGATCACGTCATCCGCATGAGCGATGGCACGGGCATCTTTCAGCACGCAATTTTTAACGTGCCTAACTTTCATGAAGGTTATTGCACCGACGACAACGCCCGCGCTTTCATCCTCTGTTGCGTGATCGACGACCTCGGCGGCAAGCCAGTGCAGGAGAGCTTGATGCAACATGCCACGGCCTACATTGCCTTCCTTGCTGCGGCGCTGGATTACAAGAGTGGCCGCTTCCGTAATTTCATGAGCCATGGGCGGCAATGGCTGGAGGAAGTAGGTAGCGAGGACAGCCATGCACGCGCTCTTTGGGCCGCTGGCACTGGCGCAGGTCGCGCGCAGAATGAGGGGCACCGCCGACTTGCCGCGCAGTTGTTTGAGCGCGGACTGCCAGTGGTCGCAGGCTTCACTTCACCACGCGCGTGGAGCTTTACCTTGCTCGGTATTCACGAGTATCTACGCCAGCACCCCAACCAGCCTTGGATCAATACGCTGCGCGAATCACTGACGGCTAAACTCCTGGTTCTCTGGCATGAATGCGCCGCCGAGCAATGGCCCTGGTTTGAACCCTACGTTACCTATGACAACGCCCGCATTTGTCAGGCTCTCATCCTGGATGGTCAATGGCAGCCCAATGGGGAGGCTTTGCAAATCGGCCTGAAATCTCTGGGCTGGCTAGTATCGATCCAGAAGGGTCAAACGGGCTGCTTCAGACCCATCGGCAGTAACGGTTTCTATCAGCGGGATGGTGCACGCGCCGACTTCGATCAACAGCCTGTGGAAGCCTTTGCGATGGTGTCTGCCTGCCATGAAGCATTCAGATCCACACAAAACCCAACCTGGCCGCGTGAGGCTAAGCGTGCCTTCGAATGGTTTCTTGGTCGCAATGATCTCGGACTGCCGCTCTATGATTTTAGCAGCGGTGGTTGCAGTGATGGACTGCATGAGGATCGCGTCAGCGAGAATCAGGGCGCTGAGTCCACGCTGGCTTTCCAGCTAGCACTGGCCGAAATGAAAAAAGCCGAGCAATGGATCACGCCACCGCCAGTTCCTACACCATGAAGATCACCCTCCGCCGCCATGAGGTGACGCTGCTGCCCGAAAGCGCCCGCGTCATCATTCGCCCCTTCATCCCTGCCGAGCTGCATCGCATCACCACCATCATCGGCCGTGCCCTGGCGTTGTCCGAAGAGGAGGTTGTCTCTCATCTCAACATCGTCTGCCGGGATTTCGACTCCCGCCACTTAGACGTCGAGCTATTGGTGCAATCCCATTACGAAAAGGTGCGTCATCACGTCTTCACGAATCGCACGCTCTCTCGGGAACGGCAGTTGCTCATCGGTGCGCTTTTTTCCGGCGAGTATGCGCTGGAGTCCGCAGCTTTGTTTAACCCATCCATCGTGCCTCACCCAGATCAAACGACTGCGCCAGCAGGAGGACTGCGCTTTGTCATGAGCCTGCGTGCCACGGGGGAAGGCCACATCTCGTCCATCGAATTTCGCGCGGGCATGATCAGCGCCAGCGGAGCTATCACGCTGGACCCAGTCTCCCGTTATGTCACCGTGCCTGACGTGGTGACGAACCCTGGATACCGAAAGCGGCGCTTCATGATCAAACTCCATGAGATGAATCTGGACGACGATTACGCCGCTGCCGTGATGGCCCCCTTGGCGGACAGCTTCACCCGCAGTGAGCTTTACAAGAGCTTGGCAACCATCAAGCAAGAGAACCTGCTTTCCCCACGCAACCTGAGCCGCACGCTGGAGATCATCCAATGGCTGGCCGACTCAAACTATGAGCTGCGCTTTAATCCAAAACTGGCGATGAGCGAGCGCATTATCTTTCCTGTCTCGCTCAATGAGAGCAACGGTATCGAGGACGCGCGCTTTGTGCGCTTCGTGGAAGATGATCAGTCCGTGATGTACTACGCCACCTACACTGCCTACAACGGGCGCGCTATTTTGCCGCAGCTCATCGAGACAGAGAACTTCCTGGACTTTCGCGTGCTGACCCTGAATGGCAGTGCCGTGCAGAATAAAGGTATGGCGCTGTTCCCCCGCCGCATTGCTGGGCGCTACGCCATGCTCTCGCGTCAGGATGATGAGAATCTCTTCCTCATGTATTCCGACAATCCACATCACTGGAGTGACCCACAAATGATCCTGCGGCCCTGTGAAATGTGGGAGTCCGTGAAGATCGGTAATTGTGGCTCGCCTATCGAGACTGAGGCTGGATGGCTCGTCATCACGCACGGTGTCGGCCCCATGCGCAAGTATTGTATTGGAGCCGCACTCCTTGATTTGAATGATCCGTCCAAAGTCCTGGGTCGCCTGCGCGAGCCACTGCTAGCCCCGGAAGGCAATGAGCGTGAGGGCTACGTGCCTAACGTCGTCTATAGCTGTGGCTCGCTGCTGCATGGGCGCACCTTGATCCTCCCGTATGCGATGAGCGACAAAGCCTCCGCTATCGCTAGCATCTCGCTGGACGAACTGCTGGCAGCCTTGCTGGCGAACGGCCCGGAGTGTGGATGAGCAAGCAACATTATGACCGCGCACACTGAGCAAAATCCACAAGCCACCGGGGGTGCGGCTGCCCAACCATCATGGTCAGGAGACTTTAATAAAACCCGTTCACTTCCCACAGAGCGTGTAAATACTCAGGGAATACGCAGCCACTGAGACGACAGCCACTGCGCACTCTCCATCACGCGGGGTGGCTGTAGCGATCAAGTCTTGCACGGAGAAATCTTCCAGATCTTCACGGTATCCTATCCAGTCACTGTTAAAGCGGCAAGCCCAGTGGCCAGCCTGCGGCACGCCGACTTCATAAGATGCCCAGTCACGTGCTGAAAAGTTAGCCACGACAAGAGTGTGGTCGTTTGGCCCACCGTCTTGATGTCGGAGAAAGGCGATAACTTTGTCCTGATGGTTAACGTGATGAACCTGGATGTGCTGACCACTGAGTCCGCGTGAGATGCCATCTAAATTCAGGCGCAGCCGGATTAAATCACGATACAGGCGCGTGACGCCAGAGAACTTGCGGACGTTCGTCCAATCAATCGGGTCGGTGTCTCGGAACCATCCATCTTCCAGCATCGTCTGGCCCTGAAACAGCATTGGTATGCCAGGTGCGGTCAGCACAAGACCTGCGCCAAGCGTTGAGCGCTTGAGTGCATACCAACCCTCAGGATCATGAACATCAACCTCGGATGTCACACGTGCTTTGCCATTTGAGACTTCATCATGAGACTCGGTATAAATGACACGCTTAAAGACATCACCACCATAGTTATGCAGCAATGCATCGCGCACGCTATTCATGTCACGATTGGCATCATCTGCGGTGATCAGAGCTGCGCGGATCGGATGGACAAAACCTGCATCCCACTGTGATGCAAAGTTTGCTCCGCACTGGTTTTCATGGGCCGTGATAGCTTCAATATTCCGTAGATCTTCTGCAATGGTAATCTTGCCAGGGAAGCGAGCAGCCACGTCCCGATTGATCCACTGCGCCAGTGTCCAGCCATCGTGAATCACATCACCTTCGTTACCTGTGACACTACGGATGTAGAGCGTCATGTCGTAACGCAGGCCATCCAATCGAAATTCTCCCAGCCACATCATGGCATTGTCATGAATATAGTCACGCACTGCACCGCGCCCATAGTCAGGCCTAGTTTCTCCCCAGGGTGTGTTAGAGCGCCAGTCGTTATAGAAATAGATGCCACCTTTGTCATTCTCACTCCAGCCATCAAAGCGCCAGAGATCCAGATCAGAGGGCCCGAAGTGGTTATAAACGACATCGATGATGACTGCGATTCCTAGACTGTGGGCAGCATGAATAAAACGCTTGAAGCCATCGGGCCCACCATAGGACGTCTCCACGGAAAACAAATGCGCTGGGTTGTAGCCCCACGAAACGTCACCTGCGAACTCGCTGACAGGCATCACCTCCACTACATTGACGCCGATGGCTTTAAGGTAAGGGAGCCGTTTGATCGCCTCCTCAAAGGTTCCTGGCTTGTCCTTGTCTTTGCGCGCAAACGTGCCGATGTGCAGTTCATAGATCACCATTTCATTCCAGGCAGGCATTTGAAAACGTGTGTTGCCCCAATCAAAGTTGTCCTGGTAGATGACGCCATTGCCGATCGAGTTTGTTACCTGGCGTGCATAGGGATCAATTCGAGAAAGCTTCTGTTTACCAGAGACAATCTCATACTTGTATTCATCCCCAGTTTTGGCCTCGCTGACTTCGGCATACCAATAGCCGTTAGACTCTGAGATAAGTGGATGCCGCATCGCATCAAAATCATTAAAACTACCGACCACTGAGACACGCTCTGCATTGGGTGCCCAGACACGAAAGGCAACGCCACTTTTGAGGATCATGCTTCCCATGCCTGAGGTTGCGGTGTTGGTTGATTGGACTTTGCTTGAGGTATTCATGGTGCAGCTCATCAAAGGCTTGAGGGAGCTGTCCGCCATGGGGTCATTACCCCATTTAAACATGTGTGAGTCTTCAGCATATTCCTCCCGAGATGAACACCTCAATGATTCCAACATTTAGCACTCAGTCACTCCTACCTTCCAATCTGGATCAGGATGGTCCGCAGTGGCAAAGCGTAGTCGCATTCACACCTTCCTCCGACGACATCGCCTACCGAGCTTTTTTGAACTATCAAAATCACGGTTCAGCAGATGGCCATGATTTTCTGGATTGGATCAGAGCTGAGGCGGAATTGATCGCTGAACATAAGTATGAATCTCCCACTTATTAAATTAGGTGGTGACTTGGTTTTTCAGAGCGGTGGGAGTTCACCCCATGGATTAAACGACAATGATCCATGATGATCGGCGTCCTATGAAACTCATCGCCCCTTCCTCGACACGCTCACCTAAAAGCTCAAAAAAACCGATCAATAATCTGCCGATGCCCGAGATGACATCAGCAGCGACTGTTTCCGCTTCTGCCAGCGATGTCGCGTTACGTGCTTACTATACTTATCAAAATCAAGGCGCTGGTCATGGCTACGACGTTGATCACTGGCACGCAGCAGAGGCCGAATTGAATGCCGAGAATGGCCACTCACAGGAGTAACCCACAAGTCTCATCGCTATGCACAACCTCCGCCCTTGCTCCAATTGTCCCATGCCTTGCCACTTACACGATGCCTCCATGTGCGTGTGCAATTTGGTGACCCTTACAGAAGACCGCGCTCCCATCTCCTTTGGGCTGAGAGTGGGCCTCAATAATATCTATGGTGACCGCCATCTGCCGCCCTGCGTCAGAGGTCCCGTGGGCGCGGCCTATTGGTCTGTCGAGTCAGATCATGAAGACCATGGTGACTATGCAAGTCTTGCTTTCCAGCCTGGGCAACATGCCACCTTTCAGGAGGTGAATTAGTGGCAGATCAGCACGCCCGTTATTGAATGTTAGCCAACCTCAGGAAACACCATTCGATGATCCTTCGTCTTCACCGAATTTTTAAGCCATGTGTTTGTGGGGTGTTGCTAACAATTTTCTATGTTAGCTGTTCCTCTTCGCATCAACGGAGACAGCTGGCGCGCTCACGTGAGCATGCCTTTATCTCTTACCGACCTCCGCCTGTGGGCAGCCAGGTGCTACGTCTGGCGGTGAAAGACAACATTGACATGAAAGGCCAAGTTACTTCAGCAGGCTCGCAGTATTTGGCAAAGAATAGCTCTCCAGCGACTATGGATGCTAGCTGCCTGACCCTAGCGCGCGCACGCAATGTATGGATCGTGGGGAAAACCAATCTCACAGAGTTTGCCGTGACGGCATCTGGCGAAAACTCATTCTTTGGAAGTCCGCGAAGTCGATTGGATGGCGAAAACGAAGTGATCGCCGGTGGCTCATCAAGCGGGTCGGGTGTCGCTGTCGCCACAGGAATGACTGATGTAGCATTTGGGACGGATACAGCCGGATCAATCCAAGTTTCCGCAGCTTGCAGCGGCATCTACGGTTTAAAGACGACTTTTGGTCTGGTCTCTATCAAAGGTGTTTTTCCGATTTCACCCAAGCACCTAGACACCATCGGGCCTATGGCGCGAAACTTGAACCATCTTGTGCAAGGGATGGATTTGCTTCAAAGAAACTTTAACATCCAATACAAACAAGCTGTTGCCGACAAACCTTTGGCTAGGCATATCACCATCGGTCGGCTCTATCTCGAAGGCACTGATCCTGCCATCGACAAAGCCATTGATGATTTGTTAGCTGAAACGGGATTCAAGATCCTTAAACTCAATAGGAAATTTCAAGCCCAATGGAAACAGGCTGAGAAGGATGGCAAAACCGTAGCACTCGCGGATGCTTGGTTAAACGATCAAAAATACACCAACCAAAAAGGTGTCAGCTTACTCACAAAACTCGTCATCCTTTCTGGAGAGCTAGACTATAACGGTGATTATCAGGCCGCCCTGAGTCGAAAATCAGAATGGCAGCGTGCACTCCGCCAAGTCTTTAAGCAGGTGGACTTTATCGCTTTACCGACGCTGCAAGACCTGCCGCCAAAGATGCCTTTCTGGGGCTCAAACGTCGTGTTTGAGTGGCGCGTCTTTAACATGCAAAATACGGTGGGCGTGAATTTCGCGGGCAATCCAGCGCTCGCCTTACCAGTCAAGATGCCTGCCCAAGGCCACACAAATCCGATCACTAGTCTGCAACTTATTGGTCCGCGCTTGAGTGAAGCGAAACTCTTGAATGCTGGTCGCTTAATCGAGCTCAATCCATAAGACCATGCGCCGTTCACTACCCATTCACGCCTTTATCCTGGTTGTTTTGGTGATGTTGATATGGACGAAATTACAGGCACAGACTGCCAATGATCTCATCGCCAAGGGAGATATCTTTGATCGCAGCTTCCAGGCTGAGGATGCGCTTAAATACTATTTGCCTGCCGATAAGTTGGAGCCCAAGAACCTGAGCTTGTTGCTGCGCATCGCACGGCAATACCGTCATCTGATGACTGACGCTGACACCAATGAAATGAAACTGAAAATAGGCAATCTTTCATTGGTTTATGCGCTACGTGCAGCTGATCTCGCCCCGAACAGTTCAGAGGCACAGCTGTCTCCGGCGATCACTTATGGAAAGATGCTGCCGTTTCAGGGCAGCAAGCAACAAGTGGCCGTCACACCTCTCATCAGGAAGGCTGTTGATAAGGCCCTCAGTCTCGATCCGAATAATGATGTGGCTTGGCATGTGCTTGGACGTTGGCACCAAGCGCTCGCGAACATCAGTGGCCTGAAACGTAGCGTCGGCGGTCTGCTTTATGGCCAACTGCCCACCACTACGAACGATGCCGCCGTGGCTTGCTTTGAAAAAGCCATCTCCATCAATCCTAGCCGCCTCCGCAACTACATCGAACTCGGACGCACCTACGCTCAAATGGGCAAAAATGCTGAAGCTCGCCTCTTCATCGAAAAAGGTTTGGCCATGCCAAACACCGAACACGACGATCCCGAACTCAAGCAGCGCGGCCGCGATTCTCTAACGAAGCTGCCGTAAAGTGGTCCGCACAGTCCCCTGTGCGGCGCTCCGTAACGTCGCAGCGCCACCACACGCACTCAAAGCCACTCGACAACTTTTTGTAGTGAATCACTAGCCTTCCATACCCCGCAAAGAGGACTGTGCAGACCACTTGGGCAAATCCGCCAATGATCCATCAATGAATGTGTGATGCCATAGCTGCGTCGCCACGACAGCGGCCAATCCCATCTCTACTGAAAGGCGCGGCAAAGAACCCGCACGTAATTCACGAAACGCCTTCCGCCAATGCCGCACCTGAGCGACATCGAAGTAGCCCGTGCGTCGCAGCGATTCTTCGCTCAACAGTTCGCTAACGAATTTTGGCTCGGGATCAATGTGGAAGCTGTCCAGCGGGGCACGAAAGATGACCTTGTGCCGCCGTGCGATTGCCTTGGGCAGCCAACGCTCGGCGACAAGACGCAGCAGGTGTTTGTCACGAAAGCCGTTCAGTTTCCAACACGGATGCAGCTTGGCGGTGAAGTCGAACACTTCTTCATCGAGAAACGGATAACGAACCTCGACAGAGGAGTGCATCGCCACGCGATCTCCCTTTGCTTGCAGCAGATGCCCGGCCAGCGTGACCCGCGCACCGACCCACAGACTGCGATTCAGCGGGCTCCAGTGCTTCGCACGTTCCAAATCGATGCCGAGACCTTCCCAAGGCCGGGCAGTCGCCAAAACCTCGCGCATCGGCTCGCCATAAAAACGTAGTTTCGAGAGAGCTAATACGCCGTAGCTGTCAATCCATGCATTCGATCCGCCGACAGCATCTTCCCACATTTTACGGCTCGACGCGGGGTAGCGCGGCACATTGTTCAGCCGCAGAAAGCCACGCCGAGCCATATCGCTCAAGCGCAGGCCAGGAATGACATCCATGGCATTGAAGATCTTCGCGATTTTATACCACGGATACCCCGCTAGCCATTCGTCCGCACCTTCGCCCGTGAGCACTACTTTTTGCCCGTTGGCATGAACCCGCCGCGCCAGCATGAGCAGCGCCGCGCATGAGGTGTCGATCACCGGTGCCTCGGCGGCCTGAATGAGCTGAGGATACATGTCCAGCGCATCACTGGCGCTAAACTCCAGCACAATGGGTGCTTTCGTGCCGATGTACTTGGCCGTATTATTCGCCGCGCTCAGTTCATCGAGCTTCGGATCGTCCACGCGGATCGTGTAGGTGTTGATGGCAGTGCCTTTGAGCTTGCAGGCCATCGCCACGATCATGCTAGAGTCCAGTCCGCCGGAGAGATAGGCACCCACCGGAACATCGGCACGCAGGCGCTTGTCCACGGCCTTCAGCAGAACATCCTCAAACTCATCCACCAGCTTGCGCGGATCAGTTTGCGGGTCTTCATTGCCTTCATTCGGGAAATCCATCGTCCAGTAGGCACGTTCTTGGATCGGCTCCGCATTCCCTGGAGTGATCTGCAAATAGTGTCCCGCTGGTAGCAGCTGAATGCCTTCAAAACACGTCACCGGTCCCGGCATCGCACCAAAGGTAAAGATATGATCAATCCCACGCAGATCGGCCTTTGCCATAACCATGCCCGAAGCCAGCAATCCCTTGATTTCGGAGGCGAAGAGCAGCCAGTCGCCCTGCCGCGTCCAATAAAGTGGCGAGATGCCGAAGCGATCACGCCCCAGCGTGAGTTGATGCCGATGCACATCATAAAGCGCCACCGCGAACTGCCCGCGCATTCGCTCAAACATGCCTTCATGACTATCTTCCCACAGATGCGGGATGATCTCTGTATCGCAGTGGGTGTGCAGATGATGCCCACGTCCGACAAGCTCCGCTCGCTTCTCGTGGAAATCAAAGAACTCGCCATTGAAGACCGTGAACGCACTTTGATCCTCATTGCACATTGGTTGCTGGCCATCGGCCAAACCAACAATGCTCAACCGTCGCGAAGCCAACGCCACACCTGGCCGATGCAGAAAGCCTTCTTCGTCTGGTCCTCGATGATTGAGAGCCCGTGCCATCCGTTCGACCACACCTTCGGACACCGTCCGCCTACCGGCCAGGTCCATCACGCCAGCAATGCCACACATAGGTGCCTGCTATCGCTCAGCCATGGCATGAAAGGCAATGCTTATCTGGCAAGGTAGGGATATACCCCATGCGTGCACTAAATCACTCGATTCACTTTTTAGCGATCCGTGAAAATAAACATCACATGAAACAGGACGATGTCCGTTCCATTTTCGCGCCGATGCCGACTTTGATGGCAGGACGCAGGGCCGCCGGAGAATAATTGGGACGCCCACATTTTGGTGTAATGCGCAGCGGTGCTCTGATCGTGCCGGATTTTGGCTTTGAGTTTGGGTAGCCAGCTTTCGAGCGAATCGGTCTGGATATAGCCCAGCATACCGCCGTATACATCGTTGCAGGCATACTCGCCGCTGATGAAAGCGCCTACACCGGACTCGTTGACATATTCATTGACCGAGTCACTGCGATAAAGGCGCTTGGCTTCGATGCAGAATCGCTGGGTTTTGGGTGAGAGCGTGCTGACGAGACGGATGTCCACCTTGGGGCGGCGCTTACCTTTTCTTGGCTTGCCAGTCTTGGCTGACTTCACATCGTTTTCCGGGTCTTGGTCGTGGATGGAGTAGCGGCGCATCCAGCGTGCCTTTGGAGCTTCTTCCGTGAGGTGTCTCATATGTTTGCAGAGATCACCCGTGATGTCGTCTTCCTCGGCTGTCTGGTACTCGGACGGAGTCAGGGACTCATAGGCCAGTTGTAGCAGTTGGTGCACATGTCGCAGAAATGCGGCCTGATAGTCTGCACGGTTGTCACTGTTGAGGGAGTGTTGCACAGACATGGATCAATCAGTCTTACCCTCCATGGTATCAGCAATGATCTCACTTGCATCTGTTAGCGCGGAGCTTTCGGTCCAATGAAAGCGCTGGAGAGGCTTGAAGACATAGGTTTTCCGTCCGCGATAAGCCCGCAGGTTGCGGTTAAAATACACCCACTGGGCGCGCTCCCGCAGAACCTTGGCCCGTGTTTTGAGCAAGGCGGCGGCTTCATCACTGTCTGCTTTCACCAGCTCAAGCTTGTGGGCGGCTTGCAGATCCTGAGTAAAGTCGATCTCCACCATCGCTGACTCATCATCGGTCACGATGGTAACCCGGTGCTGACGCCCTACATCTGTGCCAACAAAGTCGTCTAATTCAGACTTGAGTGATTTGGCGTAAGCTAGCAGTTCCTTCGAGTCAGGCTTGCGCATGGCAGCATCGCCCCGCTTGCCGTCATTGAGGGCATAGCGCACCTGCACCAAATCATGAATCAGCGCACGCTCCTGAGCGTCCAGCCCGAGTACATCTGCCGTCATCTGGTTGAGTCGGAGAAGCAGGGTATCCAGCTCCGTGTTTGACGTTTCAAACATGTCGGGATGTTCGGACTCCTTCTTCTTTCCACCTTCCATTCGACGTGGCTCACACTGGGCAAGCTTGCTGTGCAGCTCTGCCCATTCGCGAAGCTCTGGACGGGACAACCGAGTCAGGGGAATGGGCATCTTGCGCAGCGACTCCAGTGTCGCGCGATCCCTTTTGATCCCGAGCTCGGTTGAACGGAAGAATTGGTGGTAGAAAGCAAAGTCGGAACTCAGAAAGAGCGACAGTGCTTTCAGGAAGTCCTTGTCCTTGCTGCCACTGATGATGCCGATCTGCCGAGGAGGGACGATGATGAACTCGTCCGAATAGACTGCGAAATTTCGGGCTGCACTGACGATGATGTGAGGAGGCTGGCAAACGTCGAGCCCAGCCTTCCCTCCACGAAGTCTCAAATAGCCTTTCTTGTTTGGCGGCAATGAATCCTTTGGAAAGTTGAATACATTCCGAAGCTTTTTTAGCTTCGAGATGTCGAGAATCTTCTTGTCTAACAAAGTAGGGCACTCTTCATACTTCGGCTTATCCTTATTCTCTTCAGAACCATCCTCGTTATCGCCTTCGATTTCATCCAGATCTTCTGCCTCCTTAGCTTCAGTTACATTTGGAAGTTTAAGGCGCAGTTCAGAACCTTGAACGGCTAGGACTGAGCCATCCGTTTCTAGAGTTGCACAAGTTGGCCACTTCCTCTCCAATCTCCTCAGCAAGCGCTCGTCCCATGGAGAACCCCACATGGCAAGTTTCCAAGGCAGGCCGCTGCCCGTGGCGACTTCGCGTTGCTCCACGCTGCGGATTTCACTGCCATTGATGACTAAGCTCCAGATCTTGGTGCGCTCGCCTTCTTGGGTTGGGCAGGTGGGTTCTTGATTGACGACAAAAGGTGAAAAGACCGTGATGGATTCGTCCGGATCCGGCTCTTCACCGTCGGGCCGCAGTCGATAGGAGATAGCGGCAGCAGGCACCCGGGCACGTCCATCGAAGAGCACCTCGGCGAGGTTAGCAAAATTGGCGACATTGTGTACCTGATAGACCTGAAAGAAGGCCTTTCGGAAATCCTCCGAAGGCTCCTCAAACAGACCCATGGCCGGAACCAGCAAGGCGCACTCTCCGTCTGTCTTCAGGTAGCGCGGAGCTTCCCAAGCAAAGGCTTGTGCCGCTTGATTGAGACCGACGGGCTTGGTCTTAGCATTCTTCTCCATCCAGTCCCAGACTGGCGTATCATTGTCTCCGAGCTTCTTGGGGCGGATGGTTTTCCACGGCGGGTTTCCCACCACCCAATCAAAGCCGTTTTTTTGCCAATCAAACCCATTCACTTTCTTGCGGGCAACGGCCTCAAGCAGAGCTGGCTCAATGCCAAAGAAGTTCCCCTGGATGATGTTGGGCGTATGGCCCTGCGCAATTTTTTGGGCGTTGGTGCTCTGTCCTAATGTGGGCAACTGAAAGGTCGGATAGCGGAGAAGATCCGGTGGGTCCACATAATCGAGCAGCGTCAGCAGCAGGCTGAGCTGGGTGACCTGACAGGCATCGGGGTCCACGTCGCAGCCGAAGATGGAAGACTCTAGGAGGTGCTTGAGTTCTGAAGGCTTGGGGCGCTGACTTGGAAAAGTTTTTTCAATTAACAGCCGGTAAGCCTGCACCAAAAAAGCCCCCGATCCGCAGCTGGGATCCCAGACCTTCATCCCTTTCTGCAAGGGGCGGCGTTGCTCTAACTCAGCGAGCATGAGATTTACCAGCGGCAGCGGAGTGTAATACGCTCCTTCGGTGCGGCCCTTGGTCGGTCTGGTCACAGCTTCCTCGTCGTCAATTTTGGCGGGCTTTTTCTCCTCGATATGTAGGAACTGCTCATAGACCAATGAAAGGGTCTCAATGGGAATGAACGAGAAATCGTAAGGCTGGAAATCGAGCTGTAGTTGCGTGGCACCTGGGAGCAATTCGTCACCACGAAATGCACCTGCCACCTCCTGAATCTGTGCCGCTGAAGGAGATGTTTCGCCGCGCCATGGAAGCGGGAAAATTTCACCATTGAGCCAATCATCGAGAGCATCCGTCAGCTTTTCGAGACTGCCTTTTTTTGCCTTGGAACCGAAAATGTCTGACGCCTTCAGATCCCAGTGCTCCATGCGTTCATCGGAAAGGATGTTCCGGTCGCGAAGGTAACGCAGATAGACATATTTGCCGATCAGGGCATGAGAGACTTCTTTGGTGAGGCCATCATCACGCAGCTTTTTATCGAGTTCTCGGAGGCTTGCAAGCAGCTTGTGATAAACACGCTGGCTGGAATCAACCTTGAGCCGTGGCCGACGCCAGATTTGCCCAGAATCGACTTCTCGAGCATGAAACAAATCTACAATATCCTGAGCATCATTGAAGGACCGCAGTGCCGACAGAACGCCACGCTTCTCGTCGGTCTTCTCATTCGCTGAGAACCGGTAGCCTGAGTAGGCCGTTACGCCCTTGGGTGTATGCACCAGCACATAAGGCACCACATCCTGATTCCAAACCAATCGGTGGAGATCATGTGCCGCCGCCGCGTCCGCCGCTGTGCAGACATAGACGACGGGTAGGAAGCGCTGCGCCTTGGATTTTGAGTCACGGACGCCATAAACACCCTCCACTTTCCAGCGAGGAGACTTGGGATTCTTGCGATCCAGCCCCCGGCGAAAGATGTGTCCGTAACTCGGTTCAGAATCGAAACTGACATCGCCCCGACGCAGAAAGCACGGTGAACCCTCATAGCCAAGGCTGGAGAGGAGTTCTTCGAGTGTCATGGGATTACGGGGGATGCGGATGAACAGTTATACGGCTTTTCTCACATTGCCAGAAACGTTGAGGGCAGAGAAAGATATTTTTTCATTAGCAGAGAGTTCTGCCAGCCTCAACTAGCCATAAAAGCCAGTGCAGAATTCGGCCCTCCCCCCCCCAGGTAAGGATATACCCCATCTCGATGGCTTCGGCTACTCAGTCACCGGCAATTGCTCGGGCACGTCGATGCGTGCCACGCCGATGCGGCTGTCGGCCATGCCGTAATAGATATCGAAGCGGTCCGGCTGGCCGATGTCATCACGTCGGTCGATGCCGGTGGGGAAGACAACATTGGGCACAATGCCGTGGCATTCATCATGCAGCAGCGGCGTGAGCACAGGCTCGGCCGACCGATAGCGGATGCGGTGAGGCTGCTCTTTGGAGAGAATCATGACACCGGCGGAGTAGCACAGCGGATGCTTGGGGCCTCCCGGCACATCGACTTCATGCACGCCGTGGTAAATGATCATCCAGCCATGGCGCGTTAGCATGGGCGGTGTCCCACCACCGATTTTCAGCATCTCCCACGGATACGTAGGCGTGGCCAGCCGGTGATGTGAATTGAAGAGGCCCGGATGCTGAGGGGCACAATTACCCACCGGCATCGGGCAATACGAAATCCAGATGCTTTCATGATCCAGATCTAGGTCAAGGTCATCCGCCCTGCCCAGGGTTTCTTCAGGCCTTGTTCCAGGAAAGAGCGGCCGGTGCAAGAGCGCCATTTGCATCTTCCCGGCATGATTCGGGATGGCGACGGGAAAGAAGCTTGCGTCCTTGTTGTCCACATGATCGAAGTCGATGCCGCGATACGGCTCAAACTTCACCAGACCCATTCGCTGCCAGTGAAACAAATCTGCCGACACCGCCACGGCGATTCGCGGGCCAAGCGCGGTGCGGGCCGTGTAAGTCATGACATAGCGTTGGAACGTCTCCATGAAGGTGATGCGCGGATCCTCGCATCCGCCACCACCATGCGGCAGCAGTTCATAATCTGTCTCAGGCTCCAGTGCGATGCCGAGCCGCTCAACTCCGGTGGGATCGCCAGCCTCGTTAAAAATGACACGCGCAATGCCGATGCGTGAATAGTTCCCATCCGCGACCAGTCTGGGAAACAAATAGAGCTGCCCATCTGGACCGCGCACAGCAGCAGGATTCAGCACACCTTCGACCTCGTGCGCGTTGTCGGACTCCGGCTCCATGACCATGCCCAGCCGCTGCATCGTAAAAGGGGCAGGTGGATTATTTTTTGGCGACATCGGCTCGGGAAAGATCAAAGCGGTCAAGGTTCATCACCTTGTTCCAGGCGGCGACAAAGTCGGTGACGAACTTCTGTTGGGCGTCGGCACTGGCGTAGGCTTCTGCGATGGCTCGGAGCTGTGAGTTCGAACCAAACACAAGATCGACCGATGTCGCAGTCCACTTGATCTCCCCGGTCTTGAGGTCGCGGCCTTCGAAAAGATATTCGCACTTGGGCGACTTTTCCCACGCTGTGCCCGTGTCCAAGAGGTTCACAAAAAAGTCGTTGCTCAAGGACTCTTGCTGCTTGGTAAAGACTCCGAGCTCTGGAACCCCGACGTTGGTATTCAGCGCCCTCATGCCGCCGATGAGCACGCTCATCTCGGGTGCTGTGAGCGTGAGCAGTTGGGTGCGGTCAATTAGCGTCTCTGGGGCAGGTCGGTCGAGTTCGTGACCGAGGGAGTTGCGGAAGCCGTCTGCCTTTGGTTCAAGAACGGCAAAAGCCGCCACGTCGGTCATCTCTTGGGATGCATCAGTCCGTTGCGGTGAGAATGGGACGATCACTTCATGTCCTCTGTTTTTTGCAGCGACTTCGACAGCAGCGCACCCGCCCAGCACGATCAAATCAGCGAGCGAGACCTTCTTACCGCCGCTCTGTGCGGCATTGAACTCCTTCTGGATGTCCTCAAAGATCGGCAGAACCTTCGCGAGTTCTGCCGGTTGGTTGACCTCCCAGTCTTTCTGCGGTGCGAGGCGGATGCGGGCTCCATTGGCTCCGCCACGATTGTCGCTGCCGCGAAAAGTGGAGGCCGACGCCCAAGCGGTTGATATGAGTTGGGAGATCGACAGTTTCGAGGCCAGCAACTTTGTCTTGAGGGTGGCGATGTCCTTGTCCCCGATCAGCGGATGATCAACGGCGGGCACGGGGTCCTGCCACAGCTGTGGCTCTGCAACCAACGGTCCCAGGCATCTCGTAACAGGACCGAGGTCGCGGTGCGTGAGCTTATACCACGTCTTGGAGAACGCTTTCTGAAACAGTTCCGGGTTCTCGTGGAAGTTCTTCGAGATCTTCGCATAAACGGGGTCCATTTTCAGCGACATATCCGTCGTGAACATCATCGGCGGGTGACTCTTCAGCGGATCGTGAGCATCGGGCACGGTGCCCTTATCAGGCGCGGATTGGGCGTGAGCCTTCTCTGCACCGAGAGTCCAGAAAAGTCTCCAGGGGATAAGGAAGATCGGCAAGCGTGTCATTTTCATGGTCCAGGGGCAGGTTGTTTTCGCGATGTCGGAAACTCTGAAGCTCTTTCAATGAGACAGGGGTTCAATCGCTATGGGGTGTAAACCCCAATCGCAGGCTTCGTAAGGTTGATGGATTGGGTCAAAGGGTCGTTCCAAACAAAGCTCCCACGGCAGCAGTGAGGGCCATGGCCAGCGCACCCCAAAAAGTGACACGGACGACGGACTTACCAATGGACGAACCTCCTGCGTGAGCGGCCACCGCACCTAGCAGAGCAAGAAATAGCAACGAACTGCCGGAAACCACCCAAGTCAGCGCTGCATGCGGCACGAAGAAGACCAGCAGCAGTGGCAATACCGCACCGACTGTAAAGCTGCCCGCTGACGCGAAGGCTGCCTGCACGGGCCGTGCGCTCAAGGTGTCGGAGATGCCCAGTTCATCTCGAGCATGGGCACCGAGTGCGTCTTTGGCCGTTAGTTGAGTGGCCACCTGTTTAGCGAGGTCAGGCTCGAGTCCACGAGTGACGTAGATGGCGGCGAGTTCGGCGAGTTCGTTGTCACCGTCGTTGGCCAACTCTTGTCGCTCACGCTCCAAATCAGCGCCCTCAGTGTCGGCTTGCGAACTGACAGAGACATATTCGCCAGCAGCCATGGACATAGCTCCAGCGACAAGACCAGCCAGTCCGGCTACCAGCACGCTGCTGCGTGTAGCGTCTGCGGCGGCTACACCAACAATCAAGCTGGCGGTGGAAACGATGCCGTCATTGGCACCGAGCACAGCAGCACGAAGCCAGCCGACTCGGTGTGTCCTATGTCTTTCAAAGTGTCTCATGGTAGGTGCTGATGGTCACGATTTTAAGGAATGGAGATTCGAAGAAGCAAGCCGTGCGAGCGCATCGGGGCCGATGGGTTCTTCGGCTTGCCACGGCAGCCAGGCGGTCCGCTTGGCCTGTTTCTCCACAACCTCACTCAGGTAGCGGTGCTCAGAGGCTTCACGGCATTTCAGCAAAGGGTCGCAGGAGCCGCTGTTGAGCAGGCTTTGATTGATGACCCAAGCAAAGGGCTCAATGCGCGCACGGCGCAGGTCGTCCTGCAACGCGGCGGCTTCATGCACGGGCGTGGCCTCAGGCAGGGTAACGAGGAGGATGCGGGTGTACTCAGGATCGCGAAGGCGTTCGAGGAGTTTGAGCACTTCCTCAGGCTGCGTGCTGCGGGCTTGGCGTTCGAGTTCTCGCTGATAGGCCTCGCTGGCATCGAGTAAAAGAAGCGTGTGTCCCGTGGGGGCGGTGTCGAGAACGACGAAGCGACCTGTGCCTCGGCCCACTTCACGCGCAAAGGCACGGAACACGGCGATTTCTTCCGTGCAGGGCGAGCGCAGGTCTTCTTCGAGCAAGGCGCGGCCTGCATCATCCATGGCCGCACCTTGGGCCTGCATGACCTCGCCTTGATAGGCGGCGGTTTCCGCTGCGGGATCGATCTTGCTGAGCGTAAGGCCATCCACCTTGCCATGCAAAGTCTGAGCCACATGCGCTGCGGGATCCGTGGTGCTGAGATGCACCGAATGTCCGCGACGTGCGAGCATTACCGCGATGGCAGCAGCAACGGTGGTCTTACCCACGCCGCCCTTGCCCATGGTCATGATCACACCATGGCCCTGCTGCTCGATGGTGCTGACGAGGTCTTCGAGACTTTCCATCTCAGGAGGTGTCCAGCCGCTTTCATCTGCCTTCACGCATTTTCCCTGCGCATCGCCGCTGAGCAGCACTCGCAGACCGCTGATGCCGAGTATGTTGATGGGCCGCAGAGGCACGATGAAGCTCGGCATGGAGCTGATGAATTCTGCGGATGCCTTCAAAGCGGCCAAACCACGCTGCTGCATGGCCTGTGCGGTCACGTCTTCCGGGCACTGGGTTTCAAAGGTGCCGTTCACCACGAGGCATTGATTGCCCACGCCGATGGCACGCAGTTCCTTGGAAGTGCGTTCCGCTTCACGCAGCGCAGCACCTTGTGGGCGGCTCACAAGCACGAGCGTCGTGGCTTTTGCATCGGCGAGCGTCTTGACCGTGGCTTCATAAATCACGCGCTGCTTTTCCAAACCCGCCAGCGGTCCGAGACAGGACGTGCCGCTGGTGTTCTTGTCCAGAAACTGATCCCAGGCCTTCGCCAAACTCATCAAGCGTAGCGTGTGACCCGTTGGCGCGGTGTCGAAGATGACATGGTCGTAATCTTTCGCCGATTCTGGATTCCCGATGAGTCCTGAGAACTCATCAAACGCCGCGATCTCTACTGTGCAGGAGCCTGAAAGTTGCTCCTCCATGCTGCGCAAAGCGGCCTCAGGCAACAGGCCGCGCATGGGGCCGATGAGCCGCTCGCGATACGCCGCAGCGGCTTCGACGGGATTGATGTTCAGAGCATCCAGACCCAGCGCGCCAAGAATGGGTGTAGGCTTGTTGGTGAGCTTTGTGTCGAGGACCTCGTCGAGATTGGAAGCAGGGTCAGTGCTGACTAGCAGCACACGTTTACCAGCATCGACGAGCTTCAGCGCCGTGGCACAGGAGAGCGAAGTCTTACCGACGCCGCCTTTGCCAGTAAAAAAGAGAAAGCGCGTCATGGTCGCGACATCGGGCTGATAAAATGGCATTTTCATGGTGCCACCTCCGCTTTGCCAAGTGCCGCGCGGAACCAGCCGGGGCGTTCGTCCTTCGTCGGGTAGCGACCTTTGAGATGCACCTCACCATCCCAGAAGATCAGAGGCAGCGCCTCCGCGCCTTCGGTGTTCAGCAAAACCTTCACCGCCGGGTTTTGCACAAAGGCCATGGGCTGTTGTCCGAGGTTGAAGCGCTCGACCTTGATCCCATGCGTGCTGAGCTGGGAAAGCATCGCGGCGAAGTTAACGAGATCAGGATCAATATCGGTGCTGCAGATGCCGGTGGAGCAGCACATGGGCGGGTCATAGACTTGGATGGTTTTCATGGTGGTTGAAAGGTGAGTCGTTATCGATTCAAAATCGGAAAGCCATGGGGTTTATATCCCATCCATGCCATCGGAGCTACGCTACCAGAGCTTTAGATGGGGCGGCTTTTGTCCTCGTCCTTGCGCCCGACGGCCTGCGTTCCAATACAACCGAGCACTACGTCTCTTGGAGCTACCCTGTGCGAGCCAACGCACCAGGTAGGGTTTCACCCCATGGCAGATAAATGGCGGGTCGGGTAACTAGGCAAACCACAGCTGATTCGGATCGAACGGTGGTGGCGGCTTCATGCAGCGGGGCCGTGAACTTTTTCTTTTATTTACATGCCTACACTCGCCCATCCAGCTTCACCGACCCAGTCTGCAACGCCAAACAAGGAGGGCATCGCGATCATTGGCATCGGCTGCCGTTTCCCTGGTGGGGTGAAAGACGCAGAGTCGTTCTGGAAGCTGCTGGAAGATGGGCGCGAGGCCGTGGGCGATGTGCCAGCGGATCGCTGGAATGTGGAGCGCTTCTACGATGCGGAACCTGGCATCGTCGGCAAGACAGTCGCCAAACGCGGCGGCTTTATTGATGGCATTGACCAGTTCGATCCACAGTTCTTCGGCATCTCGCCACGTGAGGCACCTTACATCGATCCGCAGCAGCGCTTGTTGCTCGAAACAGCGTATGAAGCCATCGAAGATGCTGGCGTGGTGCTCGATCTCGACAAGGGCACGGACATCGGTGTTTTCGTTGGCATCTCGCACAATGATTACCAAGGCTTGCAACACACTGCCACGGATCGTGCGGGCATCAGTGCACACACACCCACAGGGAGTGCGCACAGCATCGCGGCGAATCGCATCTCCTATTGCCTAAACCTCACCGGACCGAGCATCGCGATGGACACAGCTTGCTCCTCTGCGCTCACCGCCGTGCATGTGGCCTGTGAGCACATCCTGGCCGGTCATTGCAAAACCGCGATGGCGGGCGGCGTGACTGTGATGATCACGCCGGATGGTTTCATCGGCTTCTCGCAAGCCGGAATGCTTTCTCCCGAAGGCAAATGCAAAGCATTCGATGCCTCGGCTAATGGCTTCGTGCGTGGTGAAGGCGCGGGGATGGTGCTCTTGAAAAAGCTCTCCGAAGCCATCGCCGATGGCGATCCCATTCATGCGGTTATCGTCGGCTCAGCGGTGAATTCGGATGGCCACACGAATGGCATCTCTTTGCCAAGCCCAGAAGCGCAAGCGCGTCTCGTTCGCGATGCGTGTGTCTTTGCAGGCGTCAAACCTTCACAAATCGGTTACGTCGAAGCTCACGGCACCGGAACCGCCGTGGGCGACCCCATTGAAGCGCACGCACTGGCTGAAGCACTCTGCGCCGACCGCACCGATGCCAATCCGCTTGTCATTGGCTCGGTGAAGACGAACCTCGGTCACTTGGAAACCGCCTCTGGCGTCGCTGGCCTTGTCAAAGCTGCGTTAGTGCTCAAACACGGACGCATCCCGGCCAGTCTCCACTTTGACACGCCAAATCCACACATTGATTTCACCGCGCTGAAACTGCGCATGCCTGTGGCGAATGAAACCTTTCCCGGAAATGGTGCCACGCGGCTTGCTGGCATCAATTCCTTCGGCTTCGGAGGTTCCAATGCACATGTGATTCTCTCTGAAGCCCCGAAGTTGGCACCAAGGGCTCACGTGACACCTGATACAAGCCGAGCTTGGCCTTTGACGTTGTCTGCACGCTCCGAGGAGGCATTGCGTGCCTCGGCGTGGCAATTGAGCGTGTGGCTGGATGATCACTCGAAGCTCAATGGCAGCTCGCCACTGCTCCCTGATCTGACCTACATGCTCGGTGTGCGGCGGAACCATCACTCGCATCGCCTCGCGCTCACCTCCCGCACAATTGGCGAGATGGTGCAGGAGCTCAGCGCCTTCTCGACCGGACAGCCCGGCCCGCGTATGCGCACCGCCTTCACACCGCGTCCCGAACAAGCCACGCGTGTAGTCTTTGTCATGAGCGGTCAAGGACCGCAATGGCAGGGCATGGGCCGTGAACTCATGCAGCATGAACCGGTCTTCAAACGCATGATCGAGGCCTGCGACAAGGCCATGCGTCCTTGGGCCAAGTTCTCACTGATGGACGAACTCAATCGCCCCGAGACCGAAACAAAGATGCAGCGCACCGAGATCTCGCAGCCTGCGATCTTCGCCATGCAGATGGCACAAGCAGCGCTTTGGCAGTCTTGGGGAGTTCAGCCTGCGGCTGTCGTCGGGCACAGTGTGGGTGAAGTCGCCGCAGCTTGTATCGCTGGCATCCTCACCCTTGATCAGGCCGCGAAGATCATCGTGCTGCGCGGTCGTTTCATGGATGAGTGTGAGGCTGCTGGTGGCACCATGCTCGCCGTCGGCATGAGTCCCGACGAAGCTCGTGCGGTGATCGCCAAACACGATCGCACAGTGAGCATCGCCGCGTTCAATGGCCCTCGCTCGTTGACGTTGTCGGGCTTGAAGACCTCGCTGGAAGTCATTGCTGCCGAACTGGAATCAAAAGGCGTCTTTGCCCGCTTCTTGCAAGTCAGTCATCCCTTCCATCACGCGATGATGCAGCCCGCCGCTGATGCCTTAAAGACAGCGATGGCTGATCTCACGCCCACGCCCGAGAGACTTCCGTTCTTCAGCACCGTCACGGGTCAGCGTCTTGATGGCGCATCATGCGATGCGGGCCACTGGTCGCGCGGCGTGCGGCAACCAGTCGAGTTCGCCTCGGCGATTGCCGCATTGTCAGAATTTGGCGTCGATGCCTGGCTCGAAATCGGCGCTCATCCTGCGCTGGTACGTTCCATTCAGGAATGTCTCGGCGAAAGCACCGTGCTGGCATCGACACGGCGCGAACGCGAGCACGAATCCTTGCTCGAAACCGCGATGGATCTGCACCTTGCCGGTGTCGTGCTCGACTTCAAGGCGCTAACGCCATCACGTCGTCTTCTTACGCTGCCGACATACTCATGGGACAAAGCACGCTGGTGGAATGAATCCGCCGACATGCGCGAGGGTCGTCTGGCTCCTGGTGGTCGCGGATTGCTTGATGTCCAGCTCGCGCGTGCCATGCCGACATGGATCACACGACTCGACAATCGCCACATGGCCTTCCTGAAGGATCATCGTGTCGAAAACCTCATCATCTTTCCCGCCGCAGGCTTTGTCGAAATGGTGCTCGAAGCCGGTGTGCAGTTGTTTGAGGGCAAAGCCTTCGTCATTGAGGACTTCGAGATCCGCAAGCCTCTCATTCTGCCCGATCCACCGTCCGGCCTGCTGCTTGAGCTGAGTTATGATATCGCGGAGCGCACGTTCTCGATTCAGAGCAAATTTGAAGCCGGGGCTTCATGGTCCACACATGTCGTCGGCTGCATGCGCGGCGAACGCACCGAGTCATCTTTCGCCACATCGGCTTGGGAGACATCCACTTTGCCAAACGTCGGCCTCGATACCTTCTACGGTCACATGGCCGACATGGGCCTGCGCTACGGCGAGGAATTCCGCCCCATCCGCGAGCTGTCCGCAGGCGCTGGCAAGTCCTCTGGTCGTGTTTCATTGGGCCAAGCGATTGCGTCGCGTGCGTCCGAGTATCCGCTGCATCCCGTGCTCTTTGACGGTGCGCTGCAAATCTTCTCCGCCGGTGCCGCGACGATTGAGGGCCGCACCGCCGGGCTGCGGTTGCCTGTGCGCTTTGCCCGCATCTTATTCCTACGTTCGCCCGGAGCATCGAGTCTCGTGCGTGCCGGTGTGAAGCAGGCCAACGATGAGTTTGTCGAAGGCGGTATCGAACTCTTTGATGAATCCGGCAAGCCCTGCGTGCGCATCGACGGCTTCCGCGCCATCAGCGTGGAAGGGGCCAAACGCACGGGTAAAACCGGCAAAGGCCGCGATGTGACTTACCACGTTGCTTGGGAAAAGCGTCCCACAAGTCCTCGCGCCGCTTCTCCTGCACCTGTGGCATTGAGTCGTCTGCATGAAGCGGCACAGCATGCGCTGGATGAAGTGCTCGACATGCGTGGCCGTGGCAATCTGGATGCCGCCAGTGCCGCAGGCGACAAACTCACTGCCGCGCAAGTCGCGAATGGTCTGCGAGACATGGGCGCTGGCTGCACCGAAGATGAATTCTTCACTGCCGAATCGCTCAGCGTAGCGCAGTCCATGCATCGCTCATTTGAGCAACTCGCAGACAATTTGGTGTTATTGAATTTGCTCACCAAAGAACAGGGTAGCTATCAAACCACGCCTGAGTTCACGGAAGCAGCTGACAGCGCGGATGAACTGCTCAGTGAGAGTCTCGGCAAGTATCCAGGCCATCTGCCGGAGGCCTTGCTCTGCGGTGCCACATGCGCGGAACTCGGTCCCATCATGCGTGGCGAAAAAGAGGCCGTGCAGGTCTTGTTCACCAGCGGCGGCGCTGATTTGCTTGATCAATTTTATGGCGATGGCCTCGTCACGAGTCCCTGGCTTGCCGCCATCGGCAGCGCGGTGGCCGAGGCTGCGCGTCAGCTTCCTGAAGGACGCGGCCTGCGCATTCTGGAAATCGGCGCCGGCACCGGCGGCCTCGCCTCTCAGGTGCTGCCGATCATTGAGCGCGGCGTGCATTCCTATGTCTTCAGCGATGTTTCCGCCGCCTTCTTCCCAGCTGCGCGTCAAAAGCTGGCCGCTTATCCCGAAGTCGAGTTTCACACCTTCGATCTCGAAAAGCCAGGCAACGAACAAGAGTTCGATCTCGGCTCTTTTGACATCATTCTCGGCACCAATGTGATCCATGCTGTCAGCGATGTGCGCGTCGCACTTCGCAACATCAATGACCTTCTCGCCTCTGGTGGCAGCTTGCTCTTTGTCGATGTCGCCACGCCCCACTTGTGGCTAAACGCCGTCTTTGGCCTCACCAGCGGTTGGTGGCGCTTCACAGATCGCGACCTCCGTCCGCATCATCCGCTGTTGGAGCGCGAGCAATGGCAGAAAGTGCTCGGCGAAACTGGATTCAGCGAAACAGCCTCGCTTTCGGGCCTGATCCGCTCCCAAGGCGGTGAAAGCCTCATCGGCCTCATGGCTCGCAAACCATGGAGCGAGCCAATCACGATAGCACCAGTGATTGTCGAAGCGCCTGCCGAGAAGTCCTGGCTCGTATTCGCTGATTCGTCTGGTCTTGGCGAAAAACTCGCCATGCAGTTGCGCCACAGCGGTGTTCGCTGTCGCATCGCCTATCGTGGTGGTGCGTTCGAGTCCGAAGCAGCAGACGCATTCACCCTGCGGGGCGAAGCGTCCGAAGATTGGAAACAACTCCTGCAAGCCTGCGCCGATGAAGCCCCTGAGCGCTTTGTCTTCCTGTGGAGTCTCGATGAGTCCGATCCAGGCGACGCCATGCTCGGCACCGACGCCTTGTTTAATCTGACACAGGCCATCGAGCTTATCCATCCAACAGCTAAACTGCATCTCGATGTCATTACACGTTCTGCCCAGCCTATAGGTAGAAACAACGACATCTCCCTCTCTCAAGCTCCATCCATCGGCCTGATGCGTGTGATCGCCAATGAGCACAACAACTTCACTTGCCGCAGCATTGATCTGCCGTCCGAAACGACGACCACGGACACTGCACTGCTTTGGAATGAGCTGCTGCAACAAGACACCGAGCGTGAGATCGCCTTCCGAGGCGAAGCACGCTATGTCCGCCGCGTCACTCGCGGTTTGGAACCGCGAGAGCAGGTCTTGGATCGCAACGTGCCTCTAAGACTCGAATCTCGCGAGCGCGGCTTGCTTGATGCCTTGCGTCTCGTGCCATTCGCGCTGCCGCCCTGTGGCGTAGGTGAGGTGGTGATCGATGTGAAGGCCGCTGGCATGAATTTCCGCGATGTGCTCAAGGCGCTGGCGCTTTATCCGGCTGAGACAGCCGATGCTCGCATTTTTGGCGATGAAGTGGCCGGTGTGGTGAAAACCGTCGGTGCTGGAGTCACCCATGTGAAGGCTGGCGACCGCGTGTTTGGCCTCGCCGTGTTCGGACTCGCAACTGACTCCATGGCGCGTGCTGGTGATGTGCGCATCATCCCCGATGGCTTGTCGTTTGAAGAAGCAGCGACGCTGCCCGTGGTCTTTATGACCTCCTGGCATGCACTGAAAACCGTGGCGCAGTTGCAACCGGGCGAGCGAGTGCTCGTTCATGCAGGCGCAGGCGGCGTGGGCATGGCGGCGATTCAAATCGCGCACCATCTCGGCGCGGAAGTCATTGCCAGTGCTGGCAGCGCGGCCAAACGCTCGCTGCTCACCGTCCTTGGCGTGAAGCACGTCATCGATTCGCGTCGCGCTGACTTTGCGGAAGCCGTTATGGAACTCACCGATGGCAAAGGCGTGGATGTGGTGCTGAACGCACTCGCCGCCGAAGCCATCCCGATGGGCCTTTCCTGTCTCGCGCAGTTCGGACGCTTCATCGAGATCGGCAAACGCGACATCTACCAAAACAGCCGCATCCCGCTGTGGCCGTTGCGGAAGAACGCCTCTTTCCATGTCGTCGCGATGGACGCGATCTTCAGTGGCGATGAAAAACGCACGCGTCAGATCTTGGAAACCATCGCCGAGTTGGTTGAGCAAAAGGCGCTGCAACCGCTGCCCTTCCGCTCCTTCCCAGCTTGCCGCATCGACTCCGCCTTCCGCCTGATGGCGCAGGGCAAACACACCGGCAAAGTCATCGTGTCCTTCCCCGAACCTTTCGTCGCAAGGCGTGGCGAACCGCTGGTCCCAGCCTTTGAAGTGAATCCAGACGGCGCTTATCTGATCACCGGAGCCTTTGGTGGTTTTGGTAAAGTCATGGCCGAATGGTTGGCTGACTGTGGTGCCAAACACCTCGTGCTCACCAGCCGCAGCGGGGCTTCCACACCCGCAGCCACAGCCTTCGTGACCAAATTGCGTGCTCGTGGCGTCAATGTGCAGGTCATTAAGGCCGATGCTGGCTCAGCGATGGATGTGAAGCGTGTGCTTGGAGACATCGCATCGCTCGGGCATCCTTTAAGAGGTGTGTTCCATCTTGCGATGGTCATCGACGATGCGCCCATGGCTTCGCTTACGCGTGATCGAATGATGAAAGTCATCGCACCTAAAGCGCACGGAGCTTGGCTGCTGCATGAAGGCACGCTTGGCATGGACTTGGATTGCTTTGTGATGTTCTCCTCGCTGGCGAGTGTCTTTGGCAATTCCGCGCAGGCCAACTATGCCGCCGCAAATGCTTTTCTCGATGCTCTTGCTCATCACCGCCATTTTCTCGGTCTGCCTGCGCTGTCGATCAATTGGGGTGCACTCGGCGGCGAAGGCTATGTGGCCCGCAACGAACGCGTGGCCGAATATCTTGCCCTTCACGGCACGACACCGCTTTCACCCGTCCAAGTTGTCACATTGGTGGAGTCCTTCCTGAATGCCGGAGCCACGCAGGCGCTGGCGATGCGTGTGGACTGGTCGAAGTGGCGTCAATCCTATCGTGGCGGCCAGGAAAGTCCGCTGCTGGAACGCATCTACGCCGCTGGAGTCGATGCACCCGAAACAAGCGGTGCCAAAAGCGATTGGCGGCTCAAAATCGAGTCCGCCGCTCCCGCAGACCGCACCGAAGTCATCGGCCAAGCCGTGCGCGATGTCGTAGGTTCCGTGTTACGTGTGAAACCCGAAGGTCTGCGCTTCGATCAACCCCTCACCGACCTCGGCCTCGATTCGCTGATGGCTGTCGAGATCGAAAACTCCATCGAAAGCTCCATCGGCGTCGCATTACCACCCGCCAGTCTGATGAAAGCCCGCACCATCGGCCAGATCGCGACTCTGATTGCCGAACACATGGGCGCGGCCCCATCGAAAACAATAAAGATCGTCGCCGAGCCAGTCGCCGCTGAAGACGTGGACCTGGATTCGATCTCTGATGATGATTTGGATCAGTTGCTTGGATCTACGACCACGGATCGCCCCATTCACATTCAGGCAGAAGTGCTGGAGGTGCGCGTTTGATCGAGATGGTCATTGAGGACAAGCGCACGCGACTGAAGCGTTGGCTCGATAGTGGCAAGGCTTCGCTGCATCCGCTGACTTTTCCGCAGAGGGAGATGTGGGAGGCATCTCCGGTGCCTGTGGCGGATCAGACAAACACGATTTGCTGCCTCATCGAAATCAAAGGTGCGATCACCGCGCAGGACTGCATTGCTGCGATGCAGCGTGTGGTGAACCGGCATGAGGTGCTGCGGCTGTCCTTCTTGCCGAGCAAAGGCCAGGCGGTGCAGATGATTCAGGCACAGAGCGAGCCGGTGATGCGATTTCGTGACCTGCCATCATCATCCACAAGCTCTGAAGCCCTGGATGCCGCCGCGCGTGAAACCTTTGATGCGCCTTTCGATCTCGTGCAAGGGCCGCTGTATCGCGTGGAGGTGCTGCGGCGCTCGCCGACGGATCATGTGCTCGTGGTGGCGATTCATCATGCGATTGCCGATGGCTGGTCACTCGGCGTTTTAGTGCAGGATTTGTATTTGGCTTATGCGCAGGTGCTGTTGGGTTCCAGCGGCGAGTTGCCGCCTGTGGCGCTTTCCTACACGGCCTGGGGTGCTTCTGAGCGGACTCTTTGGCAACCAGCACTGCTGGAACAACGAGCGACGTTTTGGAAAGCATGTCTCGCTGGTTCCACAAGGCTTTGGGATGATCGCGCGGATGCACTGGATGAATCAGATCAATTGCAGCGGCGCATTGCAGGAGTGTCCGCCGAACTGGGTCTCGCCGTGCGTGAATTGGCGCGACGAACCAGCGCGACACTGTTCAGCACTCTGCTCGCCGCCTTTCAAATCACGCTGTCGCGCTGGACAGGTGTGGCGGACATCGTGGTGGGAACTCCGGTGGCAAATCGAGCACGTCAGGAAGTGCGCGAGACAATGGGCTACTTCTCCAGCATCGTGCCTTTGCGCGGACAGGTGGATGATAGTCGCACCTTTTCAGACAGCCTCCGCGCTGTGCATCAATCGACGATGGATTGCTTTGCCAATGCCATGCCCTTTGCCGAACTCGTGAGCGCGCTCGATCCACCTCGACTTCCGGGACGTAATCCAATCTATGTGGTGCGTTTCGCGCTGCAAAACCAGCCCGTGCCGGATCTGGCGGTGGCTGGGTTTTCAGTTCAGCTCAAGGTACGTTCCACAGGAACGCCGCGCTTCGATCTCGCCTGCGAAATCACCGAGGCAGGTGATGGCCTGGAGGTCGTCTGGCTGTTCCGCTGGACTCGTTTTTCGCAAGCGGAGATCGAAGAGCTGCATCGCCTCTTTCTCACCGTCCTTACCGCCGTCTGCGCCTCGCCAGACAGCCGGACCTTTATCTGACCCCTGATGACCACACCTGTACCGAACTGGCTGAGCCGCTCAGCCTTCCAAATATTAGTCTTTCTCGTTCTCTTCACCGAGATCGCACTCGGCGTGGCCTTGTATCGTGAAGCCTCACTTTGGATCGTGGTGCCGTTAGTGCTGCTGGCGAGCCATTTCATGCATGGAGCGGCGGTAGGACTGCATGAGGCGACGCACGGCCTGCTGAGGAAGAACAGGCGCTTCAATGAATTTGATGGCGTGCTGCTGGGCGTCTTCAGCTTCATGAGCTTCAGTCTCTACCGGGCGGCGCACCAGTCGCATCACGCTTACTTTGCCACGGAGCGCGATGAGGAGCTATGGCCATTTGTTTTCACCAGCAAGCCACGATGGGTGCGAGTTCTGGCGGCAGTGCTGGAACTGACGCTGGGGTTGTTTTACACGCCGTTTTTGTTTCTGCGTTCCTTCTTGCGCAGCGGCTCACCGATTCGCAGCAAGAAAGTGCGGCGGCGCATCTGGATTGAGCTGGCGCTGATGGTCGTGGTGTGGAGCGGCATCCTAGCAGCAGTCTCTTATGCGGGCGTGTGGCGCTATTTTCTGTCGATGTACCTGGCGCCAGCCTTTCTGGCCGCGAACCTGCAGACGTGGCGCAAATACATCGAACACGTCGGTTTGACTGGCGGCACGGTGAATAGCGCGACGAGGAATATCATCGCGGATGGCTGGTGGGGACGACTGGTGGCCTTCACGCTACTTCACGAGCCGTTTCACGGCGTGCATCATCTGCATCTCAGTCTGCCACATGCGGAGCTGCCGCTACATGTCGATGAGCTTCAGCCAATGACCGCAGACGAGCATGTGCCCTTTCCGAGTTATCGTCATGCAGCCACCCATATGCTTTGCAGCCTGTCAAACCCACGGGTTGGAGCGCAGTGGAAGGCCATGAAGCCATGAAGAACTCAAACACCTGCGTCTATGAAGCTGTGGCGCTGAAAAAGGAATACGAAGGCGGCCATGTGCAGGCTTTGCGCGGTGTGGATTTCCGCATCGATGAGGGGGAGTTTGTCTCCATCGTCGGCAGCAGCGGCTGTGGCAAAACAACCTTGCTGCAAATGCTCGGCGCACTGGATAAGCCAAGCACAGGAAGCCTGCTCTATCGTGGTCAGTCACTGCTAGAGATGAATGATCCATCAGCCTATCGTGCGCGTGAGATAGGCTTCATTTTCCAGTCGTTTCATCTGCTGCCAACCTTCACCGCGCTAGAGAACATTCAGATCCCAATGCTCGAAAGCGATCTGCCTGCCTCCGAGCGTCGCGGGCGGGCACTCACACTGTTGAGGTCGGTTGGGCTGGAGCATCGAGCGCAGCATTGTCCTTCCAAGCTCTCTGGCGGTGAGCGGCAGCGTGTCGCCATCGCCCGCAGCTTAGCTAATGGACCGTCAGTGCTGCTGGCGGATGAACCCACGGGCAATCTCGACAGCGAGAACGCGCGGATCATCCTCGATCTTCTTGTGCGGCTGCACGAGGAGCAAAAAATGACACTCGTGCTGGTCACGCATGACATGATCATTGCTCGCAAGGCTGGCCGGAATTTACGGATGCTGGACGGGCGCATTGTCTTTGATGGCGCACCCACACCATGACCTTCTTTTTCATCATCGTTCGCGGTCTTACGCGACGCCCGGTCCGCACTGGACTCACCCTCTTGGGCATTTCCATCGGTATTGCTGCTGTGGTGGCGCTTGTTGGCATCTCGCGTGGTTTTGAAAAGAGTTGGGAGACTGGATTAAAGGCACGCGGCACGGACATTGTCGTTAGCAAGATGGGCAGCTCGCTGGCACCCAAGCCATTCAGCGACGCTGTAGCCGCAGTGATCTTGAAGCTCCCGCACGTGGCGGCCATCAGCTCGCAGTTTGTAGAATTACTGAGCATCGAAAGCTCGCAGATGATGATGCTCTCTGGCCGTCAATGGGACGGCTACGCGTGGAAGAATCTCAAGCTGATCTCAGGCCGAATGCCGCTCGATGCCAAAGAGCAGGCTGTGGTGCTCGGGCAGACGGCGGCAGATGCGCTCAAGAAAAAAGTCGGCGACCCGCTGCAAATCGAGGCCGCAGAGCTGACCGTCGTTGGCATCGTCGATGGCGGAGCGGTGGTAGAGAACGGCTCGGCTGTTCTCGCGCTACCCTTGCTGCAAGAAATCATGGGCGAGCAGGGCCGGATCAATGTCATCGACGTGCGCGTCACCCCAGGCACCAGCGAGGCTGAGCTAAAGCAGCTCTGCACTGAAATCGTCCGTTCGGCCCCAGATGTGACGGCGTTAGCTGCGGGAGATCATTTGAGCAACAGCCAGAGCTTCCGCATGGTGAAAGCTATGAGTTGGGGAACCTCGCTGTTGGCCGTGCTCGTTGGTGTGCTGGGCGTCATGAACACGATGCTCATGACAGTCTTTGAGCGCAAACAAGAGATCAGCGTGCTGCTCGCGCTTGGTTGGAAGCCAAGTCGCATTGTGCGCATGGTACTGTGGGAGTCTGCGCTGCTTGGCTTCCTCGGCGGTGTTGCAGGAGTGATCATTGGCGTCGCGGGAATCAAGATGCTCCAAAAGACCGAGGCCATTCGTGGCTTGTTGGAGCCTGACCTTGGTATCGGTCTGCTGCTTTCTTCGATTGTCATCGCGGTTGTTGTCGGTGTGCTGAGCGGCCTCTACCCCGCCTGGCGCAGCTCGCGCATCACTCCGGCGCTCGCACTGCAAGGTTGAACGAATGAATTATTATGAAGACTATCCTTGCCCTATTTGCCTTTGCTCTTTCCGTCAATGCCGCCGACACAGCCATTGATCTAGCTGCCAAACTAAGCGCATTGCAGCAAGATGGCTCATCTCTTGTGCGTCTGAAAATGTTGACCAAAGGACTCACCCTGCAACTTCAGATCAAACAACGCCGGACTGCCAAATCCACCGAGGTTCTGTATCAAGTCCTCTGGCCTAAAGAGCGCCTCGGTGAATCCGTGTTGCTGAAGAAAATCGGCAATCAGGCCGCCACCGGCACCGTTTTTGTTCCGCCAGAATCGCTGCGTAAGATTGACATGAATGAGGCGCTTTTCGGTAGTGACTTACTTTGTGCCGATGTGCTCGATAACTTCTTCGCCTGGCCAAATCAAGCCCTTGTGGGAGTGGGATTCGTGAATCGCATTAGTTGTCAGATCCTGGAATCAAAGCCTGGAAAAAGCGACGCTTCCAATTACACAATCGCCCGCACTTGGGTGGACGTTCAGCGCCTTGTGCCATTACGAATTGAGAAGCATAATGCTGTAGGCAAAGTGATACGGCGCATTGATTCTGGGCGTGTGGTTACAGATGACATTGGCCGCTATGTCCCATTGGGCCTGACCGTGACCGATCTGAGGTCTAATACTGTCACTGAGCTTGATGGTTCAAAGCTCAAGCATGACGTGACGTTTACCGATGCCGAGTTGACTCTAACAAGTCTCAAATAGTTCGGTGCAGGCTGTTTAACTAGGGATACACCCCATGGCAGCGTTTCAGGCCATGGGCAAAGTGGAGGCCTATGACAACATTCGAAATCAAGGGCGACTGGAACATCATCAAAGGTAGCCTCAAGCAAAAGTGGGCCAAGCTCACGGACGATGATCTCCAGCTCATCGAAGGCAAGCAAGACGAACTGTTAGGACGCATCCAGAAGCGGACTGGAGAAAGTCGGGAAGTCGTTGAAATCGCTATCAAGGAGTGTCGTGCTGCCTTGAGCAAAAGAGCAATCCCATGAGTCGTGGTTAGCGATCATGCGAATCAACCTTAAATACTTTATGAAACTCCTTTTTATCATTTTTACCACGGCCCTTTTTATGAGTGTCGCCGCCACCTGTGGGCACGCTCGTGAAGCCGTGTCAGTGGATTTTTTTTATGATAATCTTCAACCGCACGGTGATTGGCGTGAGGTTGGCGGCTACGGTTACTGCTGGCAGCCGCGCGACGTTGGTTCGGACTGGCGTCCTTACAGTGACGGCCGCTGGGTCTATACCGACGCAGGTTGGACTTGGGACTCTAACGAACCTTTTGGTTGGGCCGTATATCACTACGGACGTTGGGTAGATGTCAGTCAGGTCGGTTGGGTGTGGGTGCCTGGAACGGAATGGGGGCCAGGCTGGGTTTCATGGCGGCGTAGTCCGCAGTATGTTGGGTGGGCACCCTTACCACCGGAGGCTCGGCTATTTCAAGCCATTGGTCTGAGTGCATGGGTGGACGACTACTATGACATCGGGCCAAGTCATTATCGCTTTGTTGAAAATCAAAACTTTGGAGTTCATCGTCTAAACTCCGTCTTCATCGACCAGAGCAGGAATGTTTCGATCATTCATCAAACAACGAACATCACCAACATCAGCTACGTCAACAACGTGGTCTTTAACGGAGGACCTGTTTATGACCAGCAGTTGCGCCAAAGTAATGAACCCATCCAGCGCTTCAGGCTTGATCGCCGTCAAGATCACGGAGGTGAATTGCAAAGGCAATCCCCCGAGTTTTTAAGGTCCCGCATTGAAGGTGACTCGATGAGCGTGCTGGCTCTGCCATTCACTGGTCGATCCGCCTCATCTCCCAAAAAGCTTCGCGATAAAGTGGAGCGTGTCGAAGTGAATCACGGCTGGAAAAATGCAGGCACGCAGGATGAGATCGCGGCGATGCGTGCTGGAATGAAAAGCAAAAAGAAGGCACCGGATAAACTGCCACCTGCGAACACTTTTAGAAAAGTCACCGACAAAGTCTCCGTCGGTGAGGAGCGCAGCACGGAAGGCCGTCCTATGTTGCCGGCTGATCGTCAGTCGAAGCCAAAAGAGAAGGGGTCGGAGAAAACAACCACTCCAGTGCTGCCACCTGGGGTCACTGAAAAGCCGATGCGCCAGGATGACCGTCCACCCGTCGATACACGAAAGAATAAGGGACCTGAGAAGCCAATGCGTCCAGACCTGCCGCCTGGGTTTCCAGAGCGTCAGATTCGTCCAGAAGATCGTCCCCCTACGGGGAGCCCAAAAGGCAAGGATATTGAAAAGCCAAGTCGCCCAGTCATTCCACAATCAACACCTGGCATACCGAATCGTGGCGGCAGAAACAAGGTAGAGGTACCGCAATTGCCACGCAGTGAAATTCGGCCACCCGTTGCAGTCGAGCCAAAGGTTCGTGAACGAGAGAAGGTGCCACAAATCACACCTCCGAAGCCACGCCCCGCGCCTGAAAAGCCAAAGGCGGTAATACCAAAAATAGCACCACCCAAGCCCGTTCCCGTGCCGAGACCTCCGCAGGTGATCAAACCTGCCCCACGCGTTCCGAAACCTTCGGCCCCAGATGTCCCCAAGCCTCAAAAAAGCCAAGGCAAGACCAAGTCCAGCGACGGACAAAACCCGCAAATTAAATCCAAGCCATGAATGATATGCCCACCATCACTAACATTAAAGACCAAGTCTATAAACTCATCGAACTCACCGGCACCTCCAAAACATCAATGGAGGACGCTGTCCAAAAAGCCATTAAACGTGCCGACAAGACGGTTAAGAATTTGAAGTGGTTCCAAGTCATCGAGACGCGCGGCAGCATTGAGCAAGGAAAAGTCGATCGCTGGCAGGTGACACTGAAAGTTGGCTTCAACGTGGAGGACTCATGATTCCTATCCAAAACAAACTTTCCGATCCCCAGAGCACGGAGGACATCAATCAACTCGTGCTTGAAGCCTCGGCCATCTTTAATCTGATCGATATCATCGCTGACTTCGCCATCTGGGAGAAAGCACTCAACAGTGCTGAATTTCGAGTCACGCCAGTGCTCGTCTCGGATGCATGATTAACCTTACCAAAGAAGTTCATCTCCATGTTAAACTCTGCTAAATCACTCAAAGGCTATCGGCTTGAATGCCTCGACGGCCACATTGGCAAAGCCCGAGAATTTTACTTCGATGATCGGCACTGGACAGTGCGTTATCTGGTGGCTGACACGGGCAATTGGCTGGCTAGCCATCAGGTTTTACTCTCACCGTATGCGCTTGTCGGTGTTATGTCTGATGAGGGAAAGATTGTTGTGAATCTGACTAAAAAGCAGATTCAGGAATCACCCTCATTGGACACCGACAAATCCGTCTCTCGCCAATACGAAGAAGATTACTACGGCTACTATGGCTGGCCAAATTACTGGAGTGGTACGGACATGTGGGGAAACTATCCCACTATCCAGCGTGACCATGAACAAATCGACTTTCCTGCTAACAATGAGCGGACTTGGGATCCACACCTGCGCAGCAGTCAGGATGTCACTGGTTACAACATTTTGGCAATCGACGGCGAGATAGGACACATTGATGATTTCATCATCGACGATGAAACCTGGGCCATCCGCTATCTCGTGATCGCGACTCGGAATTGGCTGCCTGGTAAAAAAGTTCTTATATCGCCTGAATGGGTCAAAAGCGCGAATTGGAAGGATTTAAATGTTTCGATCACTCTATCTTGCGCAGAGATCAGGGAGTCTCCCGAATTTACTAAGGATAGCCTGCCGTCACGGGACTATGAGATCGGTCTGCATAAGCACTACGATCGCCCTGGCTACTGGCTTGATTAGACCAAACTATCGTTGACGTGCAATCTGCTGAGATAGATCGACCAAGGCTTCATTCATTGAGGTGACTCGTGCGTTCATGGCTGGTTTAATGCTGGGGATCGGTACGATGATGCGGAAAAAATGTGAGCGCGTCTCCTTGCCCGAAACCGCCTGGAGTTTCCATGTGCCTTGGAGGACCATTTGATTCGCAGTTTCGGGCTCAAACTGCGTGATCTTTACTTCGAGGAGTTGATCGTAATCCAGCGTCGTGAAGCTCTCCACAGGCTGAATGTTCATGGAGCCTGTGAGACGGCTCAGGTTGATCGCTAAGACGCGTGATATGGCTACATCAAGCGATTCAGCCCATAAGTGAAGACGGCTTCTTACGAGCTGGCCTTCTTTGCGCGTGACGAGTTGCATGCGGTCTAAATAGCTGGGAATGGAAGGGCGATTGATCGCAATGGCAGGTGTCGCGTAAGTGAGTGCACGCTGAGGAATCAGAGGCTCCAAAAGGTGATGAACAGCGCTATCCTTGACAGGCTTGAACGTGCTGCAAGCTGTGAGCGCCAGCAGAGCAAAGGCGGAGATTGAGGGGCAGTTCATGGTTTGTTGTCTTTACCGAGCAGAAGGGCGTTCGGGTTTTGTTGGAGGTCATTGGCGAGTTCTTTGATGGCTCGTGAAGCTCGTTCAGCCTCTTCCAAGACGTTTTGCAGGCGCATCAAAACAGGCGCGCGCGGGTTGGTGACTTTGGAGATTTCAGTGGATGCTTCTTCAAGTTTAGCCAGCGCGGTGGACGCTTGCTGGATAGCTTTCTTGAAGTCCTCCAGCACGCGATCAACCCCAGTATCAGCCTTTTTAGCGAAGCTATCAAAGCTCGCCATCGCCGCATTCATATTGTCGATGGCGGTGGAGAGTTTTGAATTGCCGGTGAGCACGCGGACGTTGTCCGTGATGACGACGAGGTTGTCGTTGATCTCCTTCATCTTCATCGCGCTGATCTGCGTCTTTGCCCCTGCCAGCGTGCCTTGCAGTTCCTTTACTAGGCCCGCGAGGTCGATCCCATCGAGTTTTTTTATCCCCTCTTGGATGCTTGCGAGCAGTGCATCGAGTTCCGTGCCGATGCTGGGCACCACGGGGTAGGGGGACTTCACTTGCGACTTAAAGTCCAGCACCTTGGCATCTGGCGAGATGTCAAACTCGATGGTGAGCTGGCCGGTCACGAAGCTTTGCTGTTTCATGCGTGCGCGCAGCCCATCGGCCACGGCTTTCATGACGCCGGTCTCGGTCGATAGGTCGATGCCGCCACCTGATGTCGAACTAACGCCGCGCAATTCCTTCTCCGACAACTCGATGAGCACGGGAATGATTCGACGGTTCAGGTCCTCGTCGATGATCACCTTGATGGACCTGACGCGCCCGATGGGCACGCCGCCAAAGCGCACCTCAGAGCCGACCAGCAACCCATCTGCACTCTTTTCAAAGTAGAGTTGAATATAGCTGGTCTTTTCGAAAAACTTACCCGCACCAAAAAGCACGAGCGCGGTACCGCCGAGTAGTAGCCCCATGAGGGTGAATAAGCCGATGAGTGTGGGGCTGGCTTGTTTACTCATGACGATTTTGATTCGGGGGTGTCGCCGCGATTGAGAAAGCGCCGCACGGCTGGGTTCTCCGAATGTTCACGCAATTCACACGGCGGGCCGATGGCTCCCTGCGTTTTCGTAGCGGTGTCGAGAAAGAGAGCTTTGGTGCCGATACTGAAGATACTGGCCAGTTCGTGCGTGACGATGACGATGGTGGAGCCCTGACTGTCCCGCAGGCCGAGGATCAGGTCGTCTAGGCGGCGGGAGCTGAGTGGATCAAGGCCCGAGCTGGGTTCATCTAGAAATAGGATGTCCGGGTCCAGTGCCATGGCCCGTGCGATGGCTGCTCGCTTCTTCATGCCGCCACTGATCTGTGCCGGATAAAAATCCTCAAAGCCGGAAAGACCTACCAGTGCCAGTTTATAAGCTACGAGGTCGCGCACGCTCGCCGCATTCATTTTGCCAGACTCTTCCAAAGGCATGGAGATGTTTTCGCCGAGCGTTAGCGATGACCACAATGCGCCAGACTGATACATGACACCAAAGCGCCGTATGAAGGCACTGCGTTCATCTGGATTGCTGGCGGTGAAATCTTCCTCGCCATAGAAGATGCTGCCTTTCGCTGGTTCCTGCAGGCCGATCAGATGGCGCAAAAGGGTGCTTTTGCCACAACCGCTGCCACCCATGATGACAAAGATGTCTTTGTCTTGGATCTCGAAATTCAGGTCGTGCATGACCACCAGGTCGCCATAGGCCATGGTCAGGTCGCGGACGGTTATTTTGGCGGTCATGCTCAGATGTCCAGAAGGGTGAAGATAGCGGCAAAAGCAGAGTCTAGAACCACAATGGCTGTGATGGAGGCCACGACAGCCTGAGTGGTGGCCTCACCCACCGCAGCGGAGGATTTGCCCGCCTGCATGCCCATCATGCAGCCACTCATGGCAATGGTGGCACCGAAAAACACGCTCTTGATGACGCCGAGCGATGAGTTTGTCATGTCCAGGGAGGCAAGCGTTTCATTCCAATACAACTCCGGTGGAATGCCCACAAATGAGCCGACCAACATGCCGCCAAGAATGCCGATGACGTCCGCATAGATTGTCAGGAGCGGCATCATCAGCACTAGGGCCAGCAGTCGTGGCAGCACCAGAAAATCGAAGGGATTGAAGCCAAAGGTGCGTAGTGCATCGATCTCTTCATTCGCCTTCATACTGCCGATATGAGCCGCGAATGCTGCGGCTGTTCGACCACTCATGATGATGGCCGTCATGACCACGCCCATTTCCCTCACCATCGCGATGCCGACCAGATCAGCGACATACAAGTTTGCTCCAAAGTGAGTGAGTTGCACATTTCCAACAAACGCGAGGATGAGGCCGATGAGGAAACTGATGAGAGCAACAATCGGCAATGCGTCCGCGCCGCATTGCTGCAAAACCATCCAGAAATCGGAGGTGCGGAAACGGGCGCGCCCTACACAGAAGCGGGCTACTGAAAGCACGGTGAGCCCAGCAAAGTCGAGGAAAGATTGAACCTTGCCAAAGAATGACAAAGTCATTAGCCCAAGTTTGCCTAGGACAGAATCAGCATCAGTTGGCAGACTTGTTTCGCTCTCCTCCGGCACGGCGAGTGCCAGCGCCAACAAGCCGCGCAGCTTTGCAGGTAATCCATCCAGTGTGGGCTGCTCTGTCTTATCCTTCGCGGACGAGGCAATACTACGAAAGTGTGCGAAAAGGAACGCCGGCAAAGAGGAGTCGTAAGCGCCGAGCTGGTTTAGATTGTAGCGCGTTGGAAGCCTTACCTCCGGTGACTTGCCGCTTACTTTCACCTCAGGTCCATCACGTTTCCAATCGCCTGCTAGTTCTAAGGTAAGCTCTTCCCCATCTTGTTTCCAAGCAGCAGAGGGTGGATGATGAGGTTTCGTGGTCATCCGGAATTTGGTAACATGATGGACCCGAAGAGCATCGGCTGCGTCGTCAGCTTAAGCCATGGGGTAAAGACCCCATCTGAGCTATCACGTGCTACCGCTGAGCCTCAGTGGCTTCTGCAAATAATTTCACACGGCTAGCAACTGACCGACCAAACTATTGTCGGAGAGTTCGTGCTGCTCGAAAGTTTCAGCACTGGTATGATCAATGATCTTCCTAGCGTTTATCACCTCAGCATCTGTGCCATGGGCAATCACGACAAACTTGCCCGTCTTGATGGCTGTCTCATATTGCAGGACGCTGTTCTTGGGGATGCCCTGACTGTAAAGCGCCGCGCCAAGAGCACTTAAGCCCCCTACAACGATGGCACCTTCCATTGCGCCGATGATCCAGCCTACAACCGGCCCCGCAAAGAGCAGCGGCCCAACACCAGGTATGAAAAGGAACGCGGAGCCAAACAGCCAGCCCCAGATTCCGCCCCAAAAAGCTCCCTGGGTGCCCCAGTACTTCATGCGGTCGCCCGTGTTGTAGTAGCCTACCACATGCTCGTCAGTGTGATAATCTCGCCCAATGATCGACAGTTTTTTCATGTCGAAATCGGCGTGTTGCAATTCCTTGATGGCTGTCTCAGCCGCTGCGTGTGTGTTATAGACGGCTACGACGGCGTTGTTGTGTGTGATTTTCATTGGTGTGCTTGATGTTCGGTAATTTGGGAACACCAGCACTTTGGGAAACTCAGTGGCCGATTACGATGGGGTGTTAGCCCCATCATGAAGTCTTGCAGCAGCCCTAACTCGCTTAGGTCACTTTTGTTGCTGCGCTGAACTTGGCGATCTTACGGATCGACTCATGAAACAAGGTCCAGCGAAGTCGGGTTACACCCCATCGCTACGGCGACAGTGACGCGATATTCTGCGCGCTATGAGTTACCAAAGCATCAATCCATTCAACGGCGAGCTAGTGAAGAGCTTCGACGAACACTCCGACCATCAGCTTGACGAAGCCATTGCCACGGCGGCGAAGTGCTTTGAAGACTGGCGAAAGCACACCTATGCTCAGAAGGCCAGAATTGTCTCCAAAGCAGCAGCTCTCATGCGTGAGCGTGCGGAGGAATTGGCTAGGCTGGTAACGCTGGAGATGGGCAAGCTCTTCGCGGAGTCGGTTGGTGAGGTGATGCTGAGTGCGGACATTCTTGATTACTATGCCAAACATGCGGAGCGATTCCTCGCACCTGAACATCTAAATCCGGACTCTGGTACGGCTGTGATTGAAAGCAGCCCACTTGGCGTGCTGTTTGGTGTGCAGCCGTGGAACTTCCCATACTATCAACTCGCTCGTTTTGCGGGGCCGAATCTGATGGTAGGCAATGTTGTGATGGTGAAGCATTCAGGCACGGTGCCACAGTGCGCCATTGCCTTTGAGAAGCTTTGGCTTGATGCTGGTGCGCCGAAGGGTGCCTATACAAATCTGCTTATCTCGCATGAACAGGTGCTGGCTGTGATCGACGACTCACGCATCCGTGGCGTGGCGCTGACAGGCGGTGTGGCGGCAGCGAGAGGCGTGGCGGAGAGAGCGGGAAAGAATGTCAAAAAGACTACCATGGAGCTAGGCGGAAGTGATGCCTTCATCGTACTGGAGGATGCTGATCTGGACAAGGCCGTCACTTGGGCAATGTGGGCCAAGATGAACAACATGGGCCAGTGCTGCATCGCAGGGAAACGATTTATCGTCGTCGAGGCGTTGGCTGATCGCTTTCTAGCAAAATTCAAATCTGCCATGGAAACACTCAAGCCAGGTGATCCGATGGATAAGAGTACCACGCTTGGCCCACTTTCGACCGAGGCTGCATTGCTTCAACTACTCCAGCAGGTCGATCAAGCCATCGATCATGGTGCCACCGTTGTACTTGGTGGGAAGCGTTTGGACCGCCCTGGTTCATTCATGCAGCCGACGATCCTGACAGACATATGGCCTGACAATCCGGCCTATCGTGAGGAGTTCTTCGGCCCCGTAGCGCTGTTCTTTCGCGTCAAAGATGAAGAGGCGGCCATTACCCTAGCCAATGATTCTGATTATGGCCTGGGCGGCTCCGTCTTCACTCAGGACATCGAGCGTGGCAAGCGCGTCGCGAGTCGCATCGACACCGGTATGGTCTTCGTCAATCACCCCACCTGGACCGCCGCAGACCTACCCTTTGGCGGTATCAAAAACTCAGGTTACGGACGTGAACTCTCCAGCCTCGGCATCCAGGAGTTTGTGAACAAAAAACTTGTCCGAGTCGCCGACATCAACGCATCCGCATAAACACCCATCATGAACAACATCGCTATTATTTACCACTCCGGCTACGGTCATACAAAGCTTCAAGCCGAGGCCGTCCATCGCGGAGCAGAAAGTATTGTGGGTATCAATGCCAAGCTCTACAGCGCGGAGGAAGCCGCCAAATGCCTTGATGAACTCGACTCTGCCGAAGCCATCATCTTTGGCTGCCCAACTTACATGGGTAGCATGTCCGCTGGCATGAAGACCTTCATTGAAGTCGCCGCCAAGAAATGGTTCACCTTTGCTTGGAAGGATAAGATTGCTGGTGCCTTCACCAACTCTTCGTCCTATTCTGGCGATAAAATCAACACGTTGACGGGCCTGTTCATCAACGCCATGCAGCATGGCATGATCTTTGTTGGCCTTGGTATCATGCCATCGTCAAACAGACCCGATGAAATGAAGCAGGTCACCGGCCCAGGCCCGGAGGCGCACAATCGGGTCGGCTCCTTCATTGGTCCCATGGCCGCAAGCTTCCAGATCGATCCTCCCGGAGCACCCTGCATCGGCGATATCGAGACGGCGGAGATGTATGGCCGCCGTGTTGCCGAGATCACCTTGCAGTTCGTGCGGGGGAGAGCGCAGCCTTAACCCGTGTGCGCATTACGACAGAAAAAGCCAATGCATCTTAAAAAAGAAGGGTGCTGATCCCAAAACACAAACTTCACAAACTCAATAATCAATCGCCCATGAAAACCAAATCCTATGCCGTTGCTTCGGCCACTAAACCTCTTGCTCCATTCAACCTCGAACGCCGCATTCCCGGAGAGCGAGATGTTCAAATCGAAATTCTCTTTTGCGGCGTCTGCCACTCAGACGTGCATACCGTGCGTGATGAGTGGCATGGCACCACTTACCCCTGCGTTCCAGGGCATGAAATCATTGGCCGAGTTACCAGCGTCGGAGCACAGGTGAAAAAGTTCAAAGCAGGTGACATTGCCGGTGTCGGTTGCCTTGTGGATTCTTGTCGGACATGCGGAAATTGTGAAGGACATCTGGAACAGTTTTGCGAAAAGGGAGCCATCTTCACCTACAACTCGCCTGACAAGCACAGCGGTGGTCTGACCTTTGGCGGTTACTCGGAAAGCATCGTGGTGGATGAGGCCTTCGTGCTGAGCATCCCCAAAAACCTTGATCTAGCGGCCACGGCACCGCTGCTTTGCGCTGGCATCACGACCTATTCACCTCTTCGGCATCACGGGGTCACGAAAGGTCAAAAGGTAGGCGTTGTGGGGTTGGGTGGACTTGGGCACATGGGGGTTAAATTGGCGAAGGCTCTCGGTGCTCATGTCGTGGTCTTCACGACCTCCTTGAACAAGGTCGAAGACGCGTTGCGGTTGGGTGCGGATGAAGTCGTTCACTCAAAAGACGAGGCCGCGATGAAAAAGCACCTCAATAGCTTCCATTTTATTCTCGATACCGTGGCGGCCAAACATGACATCAATGCCTATCTCATCCTGCTCAGGCGCGACGGTAATCTCACGCAAGTCGGTGTGCCTTCCGAAGCGCTCGACCTAGATGTCAGCAGCCTTATCTTCGGACGCCGAAGCCTTAGCGGATCTCTCATTGGCGGCCTCAAAGAAACCCAGGAAATGCTCGACTTCTGCGGTCAGCACAGCATCACCTCCGACATTGAACTCATCCCGATCCAGATGATTAACGAGGCCTATGACCGCCTCGTGAAGGGGGATGTAAAATACCGCTTTGTCATCGACATGGCTTCTCTCAAGCAAGCCCAATAACTTGATAGCCCTATGTTAAATTTAACCAGCCGCGAGATACGCCTTGCCTCACGTCCGACAGGCGTTCCAACTGCAAGCAACTTTACTTTGGCAGAAACTACCTTGGAGCCACTTCAAGACGGGCACGTGCTCGTGCGCAATCTGTTCATGTCCGTGGATCCCTACATGCGTGGCCGCATGAATGATCGGAAGTCGTATGTGCCGCCCTTCGAGATCGGCAAGGTGCTCGAAGGCGGAGCCGTGGGTGAGGTGATCGAGTCGCGCTCTAGCAATTTTAAAGTCGGTGATGCCGTCACTTCCAGATACGGCTGGCGTGAGGTATTTATGACAGAACCCAAAGAGTTGAATCGCGTCGATAGCTCGGCCCAACCACTCTCCGTCTATTTAGGCACCCTTGGTATGACAGGCATGACGGCTTGGGCCGGACTGTCAATGGCTGCGGTGAAAGCTGGAGATGTGATATACATCTCAGGTGCCGCAGGTGCTGTTGGCAATGTGGCCGGTCAATTGGCAAAGCTGCGGGGCTGTCGTGTGATTGGCTCTGCGGGTTCCGATGAGAAAGTGAAACGTCTGCTTGAGGAATGCGGATTTGACGCGGCCTTCAACTACAAGTCAGGTCCCGTGCTTGATCAACTCAACAAAGCTGCACCAGAAGGCATTGATGTGTATTTTGACAACGTTGGGGGAGATTCTCTTCAAGCTGCATTGTCAGCCTTGAGGATACACGGTCGCATCATCGCTTGTGGCGGCATCGCTGGTTATAATGAGGAAAAGCCAAAGCCCGGCCCATCTAATCTTTTCAACATGACGACGAAGCGGCTCACCATGAAAGGCTTGATTGTGGGTGACTGGTTGGAGCGTCGATGCGAGTTTGAAAAAGAAGTTGGCACTCTTTACCAGTCAGGCAAAATCAAAAGCATGGAAACCGTAGTCGAGGGGATCGATCAAGCTCCAGAGGCTTTCATCGGTCTTTTTGATGGCAAAAACGTCGGTAAGATGGTGGTTAAATTATGATCATAGGGTTTCACCCCATAGATTGAATTCCTGCCACTTTTTAAGCTGGCGGAATGAACCCAAACTCTAAATTTTATCTCATCGGCGGCGGTATTGGATCCATGGCTGCCGCTGCCTTCATGATTCGCGATGGCGATGTCCCAGCTGACAACATCGTCATTCTAGAAGCTAACTCACTTATGGGGGGCAGTCTGGACGGGGCAGGGGATGCTCAGCGCGGCTACTCGCTACGTGGGGGACGAATGTTGACCACTGATAACTATGAGTGCACCTGGGATCTCTTCAAAACCATTCCATCGCTCACTTCACAGAGGGTGTCGGTGTACGAGGAGACAGTGGCGTTCAATGAGAAGCATCAAGCGAATTCAATGGCACGGCTCGTCGACCGACGCCGTGCGAAAGTGCCGGTTACTTCAATGGGCTTCTCCATGCAGGATCGAATGGAGCTTCTCAAGCTCAGCCAAGCTGACGAAGAGACGCTTGGCATTACTGCGATTACGGATCATCTCTCTCCAGCGTTCTTCGAGACTGAGTTCTGGTTCATGTGGTCCACCACCTTCGCCTTCCAGCCATGGCATAGCGCGGTTGAGTTTAAGCGCTACCTGCTACGCTTCATGATGGAGTTCACACGCATTGAGACACTCGCGGGTGTGAAGCGCACTGTTTATAACCAATATGATTCGCTGGTGTTGCCTTTGCAGAAATGGCTCAAAGATGAAGGCGTTCACCTCATCAATGATTGTAAGGTCACGAATCTTACAAACCAATTTGCTGAAGGTGAATACATCGTCACGGCCATACAATACCAACGTGCAGGAGCGACTGTGGTGATCACGGTTCACGATGGCGATTTCGTCTTCTTACAAAATGGATCAATGACAGATGCCTCTAGTCTTGGATCCATGACCAGTGCACCAAAGCAACTAACCAAGAACGATAGTGGTGGCTGGGCGCTTTGGGAGAAACTTGCAGAGGGTAGGCCACACTTTGGCAATCCAGCAGCCTTCAATAGCTGCATCGCGCAATCCAATTGGGAGTCCTTCACCGTGACGCTAAAGAATCCGGCATTCTTTGACATGATGCAGAAGCTCAGCGGTAATGAGGCTGGCACTGGTGGGCTGGTCACGTTTAAAGATTCAAACTGGATGATGTCCATCGTTCTGGCTCACCAGCCGCATTTTCTCAATCAACCTGCGGATGTTCAGGTGTTCTGGGGATACGCACTGTTTCCAGATCGGATTGGTAACTTCGTAGCAAAATCCATGTCTGCCTGCAATGGCGCGGAGATTTTGCAGGAGCTTTGCGGGCATCTACGCTTTGATCTGGATGTCATCGCTTTCGCTAACTGCATTCCCTGTGCCACGCCTTACATCACCAGCATGTTCATGCCGAGGCAGCTCAGTGATCGACCATTACCTGTGCCTGCAGGTTCAAAGAACTTTGCGTTCATCAGCCAGTTTGTCGAGATCCCCGATGATGTTGTTTTCACCGTTGAGTACTCTGTGCGCGCAGCCCAGATGGCCGTCTATCAGCTGCTTGGGATCGACCGACAGATTCCGGCGGTGACTCGGCATGACAAAAATCTGCGTGTGCAGTTTGAGGCGTTGATCAAGGCATTTAAATGATTCATCCGCACCGTAGGGATACACCCCATCTCAAAGAAGATTGGAGTGTGCTTAATAGGCCTCCTATGAAAACATTATTCACGACTGAAGCCGTTTCTAAAGGTGGTAGATCAGGAACTGTCAAGTCACCGGAAGGCACACTGGATGTCACTCTGGGGAATCCCCTGGAGCGGGGTGTAGAGTCTCACGGATTGAACCCCGAGCTCATGTTTGCCGGGGCCTACGCTGCCTGTTATAATGGTGCTTTGGTCAATGCAGCGCAAACGCTGGGAACAGAGGTCAAGGACTCGACTGTGCGTGTCTTGGTTAGCCTCGTCGAAGATGATCAGGGCGGCTACGGACTCTCGTTAGAGCTTCACGCCGAATTGGCAGGAATTGAGCGTGATCTGGCAAAGAGGATCATGGAAAAAGCACATGAAACCTGCCCTTACTCCAAACTCGTGCGCGGTGGGGCTACCGTTACCCTAGTTCTCGATTGAGCAATGAGCTTGTCTGTTCCGTGGGGTAACACCCCATAGTTTCGTGGCACGCACCCCAACATGATAGGGATCACTTATGAAACCAAAAATCGACACCCAAGATATCCGCTGGCAGACCGACGACATGAATGAATGGGTCATGGAAGAAGCTGCCCAATCTGCAGAGGAAACTGAATTTCCAATGGTGCCTGTCTGGACGGAGTCTTCAGCCAGCACGGAGTCACTAGCCAATGTTGAGGGTGACATCTCCATCTCCGAGTTGCTCGTCAATGCTGGCAATGAAGAAGCTGAACTCGAACAACGCGTAAGCGCCGATAACCTGGTGAGTTAATAAGCCCCTGATGCACTGGTCCCCTCCACTGCGCCAAGCATCCAGATTACAATCGGCTCAGCAAAAAGCAGCGGCCCAATTACTGGAATGAACAAAAAGCCAGCCCCACACCCCGTTCCAAAAAACAGTCTGGGTGCCCCATCACTTCATGCGGTCGCCCGAGTTGCAGTAGCCGACCACATGCCCGTCGCTATGTCAGTCTCGTCCAACGATTGATAGTTTCTTCAGGTCGAAATCCATAGGTTACAGTTCCCTAATGGCTATCTCAGCCTCTCTGTGAATTTATAAAAATGGCTATAACGGCGTCGGTGTTTTTTGATTTTCATCCGTTGCTTGGTGTTTATTGGATCAATAATCTCGCACCCGCGCTGCGGAATTCCTTGCCGATTACGATGGGGAATACGCCCCATGGCGAAAAGGCATCGCTTGCTCAATGCTCGGGGCCTTCATGAACCTCACACACCTGCATCTCGCCCTCAATCACGTCCCTGTTCTCGGCACGGCCTTTGGACTGGCTTTGCTCATCTTTGGCATCTGGCGGAAGAGCAACGAACTCAAGAAAACAGCGCTCTGCGCCTTCGTCGTTATCGCCATCATGGCCGTGCCAGCTTATTTTACTGGTGAGCCTGCGGAAGATGGAGTCGAAGGCCTTCCTGGAGTCTCGGAGGCGATCACCGAGCAGCATGAGGAAGCGGCAGGCGTGGCCTTTGCCAGCATCGGAGCACTTGGCGTGATTGCTCTCCTCGGTTTGCTCGCACTGCGACGCGGCAAAGCCGTCCCATTGTGGTTCGTAGGCCTCATGGTCATTGCATCGCTCACGGTCAGCGGCCTTATGGCTTGGACGGCGAACATCGGCGGCCAGATCCGCCACACTGAAATCCGAGTCGGTGCAGCGACCTCGCCGACGACCAGCAAAGACCGCGATTAAGCTCAAATCATGGCCTCAGATACACCATCGCGGCTCTCGACGCTCTGGCGGCGCAAATCGACGCTGATCACTATCCTCGCCCTCACAGGCATCGTTACGCATCTCGTGCTGCGCTTCGGTTTCGATGCCAAAACGGGCACGCAGCATCTTCCGCTGCTCATCACTCTCGTCATCGGCGGTCTGCCCATGCTCTACGATCTGCTGCGAAAGCTGCTGAAGCGTGAGTTTGGTTCTGATCTGCTCGGCGGAGTCTCCATCATCACCTCGATCGTGCTTGGTGAATACCTCGCAGGCTCCATCATCGTGCTCATGCTCGCGGGCGGTGAGGCCTTGGAGAGCTACGCCTTGCGCAGTGCCTCGTCGGTGCTCGCAGCACTGGCGAAACGCATGCCTTCCATCGCGCATCGCAAAACGGGCGCGGACATCGCGGATGCCGATTTGGCCGAGATCGCGGTGAGCGACACGCTGGTCATCTACCCGCATGAGATCTGCCCCGCCGATGGCGAAGTCACCGAAGGCCACGGCGTCATGGATGAGTCCTACCTCACTGGCGAGCCCTTCCAGATCACCAAAACCACCGGCTCACTCGTCATCTCTGGCGCGATCAATGGCGAGACCGCGCTCACCATTCGCACCACAAAGCTCGCCGCCGATTCACGCTACGTGAAGATCATGGAGGTCATGCGTGAGTCCGAGAGCAAGCGCCCACAGCTCCAGCGCCTCGGTGATCAGCTCGGAGCCATCTACACACCCGTCGCGCTCGTCGTGGCGCTACTCGCGTGGTTCCTCAGCGGCGATTCATTGCGCTTCCTCGCCGTACTCGTCATTGCCACGCCATGCCCGCTGCTGCTGGGCATTCCCATTGCCATCATCAGCTCCATCTCGCTCTGCGCACGACGCGCCATCATCGTGAAAAGCCCCGTCGTGCTCGAACAGATCGCCGGATGCCGCACCGCCATCTTTGATAAAACCGGCACGCTCACCTATGGCGAGCCCGCGCTCACCGATCAGCTCGTCGCCACCGGTTTTGATCCCAAGGAAGTGCTCACCCTCGTCGCCAGCCTGGAGCGTTACTCGAAGCATCCGCTCTCACGCGCCATCCTCGCCGCCTCGAAGGCGCAAAGCCTCATCTTGCCCGAAGCCAGTGCCGTCAGCGAGCAGCCAGGCAAAGGTCTGGTTGGCACCGTGTCTGGTCATGAACTCCAGATCACCAGCCGCAACAAACTCATCCCGCAGAACCTTCCCGGCACCGATCAACTCCCGCCTATCGCAGGTGGACTCGAGTGCGTCGTCGTCATCGACGGCCACTACGCCGCCGCGCTGCGCTTCCGCGATGCCCCGCGAGCCGAAAGCCGCAGCTTCGTCAATCACCTCGCGCCGAAGCATCACTTCGACCACGTCATGATCATCTCTGGTGACCGCGAATCCGAAGTCCGCTACCTCGCCGATCAAGTCGGCATCACCGAGATCCACGCGCAGAAGAGTCCCGAGGAAAAACTCACCCTTGTCCGCGCCGAAACCGCCAAAGCCAAGACGCTCTATGTTGGCGACGGCATCAACGACGCCCCCGCCATGATGGCCGCCACCGTCGGCATGGCCATCGGCCAAAACAGCGATGTCACCGCCGAAGCCGCCGGAGTCGTCATCATGGACAACTCACTCAAAAAAGTGGACGAATTCATGCACATCAGTCGCCGCATGCGAGTCATCGCCCTGCAAAGCGCCGTCGGCGGCATGGCCCTCAGCCTCATCGGCATGGCCTTCGCTGCCACCGGTCACCTGAGCCCTGTGAGCGGCGCGATTGCACAGGAGATCATTGATGTGCTAGCGGTGCTGAACGCGCTGCGAGCGGCGTTCCCGCCAAAGGTGATTCATGATTTGTGAGGGTACATTCGAATGAATAAGGTAGCGGCAGCTCCATCTAGAGCCGCCGCCCTGCATGAATTATTGTCTGAATTCTCTGATATCAAATAGCTCGCTCGCCTCGATCGCGCCGGTTGCTAGGCTCCGTGCCTGCATCTCAATGTGGGTGAGGTTGGTCACGTTGAAGCCGCGGATCCTCGCATCATAGGTCGCCCCACCGGTCAGTGGATCAATCGCCATCGCAATGTTAAATTCGCGTCTTGTCTGAAGACCGGAAGGAGGTGTGCTAATCAGGACTGCAACGAGGCGGACGCCCTGGGGCTTGTCAACCGTGCCGCGCCAGCGCGATTCATTTGCACCAACAGTGATTCTGAACCTATCCGCAGTGATGTGGATACCGGCGTTTGGATCGGTGAACTCGGTCAGGACTTCCTGCACAAAAATCACATGCTCGCTCACCATGTGGCCGACCACATCAAGGTGGGTTTGGCCCCTGACGACCTGCCTAAAAAACTCTTCGCGAGGGATCACCGCGTCGCCGAGTCCAAGCACATCGGCGCCGAACCGTGGATCTTGGTTGAAAATCAGCAGTAAATCACCAATGACGAAAGAGTCTGGGCGCGTGCTAGTACCACGTGCAAGTGAGGTGACCACGCCTGCTGCGACATTTTCGGCTAGCTCGATCACCACCTCAATGTCAGGCACAAAGTATTCGTTGCCCTGCCCATCGAGGTAAACATGACCCGCTGACTTCAGCGTGCCGCCAGTGGACATTGGATAGGTCCAAGCCCCTGGATCAGTGCCACGGAAACCCGCTCGGTCGAGGAAGTCGGCTGGTAGAGCTGCTGCGTTGGCTTGGTAGCACTGCTGCACGATTTCGAAGTAGTTCTGCTCGATCTCAGCCTGTGCCGCACGGTCACGCACCAGCCCAGGCGCGTCGACTGCATGTCGGCGAGCTTCCGAGGTGCTGAAAACGGAACGCGCGGCACCTAGACGGCGCGGTCCGAGAGTCTCGGAAACCCGAGCTAAATCACGACCAAGACCGATGGCGTGGGTATCAGCAAGTCGGTTAAAGTCTGCTGCACCGATGCCGGTGTGCGCTTCGCCATCTTGCCCGATCACGGACGAACCGCTGATCAAAAGCGGTGTTCCATTGACTGTGGCGGGGATGGTTACCTTCTTACCAGTGACGAAGATGCCCTGATTGGCGAGGTCGAGATTCCAGATCGGTCCTTCCGTCGCAAATAGCGACAGGGGTACCTTTTGCGTAAGCACACGTCCATCCAGCATCACTGCGGTCTGCGCGAAGGCCAAAGAACTTAGAGAAAAGAGTGCGGCTAGTACTGCGGTCCTCGCTTGATTGATATAATGACGATGATTTCGGGCAAAGCGTTTCCTACTGTTTTTCATGTTTGATTTATTTTGGGTTTGTTTTGCCGTTGTGGGAGGAATTGAGACGCTCATGGACAGGCGCGAGCAGTCGATGCTGTGATTGGCTTGGACTGATCTGGAGAGTATGGCCGTGGTCCGAGGTTGGGGGTGTCGCCACCCTCTCGATGACCTTCGTCGCCAACGGCCATCTCAGGCCTGTCAGCTAAGCCGTCGTGCATGAGGCGCTTGATGACCTAGCTGAGTTGATTCACTTGCGCGCGGCGTTCTAACCATGGCTGATTTATGATTTGTGAGGATGCATTCGATTGAGCAGGTCAGTGGCGCTTCCTTATGCAGCCGCTGCCATGGATGAATCAATTCCTAAAGGCTGTGATATCGAATAGTTCTTTAGCCTCGATTGCGCCGGTTGCTGAGTTGCGGGCCTGCATCTCAATGTGAGTGAGGTTGGTTATGTTAAAGCCGCGGATCCTCGCATTGTACGTCGCTGCACTACTCAGTGGATCAATCGCCATCGGAATGGGGAATACGCGACTCGTTTGAGCACCGCTAGGAAGCGTATTGATCAGAACAGCGACGAGATTGATACCCTGTGGCTTGTCCACCGTGCCACGCCAGCGCGATTCATTCGCGCCAACACGAATGTTAAAACGATCCGCAGTGATATTAATACCAGCGTTAGGGTCGGTGAACTCGGTCAGGACTTCATTCACAAAAATCACATGCTCGCTCACCATATAGCCACCCACACTAATATCGGTTTGGCCTGCGACGACTTGCTTGAAGAACTCCTCGCGAGGAATCACCGCTTCCCCGATACCATGCACATCGGCGCCGAATCGTGGATCTTGGTTGAAAATCAGCAGTAAATCACCAATCACGAAGGAGTCTGGGCGCGTGCTATTCCCCCGTGCTATTGAGGTGATCACGCCGGAGGCGACATTTTCGGAGAGTTCGACCACGAGCCCAATGTCAGGCACAAAGTATTCGTTACCCTGTCCATCGACGTAAACATGACCCGCTGACTTCAGCGTGCCGCCAAAAGTTACCGGATAGATCCAATGAGACGGATCCGTGCCACGGAAGCCCACCCGGTGAAGGAAGTTTGCTGGCAGAGCTGCTGCGTTGGCTTCATAGCATTGCTTGACGATATCGAAGTAGTTCTGTTCGATTTCAGCCTTGGCTGCGCGGTCACGCACCAAACTGGGGTCCTCGTCCGAATATCGGCGAGCTTCCAAGGTGTTGAATATGGAGCGTGTGGCACCTAGACGACGTGGTCCGAGATTGGTTGAGACCACAGAGGGAACACGGTCAGAGCCTGCGGCACGAGTGTCGGTGAGGCGATCAAAGTCTGCGGCGCTGATAGCGGTCAGTGTTTGGCCATCCGGCCCGATCACGGATGAGCCTTCGATCAAGAGCGGCGCACCGTTGACCGTGGCGGGTATGGTTACCTTTTTACCGGTGACGTAAATGCCCTGATTGGCTAAGTCTAAGTTCCAGATCGGTCCTTCTGTTGAAAATAACTGCAGGGGGACCTTTTGGGTGAGCACACGTCCATCCAGCATTACTGCTCTGGAAACAGGCTCAGCGATCGGTAAAGCGACCTGCGCATGGGTCAAAGTAACCAGAGAGACGAAAGCGGCTAGAGCGGCGATCATCGCTCGATTGATGTAATTGCGACGATTTCTACCAAGGCGATTCCTATCGTTTTTCATGTTCGGTGGGTTTTGGGGGTTGTTTTGTCGTTGCGGGAGGAAGTGAGGCGCTCATGGGAGACGTGACCCAGTGATGCTTTGAATGGATTGAATTAACCTGGAGAGTCTGGCTGCGATCTAGGCCTGCCGGCGGCTGCAGCTGGCTCCGCTCTCCATAAATTGGCAAAGGTAATCATCATGAATTTGGAATGATCCGATTTGTTTCAGTCGCATATAACGAGTTGGTTTCTATACTCATTATCATATGTATGAGAGATATGTTAAGAGTATCTAATTATAATAAGGGTTAACTCAATTTTTTAACCACCACCTTTGATGTCACGTCGCCGACGCACATCCAGAACTAACCCCATCCAGCGCTGTCTAAATTTATCACCTAATAGCTTACCCCCTCCGTGGACGTGGCCTCAGCTGCTGTCGGCCAATCTGTAAGTCACAATCAGTCTATCGCAGGACATTGAAGCAAACATGGGGTCTTTGCCCCATAGTCAAACCAGCTTCACCGCGTGTAGGAGATGCGCGATCAAACTCGCTTTACCCATAACTCAAGCCGTGTCAGTCGCTATTGCGATGATGATCACGGCCTCGTGCGTCGGCAAAGGCACGCGTGAAATGGCGGCGGATGCCGTCGTGGTGCATGCGAGGTGGCAGCAGGGCTCATCTTCGTCGAAACCACTCGATGTGACGCTTTGGTGGCGGCGGTTCCGTGATCCGGTGTTGAATGACTTGATCGCGGAGGCGCTGAAGGCGAGCCCAACGGTGCGTTCGGCGTTGGAGAAGGTGACGGAATATCGGGCGCGGCGTGGCGTGGAGTCGGCAAACTTATTTCCATCTCTTTATGCCAATCAATCGGGTCGCGGCGCACGCACGAAGAACGGCATCACGGACATCATCACCACGAGCGAGAGCTACAAGGCCTCGTTTGATGTGAGCTGGCAGGTGGATTTGTTTGGGAAGCAGTATCAGACGCTCAAAGCGGCCACGGCGGACCTTGAACAGATCGGCGAGAATTTTTATGGAGCGCAGGTCACGCTCGCCGCCGATGTGGCGACGGCGTATGTCGCGCTGCGCTCGGCGGAGGCGCAGTTGAGCGTGGTGCAGCGCAGTCTCGGCACACGGGGCGAGACAGTGCAGCTCACGCAATGGCGCGAACAGGCTGGCACGGGCGATGCGCTCGACACGCAACGCTCCATCAGCACGCTGGAGCAGGCGCGGGCCTCCATGCCTGCGCTGCAACTCAGCGTCGTGCAGAGCAAAAACCAGCTCGCGTTGCTCTCGGGTCGCACGCCGGGAGCGCTCGATTCGCGGCTCGCGGGCTCGCGCCGCGTGCCGGAGATGATTTCGCGCATTGCGGCTGGCGTTCCAGCTGAGGCTCTGCGTCAGCGACCCGATGTGCGTGCGGCTGAGCATGTGCTGGAGGCTGCGTTTGCCCGCACACAGTCGGCCAAGCGTGCGCGGCTGCCTTCGCTGACCTTGAGCGGCTCAATCGGCATCGACGCACTCAAGTCGGGAAATATTTTTTCGCCTGAATCTGCCATTGCGAGCATCCTTGCTGGTTTGGCCACGCCGGTGATCGATGCGGGCCGCATTCGGCAAAACATCCGTGCCGTGAGTTCACGCGAGCGACAGGCGCTCATCGCCTATGAGGCCATCGTGCTCACGGCGCTCGCCGAGGTCGAAAACGCGCTCGCTGCGATGCGTCGGTATGCCGAGCAGCATCGCATCGTCTTGAAAGCCGCAGATGCGGCGCGAGAGGCCGTCACGCTCGCCGCCTGGCAATACGAGGCCGGTCAGGTGGATCTGCTCGTGTCGCTCGATGCGCAGCGCACGCTGCTCACGCTGGAGCAGCAGGAAGTCACCACTACCGCGCAGAGCGCCAATGCTTGCGTGCAACTCTACAAAGCCCTCGGTGGAGGTTGGTCGCCCTTTTGACATGAAAACCACCACGCCATTGGCCCCAGTCGATCTCGCTAAAACCATCCAGGCCAGCGGAACCAAGGGGCACTTCAAACGCAACGCCATCCTCGGCCTCATCGTCATCGCGCTCGGCCTTGGCGGATGGTTTTGGCGAAGCCGCATCGAAAAGGCAAAACAACAAGTGCCGCTCTATGTCACGGAGCCGCTCACGCGCGGCGATGTCTTCCTCACCATCACAGCCACCGGCAATCTGGAGCCGACAAATGAAGTCACCGTCGGCAGCGAGCTTTCCGGTATCACGCTCGAAGTGAATGCCGACATCAACGACCGCGTCACCAAAGGCCAACAGCTCGCCAAGCTCGACACCAGCAAGCTTTTGCAACAAACCGAGAGCAACCGCGCCGCAGTGAGAGCCGCGCAGGCCCGCGTCACGCTCGCCGAGGCCACGGTGAAGGAAAGCGCCGCGCTGCTCACACGCCAGCAAGAGTTGCAGCGCATCAGCGGCGGCAAAGTGCCCTCCAAAGCCATCATCGACACCGCCATCGCCACCGCTGAGCGGGCGAAGGCCGATCTGCTCAACACGCAGGCCGGAGTCGGCACTGCCGAGGCCCAGGTGCGCATCAACGAGAACGATCTCGGCCGCGCCATCATCAAATCGCCCATCGACGGCATCGTGCTCAAGCGCAGCATCGAGCCCGGTCAGACCGTCGCCGCCAGCTTCACCGCGCCGCAGTTGTTCGTCATCGCCGAGAAGCTGGAGCGCATGATTTTGAAAGTCACCATCGCCGAGGCTGATATCGGTCGCGTCGAGAAAGGTCAGAAGGCCACCTTCACCGTCGATGCCTGGCCGGATCGCAGTTACAGCGCCGTCGTTTCCGTCGTGTCCTACGGCTCCGCCGTCACACAAAACGTGGTGACCTACGAAGCCGATCTCGATGTCAGCAACGACGACCTCAGCCTGCGTCCCGGCATGACCGCCACCGCCGACATCGGCGTCGCCGCGAGCAAGAACGTCTTCCGTGTGCCCACTGCCGCGTTACGCTTCAATCCCGCCACCGCCGCCAAATCCGGCCCGGCGAAGAAATCCTTCGTCCAAAGCCTCATCCCCATGCCCACCCGCAACCGCAGCCGCCCCGAAGCCAGCGATAAAGACGACAAAACCAAACCCGCCGCCCACCTCTACATCCTCCGCGACGGCAAAGCCGATTCCATCCCCATCAAAACCGGCCTCACCGATGGGCGATACACGGAGGTATCTGGGGAAGCTTTGGTTGAGGGAATGCTGGTGATTTTGCGCAATAACACACCTGCATCATGAGTGATGGAGTTAGAGTCTCTTCAACTGCCCACTGATCCATTTTGGGCTGCGCCGACACCGGATTCTTGCTCCTCGTAAAAGTCAGAAACGAGGTCCACGTCATGATATGCGGCAGCCTCAATGACCACCTTCATGCAAACTTTGCCTCCAAAGAGCGAATGGCATCTTCTATCGGTATCCAGGATGCGTCACCCTTGGCGATCCTTTCCTCTCGCTCCTGCAAGACACCCTGGTGCCAGTCGGGCAGATCCAGCTCCTCCTGAGGATAACCAGCGATGTCATCACAGAGTGTCTGCACCAGTTGCCACTTCTCTTTCACAGAAAGCAGTTCCAACGGCATCTCAATCGGCGGTGATGTAGCAATCGTCATGTACAGAGAATATGTCATTGCTCGGAAGCGGCAACTTCTAGAGTAAGTCTGCCAATGGCTGTCAGAAATAGATTTGGTGCTGGCATTCTGTGACGTAGCTCGGCTTTCTAAAGCCGAGTCCGCCCGTCTGATAAAGGTGAATCCACGCTTTGCAATCCACCGCATCTGATTACTATCAAGTCATGGACCTGCTCAACTACCAACGCACCGTCTTCGCCTTCCACGGCTGTGATCGCCGTGTGCGAGATGCCGTGCTTTTGGGCAAGCAGAAGCTCCTTGCCAGTCTCAACACCTACGACTGGCTCGGCACTGGTATCTACTTCTGGGAGCATGGTGCAGGCCGCGCTCTAGAATGGGCTATCCAGCAATCAAAGCGCAAAGGCACCAAGATCAAAGAACCCGCTGTGCTTGGAGCCGTGATCCAGCTTGGCAACTGCTTCGATTTGCTCGATGTCGAGTTCACGCAAAAGCTCGCCAGTGCTGCCCGCGATTTGGAGGATGGTCTTGCCGCTCAAGGCATCTCCCTGCCAGCAAATCAAAGCGCCGGAACAAACGATTTTGACTGGCTGCGGCGTGAACGCGATTGTTATGTCCTCAACTATGTGATCCCTGAAATCGAACGCCGGGCACACCTCACCTACCATTCCGTGCGTGGCGTTTTCCAGGAAGGGGATCAGGCGTTCGAGGGGGCGGGCATCAAACTCAAGTCCCACATCCAGATCGCCGTGCGTTCCCCGGCTGCGATCATCGGTTATTTCAATCCAGAAACCACTTAACTAAACCAAGCTCCATGAAAACCAAGACATCCGTCACCAGTTCGAAATTCGTCACTCCCAAGCGTGCGTTTGGACTTTCTGCCGCCACGCATGCGCTCCTTGATAGCCTTGAGGCTGATGGCATCAAATTCCGCAAAATGCCCCTCGCCAAGCAACGCGCCGAACTCATCCGCCGCGGTGCCCTCACCCCCGAGGGCAAACTCCCCGTCTATCCAATGGATCATGTGCCCTACGGGCCGAGGGAATAATTTTCACGGTCCACGGGTTCCACCTGCTCTTTGACCAAGCCAAGTGCGCTCGGCCACCTCGACTCATGACCAACCTGATGAAACTGCTCACCGCGCGCAAGGTGGAACATCGTCGCCAGCTCGCTGCGCTGCCGATGGTTGAAAAACTGCGGATGCAGGAAGAGATGGTCGCCGCTGCGAAAACCATCAGCACCACGTGTCCACCGAAACCTGCGAACCCGGTGACAATCGGCAAAAGTCTTTCTCTCATGCGTCACTCCTAGTTTTCACCGACTGTGGGTCGCGAAGACGCCGTATCGTTCCGGTAGATGCCAGAAGCAAACCTGACGACAACAGCCACCCCTTCAGCCTCGCAGAACATCTTCCTCGGCACCGCACAACAATCACTCCGGCAGGCTACAACATTACCCCAGACATCTGCCACCCCTGCGCGGGAGCCGCTAAGGCTCACTCCATGTCGTCAAAGATTAGGTTCGGCATGGTGCAAGATTGAGTCCGACCTAGCTCAAGATTGACTCCGACCACAGCCACACTTGCCCATTCACTGGCAAGATTTACTCCCAGACGTGCAAGATTGGGTCCGGCATGTGTGAACAATAGGTCCGACTGGTGCCAACAATCACTCCAGAAGCTGCTAGGATTGCATCAGGGAATTGCTGAACCACCCCCGAGACTAGACACATTAGGTTCGATAGAAATAAGATTGACTTTGTGTGACGATTTTGACAGAAATCGCCTCGTCCAAGTCCCTTGCGACTTACATCAAAACCCAAAACGACTACGCATATGACAGACCACGAATACTCCATCTACGAAGCCCTCAAAAGCACCCAGGAATTCGGTAGCAAATACGCCGCCCAGTTCCCCGACACCAGCAAGGCCAAGACCGCCTTCGCACGCCTGCCTATTCTCCTAGCAGAGATCGGCCAAGTCGATACCAAGCCCGGCACCGCCGCCAGCCCTGCCACGGCCAAAAAGCAGAGCCAGATCGATGAGGTCCGCATCGACCTGCTCGCCATCGCCAAAACTGCCCGCAGCATTGCGGAGGACGAGCCAGGCTTCAGCACCGCCTACAAAATGGGCGATGACACCCAGCGGGCCACCATCCAGACCGCCAACGACTTCCTTAAGGAACTCGCCAAGTCCGGCGTCGCTGCCAAATTCATCGCTTACGACCTGCCCGCCGACTTTGTCGCCGACCTCCAGACCGACCTCGCTGCCATAAGCGGGACCGGTGAGGAGCAGGACGAAGACAAGCGCGAGGCCTCTGGTAGCACCGAAAAAATTCGCGTCCTCATCAAAGAAGGCAAAGCCCTATTCGGCACCCTCGACACCTCCGTCACCAACAAATTCCGCGACCAGCCCACCCTCCTCGCCGAATGGCAAACCGCCTCCCACATCCGCCGCCGCACCCGCAAAGGTGAGGACAAAAAGGACAGCGCTGATCCCGCCGCGCCCACACCGCCTGTGAAATAGTAGCCGAAACCACCAACGACATCTTCAACACGAAATGCGGGCCACATCGGCCCGCATTTTATATGCACCATCAATAGAGGATGTCGGAGTGCCGTGCACGAGACCAGAATGCGGGACGGCATTCCCGTCTCGTATTTATCCGTCATCCCATAGACCGCGTTTCCCCAGGGTTAAGGAGTAGATCCAGTATTTTCACTCGGGTTAATTAGTGACTTTCCTATTGCCAACTCTGCAACTCCTGCCCACAATCGATGTCTTACACATGGGTTACCCCGGCAGCACTCCCTCATGGCAAACCATCTTCAATCAGCCTGTCCGGCGGAAGGTGTTCCTGTCGCATAGCCACATCCATGAGCGGGAGAACGCCGCCTTTCTGCGCGACTTCGGCGATGTCTTCATTGCCAAACAGCTCGGCATTTTCGGAAACGAGGACTTTATCAACAGCACTGACACAAACTACGTCATGCAGTGTGTGCGTTCCCGCTACGTCCAGGACTCAACGGTGACGATTGTCCTGATAGGTTCCTGTGTTCATAGCCGCCGTTACATCGACTTGGAAATCAAAGCATCCCTGCGCCAAGGTGCTGATTCATTACCGAACGGGCTGCTCGGAATCACGTTACCTTCCACCAATGGTAACGCCGTCTTGCCTGAGCGATTCGAGCAGAATTGGAAGCAATGGAACTCGAACTGCTACGCTCACTTCCAGCCTTACCCTGCATCTAAAGAACAGCTCCGAATCTGGATCGAAGGGGCTTATGCCCGCCGGAGGACGCACTCCCACCTAATTTCGAATTCTCGCGACATGTGGGGATACAATCGCGAGTGCCGAATTCATGGTGTTACCCACTGACTTATGTGTGACGATCACGACTTCACGTCCCCCGATGATCCGGAACATCGCGTCACTGCATTCTTCGGGGGGGATTGCTCGGCGGGGTATTGGGAGGAGTTGCCTTTTGGCTATTTCAACTCTCGCCTGTTTATTTATGGTGCATGGTGGGAGCAGTTTTTGGTTCTGCATCTTTTTTGGCTTGGCCGAGCCTGCATGGCGCCTGGCGCAAGCTCCGCCTCGGACACTGGGGCATCAAGGAGATCCCTTGTGGACCGATCACCATCACTTGTGATTCGCATCAGCGCCGAGCTGCGTGGCGCATCTTCTTCGAAATGGTCAGCCGCATCGCCATCCGCCCGATGGACGATGATCTGGGCGATGATGGGGCCGCACTCACCTCGCTAAAGAATTTGTTCGACGAGTGCAGGAAGATTGTTTGTGGATTGGAGGACGATTTTATTCCCAAAACAGAAACTGTTGAGACATACACTCTGGAAATGCTGAGCAGCCAGTTGGCACCGTTCTTGTCGGCTTGGCATCCCAAGTGGGATTCTTGGAAACGATCACAAGAAAAGGCTGACGAGTCTGTGGATTCGTTGCTGTGGGGTGAGCACACGAATTTTAGAAATGGGCTTCGTGAACTTCAAGCTTCGCTTCGAGAGCGGGCTCGTGACTTCGCTAAGGTGGCCGGAGTGATGAATGCTGAAAGTCGTTTCATTGCGCCGAAAAAGACATCCTCCGGTCCAACTTAGAAGATTCACTCCTCCCATGTCGGAAAGCAGAATGAATGAACCCAAATACGATGTCTTTTTGAGCTATGCTCTATCAGGTGAAGACGTCGCGAAGCATTTTCATGCTTGGATTGAACGGGTGTTAGGACTCTATATTTTCATGAACACAAAAAGCATTCCTCTAGGGCTTGGCTGCTCGCACATGTTCGCTTCGTCTCGAAGCAAGCACCAACTTTCGAGGAAATGTTGGAAAAATTGACTGAGGATGATCGCCGCCGCCTATTGGCTATAAAGTAAATGCAAACTAAACTTTGAAGCAATTTGAGTAAATTATGACCGCGCGAGTGCAAACCAGTGATGTTTCGACCAATCAAAATGAGCGCATATTTATAAGCTATTCTGAAGAAGACCGATATGAGGCCCAGCGATTACAGGAGTATCTAAAGGGATACAAAATAGACTGTTTTTTGGCTGCTAGTTCAATTCAATCTGGCGACGCAATTAAGGAGGTAATCATCCAAAAAGCATCGGCTTGTGACTTGGGAATCTTGATTCTTTCACATAGCAGCTCAGCAAGTTTATGGGTCACCTTTGAGCTTGGACTTCTAACTGCTTATGGAAAGCCAATCAAGATTATACGCAAGGTGGAACGCGCAACCGCACAACTGCCGCTCAATAAGGTTTTGTTCGAAGTGAATCAGGACGGAGATTGGTCTCAGAATTGGGAATCCATTCTCGATGATATTGCATCTCGCCTTGGGATACCTAAAATTGACTGGGAAGTGCCTTCATTTGGGAAGGATTACCGACCACCAAAGAAAAAATGGGCAGACAATGAAGATGATTTCTTTAAGCACTTGCTAAAGCATTCGCCGCTGCGACATGATCATGAGGTGGTGCAGAAGTTCAGCATGGAGGAATACTTTTTGGCACGGCACTTCCTGAATGACGTTTGGCGCCCATATATCGTAGCAATTGAGAGTGCAGTAAGCAGCCGGAAAGAAATCCCACTTAGAAGTGAAGCCCGAAAAAATGTAGCAGTCGAACTTGTTAAACGAGCCGAAAAACAAATTGATGCGATAAGCGTTCTGAAAGAGGATTTGTGGTTTAGAAGGGGGCGCGGAAGTGAGTATCACCTCGAGAATCTAAAGGCCATGTCCAAAGATTCGCCTCCGGTTATTCGTCGCATTTTCGTAGTCGACAAAAAGAGCGACCTGAAAAGGTCTGGTGAATTGTTGGGTGAGCAGGAAGCGAAAGGAATTCACATTCGGTGGATAACGAGAAAAAACATGAACGCACTGCTTAGTGCTTGGCAAGTCTCAGCATCTAATGTTCTCATCTGTGATGGAAAATTCATGTCGCGATCAGAGAGCGAAGGACATGATGGTTATATTACGACGGATCATGTTGAAATAGGCAACTATGTTAGACGCTTCAATTCGCTTTGGGAAGCTCATGAGATGCAGCGGATATCTAAGGCAATTTAAAGCAAATATCAGTTATGTCTCTTCCCACTTCAGTCCTTGTTATCGGTGCAGGATCGGTAGGCGTTAATAGTGCGGTTATCTTGCGCAGCCTTGGGCTGAAAGTGTCGATAGTTGAAGCAAATCACGACATTCTTCAGGGAGCGCCTCAGGTAACGTTTATTAACCACGCTGACGGCTTCGAATATTTTAAGCCAGAGCATACGAGAACTGGTGAATACTGTGTGGAAGGCTCTCTTGCCAAAGCACTCCTGTATCCACTCTCATCCCTCACGACTGGGATCTGCTATGAGAGTAATCCGATTCGCTTTATGGTCGCCAAGGGGGCTGTGGATACTGGGCCAATTACGCAGAAGGACTTCATGCTCAATGCTGTGCACTTGCGCGATCACTATGGGGGTAAGCTCAGGGCATTGAGCGATTCAGCAGGTCTTAGTGCTGAAGAAGCCAGTGAGATCTTTGTCCGTGCTCCGCATTCTTTTATGCGTCCCGTAGAAGAGGCTGAATTCAGCGATATGGATGGCGTCGTTGCCGGGGCCTATGGGGTCGGCTTCGGAATCAACATGCCTCATTACTACGCCCTGCTTAGAGCCGCTCTGCGGGAGAAAGGTGTCGCCTGCCATTTGGGAGTGAAGGTGGAATCTATTCGGAAGGTCGCTGAAAGTCGTTACGAAGTGCATGGCAACGGGCAGATCTGGGAAGCCGACCATGTACTGGTGTGCAGCTCCCACCACATTCCAGAGCTGGTATCAAACATCGAAGCTGAGGCGGTGCGGGCGGAGTTCCCAGGCACCTATTACCTGAATTGCATGGTCTTTCTGCGCCTGCCGAAGACTGATGATTCAGAAACTATGAGGCTCACCCGCAAGATCACCTTCACACTTATGGAAAAACACGGCTGCATGTTCGCACCAATTGTCCCGCCGACTCCAGAGGAGGATGGGCTGGCGGCTGTGTATTACCCGCACGAGGATGGCAGCCAGTTGAAAAAGCATGTTTGCTTGGCTGGAGAAATCTCCCGACCGCCGGAGGAATGGGACAACATCATCCGCGACGGCCTTCCTCCCGAGCATAAGAATGTACAGAAGTGCTTGGAGCAGGCGTGCAGGCTGCATCCCTTCCTCCGAGGTTACGCGAAAATTCGCAATGCAGTGTGCCGAACGGTTTTCAACATCGGAGTGCCGGGGAGTGACTGCGGACAGGACCGCCGTGTGCGAGAACTGAGCCCCAATTTTCATGCTCTCACTCAAGATGGCCGCGTCAGTGGCTGGACTGGCCCGAAGTGGACGAATGCCGAGCTGACCGCGCTGATGGCGGTGGACTATGTGCTCCAGCAGAGCGGCATGGAACCGCTGCCAAAGTGCGATAAGGCGGGCTGTGGACCGACGAAGCTAGATGTGGGGAAGATCAGCCGGATGTTCAACTTCCGCGACCTCAAAGCTGACGTGGAGGACGCCAAGCACTACGCCCGCATGGCCCGCCTGCCAGAACGAATCGTCCAGGAAGATTTGCCCCTGTTCCAACCGTAAGCGGAGCACACCGTTCTAAAGCTTTATGAGTGTAGCCTCATCACAACCTTCCCTCGCCAAGGCCATTGGCCGCTGGACCCTCGCCGGTCTGATCGTTAACAGCGTGGTGGGCGCGGGTATCTTCGGACTGCCCAGCAGCATCGCCAAGCAGGTCGGTGACTATGCGCCGTGGGCCTATGTGCTGGGTGCGGTGATGACTATGGTAACGACGGCGGTGGTGGTGGAGCTGAGTTCGCAGTTCGAGAAGCCCGGCGGTGCCTATCTTTATGTGAGGGAGGCCTTTGGTCCGATGGTGGGCATTCAGACGGGATGGTTCTCATGGCTGGCGCGTGTGACCACGGCGGCTGCCATTGCCAATCTGCTGATGAGCTACCTTGCGGGCTTCTGGCCGATGTTATCGAGCACGGGAGCGCGGAGCCTGGGAGTGCTATTGATCGTGGGCGGGCTGGCTGCCGTGAATGTCCGAGGGGTGAAGCACGGAACAGCGATCTCAAATGTCTTCACCGCTGTGAAGCTGCTCCCACTGATCGTCTTGGTGATTCTCGGAGCGCTGCACTGGAGTTATCCGGTGCCCTCCGCCCCCCAGACGGCGATGCCCGACTGGAAAGCATGGACGGACGCCCTTGTGGCGATGGTGTTTGCCTACAGCGGCTTTGAGAGCGCGATGATTCCAGGTAGTGAACTCAAGAATCCACGCCGCGACAATCCCATCGCTGCCTTCACCGCTTTGCTGGTCGTTTCCACCCTCTATGTCTGTCTGCATCTGGTGGTGATGCGGGCCGTCCCCGGCATGTCTGCCAGTGAACGCCCGCTAAGCGATGCCGCCGCTATCTACATGGGCGAGACCGGCAGAACGGTGATCGCCATCGCGGCGATTGTCTCCACCTTTGGCTGGCTAAGCGCAGCGGTGGTCACAGCCCCGCGCCTGACGTATGCCATGGCCGAGCAAGGCGACTTTCCCTCTGTCTGTGGCCGTGTTCACGGTGCCTACCGCACGCCATGGGTGTCGATTCTGCTCTGGGCTGGCCTCGTGATCGCCCTGGCAAGCTACGGTAACTTTATCTGGAACGTCGTGCTCTCTGTGGCTGCTCGTCTCGTTGTCTATTCGACCATGTGCGCCGCAGCGATTCGACTTCGCCTTTCCCATCCCACCCGCGATGCCTGGCGTGCTCCCTTTGGCATTATGATCCCGGTGCTGGGAATCGGCATCTGCTGTCTGTTAGCATCCCGATTGAATCAGGAGCATGTGATCTTGATGCTCGTCGTCGGCGCAGCTGGTGTGGCGACTTGGTGGGCGGGGCAGCGGGCAAGCCGTCGTTGAATGCTCACGGGCAGATCACGCAGGAGGTGCAGGACAGTGGCATTGTCACAGGCCATAAACGTTGATGCCAATACCGGCTTATTGACGGCGTCGTGGAGGGCGAGCGCATCAAAAGCAGGTGTTTACCCCATTAAGCGTTGAGCAGTCATCGATTAAACTAGCGTCAAACCCGCCACGATGCCTGCTGCCATTCAAACTGAACTCACACCTGAAAAGCTCGCTGGAGGCGTGCAGGATTCTCCGCTCATCGAACTGAATGGGCTAACGAAGACGTATGGTCTCGGCGATGCGGCGTTTCAGGCGTTGAAGGGGATCGATCTGACGATTCGGAAGGGGGAGTTTGTGGTGATCATGGGGCCGAGTGGGTCGGGGAAATCGACGTTGATGAATGTGCTGGGGTGTCTGGATACGCCGACGAGCGGGCATTACCTGTATGAGGGCATCGCGGTGGAGACGCTGGATGCGGATCAGCGGTCACTGCTGCGGCGGTATGCGCTGGGGTTTATTTTTCAGGGTTTCAACCTGCTGGCGCGGACGAGTGCGCTGGAGAATGTGGAACTGCCGTTGCTGTATCGCGGCATGTCGCGGAAGGAGCGACATGAAAAGGCCACGGCGGCGCTGACGGCGGTGGGTTTGCCGACGAAGCTCGACAGCACGCCGGGAGAGCTTTCGGGCGGGCAGCAGCAGCGAGTGGCGATCGCGCGGGCCATCGTGACGGAGCCGAGCACGCTGTTTGCTGATGAACCGACGGGCAATCTCGACTCGGTGACGACGCGGGACATCATCGAGATCCTCACCCGGCTGAATGTGGATCGTGGCATCACGGTGCTGATGGTCACGCATGATGAAAACGTGGCTGCGTGTGCGAAACGACGCGTGGTGATCAAAGACGGCCTCGTCGAATCCGATTCCACCTCGCCATGATCTGGAATGCCTTTGCCATCGCCGTGCGGGAGATCGGCCGCAACCTCACGCGGGCTTTTTTGACCGTGTTAGGCATCTTCATCGGCGTGGCGTCGATCATCACCATGGTCACGCTGGGCGAAGGAGCCACGCTGGCGGTAAAGGCGCAGATTTCCAGCCTGGGGAGCAACCTGCTCACGCTGCGACCTGGGGCGGGTTTTGGCCAACGCGGCTCATCGGCAGGCGTGCCGAGTTTCACGGAGAGAGACGCGGAAACGCTCGGCGAGCAGATCGCGAGTATCGCCGCCATCGCGCCGGTGCGCACGGCCTCGCTGAGCACGATTTACCTCGGCAATGCGCGAGCGAGCACCATCACCGGCACCACGCCGATCTATTTTCAAATCAACAAGTGGAGCCTCGCGGAGGGGCGACTCTTCACGGACTTGGATGTGCGCTCCGGCAGCGCAGTGTGCGTGATCGGCAACACGGTGCGTGTGGAGCTGTTTGGCACCGAGAATCCCATCGGGGCGAGCATTCGCATTGGGCGTGCGTCGTGCGAGGTCATCGGGCTGCTGGCGACGAAAGGCCAGGCGGGCATGGGCGATCAAGATGACACCATCATCATGCCGCTCTCCTCGCTGCAACGTCGGCTGATCGGCAAAACGTCGTCGCATGACATCAATCAAATTTCCATCTCCGCCGTGGAAGGCACGAACAGCCTGGAACTGATCGCCGAGATCACGCAGATCATGCGCCAGCGGCGGAACTTGCAAAGCAACCAGGACAACGACTTCAACATCTTCGACACGCGCCAGATCGCCGAGACTCTGGGCTCCACGACGCAACTCATGACCATGCTGCTCGCTGCGGTGGCCGGTGTGTCGCTACTGGTCGGCGGCATCGGCATCATGAACATCATGCTCGTCTCCGTGACCGAGCGCACGCACGAGATCGGCATCCGCCTCGCCATCGGCGCCACAGCGAGCGAAGTGCTGTTGCAGTTCCTCGTCGAAGCCGTCACGCTGTCCTGCATCGGCGGCATTGTGGGTATTTTGATCGCTTTGGGCCTCTGCTACGGCCTCGCGCAGGTCATCAAAGTGCCGTTCAACTTCAACACGCAGATCAACGTGATCGCCTTCGCTTTCTCTGCGATTGTCGGCGTGCTGTTTGGCTACACGCCAGCTCGAAGGGCGGCGAAGCTGAACCCGATTGATGCGTTGCGACATGAGTGAGTAGCAGTTCACCCCATGGTTTAAAAGGTAATGGATGGTGACCGTGACAGCGCTATGAACATACATCTCTCTCTCACCTATCCTGTCATTTCCACTCTTGAAATCTGTCTCTGTGGCGGTTGTCTGCGCTTAATGGAATTTGAGGAAGAACTGGTGCATTCACTGGAAGAATCTTCTGAGTTGGAAAGCGTTGAGGGGGCACCCAGTGATTGGAACATTGGGTGTCAGCACCACTGGGATCACGTGAAGGCAGTGCTTCGGCGTATCCATCGGCTTGAGGCAAAGTTATACGAAGCGGTGGAGAGCAGCCAGCCTAGTGGGGCACTGAAAATGTGGGAGGAACTGTTGCGTCAGGAAGCGCGACTCGCGTTTGCCCTTGGCGGGCTGCACTCTCATGCGGCGCATCTGAATGAGGTCGCAGGAAGAGAATGGAACACGCTTGTCATTATGGTTGCGAGCCATCGAAAAATTGTTCAGACAGATATCCAGAAAATGCATGCCCAACTGCAATCCTGGATCGTGCAAGAATCACAAAATGAAGTTTCGGTAAGCATCACGAGGTCTCGTCAAGAGCCTCTATGGAAAATTGAAGAAGTGGATGACATGAGTCCAAGCAGCAATGACTGGGAGTTTGATCAGGCTGCCATTGAGATTGCGGAGGAGCAACACCAAGCTCTAGGTCTGGCCGACGGCATGAAGGCACTCTTCATGTGGGTGGAGTCACCGGAAGAGCGACTTCTTAAAAGTCATGATCGCGCTCTGACACGTCCCCTTGAATTTGCATCATGAATACACGGCATTTGCTTCTCACGAATCTGCTTGTCCTGACTGGCTGCACGCATCGGAGCTCGCCTTGTCAGACTTCAGATTTCTGGTCGCTAAGGACAATCACGGAATCAGATAGTCTAACGACTGATGCTACGCAGCCTCAAGTTGGCTGCAACACCCGCAGGTCTTCGGCTCATGGCGAGCAGCCTTTATTGCAAGAGGGTCGCGCAGCCCCTTTCGATGGGGAGACGGCGTGCGTGCTGGGTCTTTGATGAAAGACTTAGATCGAGGACCAACGCAGCTCATCTGAGACGGGGGATTCTGGCTTTTTGCCCCGCTCGTGCAGATGCCTGACGTCCATGTTCTGTGGGTTGCTGGTCAAAGCATGAGCGGCATGAAAAATGGCGTTTTTTTCTGCCTCATGCAGGTCAGCGGCTTCTACTTGGCACGCTAGAAGAAACTTACCGGTGTTCAGGTCGTGGATGCGTGCTTGAAAGCTCATGTCGGCACACTAAGCGTGCCTTATCCAGTGTATCTATGGGGTAAAGACTCCATACCCTGGGAACCATTTTCCGCTCAGCACGTGGGTCAGGATAAATCTCTTATTGTATCCGCTTTAGCTCTACTTTTCAGCCTGCCACTGATTAGTTCCGATTCAGGCAGGCAGCAAAGCCAATAACGGAGTCTTATTGGAAAGGGGATTATCTCACAGGTCGAGCACGAGTGCGTATCAGCTTTTCGGAACAGCGCGCATATTTTATAAAAGTGAGTAGCTTGCGGGTGTTTCGCAAATTTCATCTGGGCGTGAGGGATTGGACACGGTCACGTGGAATTATCGAATCTTGTAAAAAGACCCCGAGCACAGGTCCTCCCTTTTTAGTAGCTATGTTAAGGGTGACGGTATGGTAATGAAGAGAGATGTCAGCACGCGAGATGGAGTAACTCCAAATGGGGCGATCTATTTGGGAGCAGACATGCCTTACTGGATGCGAACACTGGCTGAACAGTCATGCACCCAGGTTATCTGCCAGGTTACGCAGCCATACAAGGTTGCATCCGAATGCCACCTTGTATGGCTGAGGCCTTCTTCAGAAATATCAAAGTGGGAACGCCGGCGAGTACAGAACCATGATCGGCAGCGCAGATAAAGGAAGTGGGCTTTTACCCCATGGAAGCTGCGGTGATGAGGCGCGAGATTGAGCCATGACCCCTGACGAATTACCCACCCTAACAACCCCCACTCCTGCACCTAACCGCAACCTTGCCTGCTTTCTTCGATGTAAACTCCAGGAGATGAAAGCCTATGCGCGGCGTGAACCCACACAGGCTCTAGCCGCAGCTCTTGGGGTGGGACTGATGGTCAATCTACTGCCGACCCGTGTGGTAGCCGGAACGGTCTCGACAGTTGGTGCCGCCGTATTACGGCCGATCCTTATTTCTCTCGGCATTGCCAAGGCCATCGAACTCACCTGCAACGTCACCCCACTCACCCTAAAACCATGAACACCCCCAACATCATTCCTCCACAATCTGACCTTGCCGCCGACATTTCAGCGGCGACAACAAACACCTGCAACCTCTGCAAAAGCACCACTGCCCGACTGGAAATCTGCGTGCAAAAGCATCCTGGAGCCATGCTACTTGCGGCAGCAGGTCTTGGCATTATTACCATGCTTGCTGTGCGTGCATTGACACCACCACCACCAAGGCACCGTGCTGCGCAGCTTCTGGAAGATATTCAACAAAGGCTGTCTGAAATAGCGGAAGGCGGAGCCCAGTCACTTGGCCAGGGCGTGGAGCGTATCAGCGATCTACACCTTGAGCGCAAGCTTGGTAGGCTTAGCCACGGGATCAAGAACCTGTTTCACTCCTAAGGTAGCAATTCACCCCATGGTTTAAGCACGTCAGTGCAACGAACGTCCAGACCTATGACAACACTACAAATCAAAGGCGACTGGAACATCATCAAAGGCAATCTGAAGCAAAAGTGGGCCACGCTCACTGAGGATGATCTTCAATACAAAGAGGGCCAGCAAGAGGAGCTTCTTGGGCGCATTCAAAAGCGCACTGGCGCAACCAAGGAAGCGATTGTCGAAGCCTTTAAAACAGAGCTGACTGCCGTCGGTCTCTAATCACTCACTCACAACCCAAATAAATTAACATCATGAAAAAGACCACCATTCACCTCCGTCTCATTTTAACTGCTGCTGCAATCATCGGCGTGGCATTCACAAGTTGCCGCACCTTCAGAGGCTTTGGCCAAGATGTGGAGCACGCAGGCCACAAAATCGAACGGGCAGCCAACTAATTACCCATTAGAAGGCCCAACGAAGCGCCAATGCAGTGACCTCAAAGGTTCTGTATTGGCGTTTTTTTATGTCAATTCACTCGATGAAATGCCCGCAAAGGTAGGGCTTCACCCCATGGTTAGAGATGCGGTGGTCACCTAACATAAGGTCCATTATGAAAACAAAAAACATACCCGTCATCACGCGTCGCATCACATTCATCACCTTGGCTTTGTCCATGCTACTGACCCCAGCAGTACTCAGAGCTGATGAGAATGATGACCGCATCGATGCTGCTGCAAAGTCAACCTACGTCTTTAAAACTTTCTTGGTGGAAGACTCTGTCACCACGAAGACCAAAGACGGTATTACCACGCTGAGTGGTTCAGTGAAAGAAGCCGATCACAAGCAGTTAGCCCAAGACACTGTGGCTGGCCTGCCAGGGGTGAAAAGCGTAGATAACCAAATCGAGATCAAAGAAACTCCAGAAAAGTATTCGGACACATGGCTCTACCTTAAAGTAAAAAATACCCTGGCCTTTCATCGCAGTGTCAGTGCACTGAACACGACTGTGGTGCTCAAGGAAGCCGTTGTCACACTTACAGGTGAGGCTAGCAGCGAAGCACAAAAAGAACTGACTGCGGAGTATGCGTCTGATGTCGAAGGGGTCAAAGCAGTGAGGAATGAAATGACCGTCAGCACCCAAGGTGAGCCGGAACCTTTATCCCTCAGTGTCATGATTGATGATGCGTCTATCTCTGCTCAGGTGCGCGCAGCGCTTTTCACTCATCGCTCCACCAGCGCCTTCCAGACCAGTGTCTTGACAAGCAATGGTATCGTGACTGTGGGCGGAATTGCTAAAAATGAAGCTGAGAAAAACTTGGTGACGAAGCTTGTTTCCGACATTCACGGCGTCAAAAGCGTCGTCAATAATATGATCATCAAGCCTATCACGGCAGCGAACTAAACCCTTCACTAGATCTGCCGCTTTGAGGTGAATAACCCCAGGGCGGCATTTTTTAGTTCTGAACAGAATCTAAATAATCAAATATTATGCTAACTACTATTGCTTTTATCCTCGTCATCCTTTGGCTGTTAGGCCTGGTTACCAGTTACACGATCGGTGGATTCATCCACATCCTTCTCGTGGTTGCCATCATCATGGTGCTGTTGCGCATCATCCAGGGGCGGCGGGTGATCTAGCGTTTTATTCATCTCACTCCCGAATCATGAAATCTTTCCTTCTCGTCTCTCTTTCATTATGCCTTTTAGCGCAACCCGCAAACGCTGCCGCTCCGACCAATAATGGCACGCTTGGCGTCTATTTCGAAAATGACCTTTTTGCTGGCACGGACCGCTATTATACCAATGGCACCAAGCTTAGCTGGAGTTCCCCAGATCTTTCTGAATACCGTGACTCGCCCTATGCTAGTCCCTTTCTACCTCTGTTTGATCTGCTTCCATACATCAATGAAACGGCTTATCAAAAGAACTTGGTCTTCGCTATTGGCCAGAGCATCTACACTCCTGATAACACCGAGTCTTATGCGTTGAGCCGAAACGACCGACCTTATGCGGGGTGGCTGTATGTAGGGGTGGGCGCAGTGTGGAAGAATGAGCGGGTTAGAAACTCCCTCATCTTAGACGTCGGCGTTGTGGGGTCTTATAGCTATGCTCAGGAGACACAGCGCTACATTCACGACGCTCGTGGTTTTGACCATCCTAATGGTTGGGATAATCAGCTCCATAATGAGTTGGGTGTCATGTTGGCCTATGAGCGCACTTGGCGCATCCCGCACATCGTGCGCCGAAGCGGGTTTGAATGGGAACTGCTGCCACACGCAGGTGCTGTGGTGGGGAATGTGAAAACGCATGCTAATTTTGGTGGCGAGTTTCGCTTTGGATTTAATCTCCCAGATGACTTTGGCACGGGAGTGATCGGCCCAGCCAGCAGCACTTCTACTCCAGTGGATGGCACCATGGGCGCTAGCCGATCTTGGTTCCCTTTGGGCACTTATTTCTTTGCACGTGCTGATGGACGCGCAGTTGGTCGAAATGTCTTTGTCGATGGGAATACCTTTGGTGACAGTCATTCGGTCGGGCATTGTCTGTTTGTGGCAGATCTTAGTGCCGGTATTGCCATGAACTATAAGAATACCAAGATTGCCTATGCTTTTGTGTATCGCACAAAAGAATTTGATCAGCAAATCGCTGCTCAAGTGTTTGGCACGGTCTCCGTGAATTGGACTTTTTAACCTGCGATTAACTTAATTTTATGAAACCTACCACCATGGCTGGCAGCCTACTAATTATCATTGGCATTATCGCCTTCTCCTACCAGGGGTTCACTTACACCACCACTGAAAAAGCTGTCGATCTCGGACCAATCCAAGTCACAACCGAAAAGGAACACACGCTACCGCTACCGCCGTTGGTTGGCGGTATTTGTTTAGTTGGGGGTATTTTGTTACTTCTGAAAAAAAGCTAGATGGTTAGGCAGCAGACGCCAGTCAAGGCAGCAGAACCGGAGCCATACGCTGATGGCATCGCTTTACCGGAGGAAAATGACCTTGGTTCTGCAGAATCGGCGGCCACCTTCCAGACGACGATGCGCCAGTTTTGGCGCATCACGAAGGCGTTGTTTGCCTCTGAGCGGCGGCATAAAGCGCGTGGCTATTTGCTGACGCTCTTGGTTCTCTCCCTGGCTGTGGGCGCAGTACAGGTGCTGATGAGTTATGCGGGGCGTGACTTTTTTACAGCTATCTCAAAAAAGGATGCGCAAGCTTATTGGCGGGCCTTAGCCTGGTATCTCGGGACCTTTGCCCTCGCAGTTCCTATCGGGGTTTATTACCGCTGGATGGAGGAGAGGTTAGCGCTGTTGTGGCGTGAGTGGCTGGCGCAGCATTTGATTAAACGCTACTTTAATAACCGCGCTTATTATAGACTGCGTGGATCTCCCAGTATCGACAATCCAGATCAGCGCATCAGTGAAGATGCACGGAACTTCAGCATTAGCTCCCTGTCTTTTATGCTGATTGCGTTGAACTCCCTGGTCACGCTCGTCGCTTTCATTAGCGTGCTTTGGGCGATATCTAGCACGCTGGTGGGGTTATTGTTCGTTTATGCGGCGGCAGGCACGAGTATTAGCATCCTGATCGGCCGCAGGCTTGTGGGGCTGCACTTTCATCAGTATCAAAAAGAGGCGAACTTCCGCTACGGACTAGTCCGTGTTAGAGATAATGCAGAGTCAATCGCCTTTTACCGGGGTGAAAAGCGTGAGCACCTTGACCTTGTTAAACGGCTCTCAGCTGCCGTGTTAAATTGGCGCGCAGTCATTTTATGGAATCGTAATCTAGGCTTCTTCGCCAATAGCTACAATTACGCAGCGCTCGTGTTACCGGTGCTCATCGTTGCGCCGATGTTTATGCAGGGAAAGATTGAGTTTGGCGTCGTGACACAGGCCGCAGGTGCCTTTGCTCAGGTGCTGGCAGCCGTATCATTGATTATTACTCAGTTCGGCGGATTGAGTGATTATCTTGCCGGTGTTCAGCGTCTAGGCAGTTTGTGGGATTGTCTTGACGAGCATGATGCTGAAGAAGAGCGCATCGCGCGAGAATCCACTCAGCAACTGGATGATGACAGCCGAATTGTGAAACTTGATAAGCTGACTGTGCGCACGCCAGGCTTGGAAGCGCACATTTTGGTGAACGAGTTGTCCTTTGTGATCAAGCGCCGGCAAAGCCTACTCATCATGGGGGCCAGTGGCACCGGAAAAAGCTCCGTGCTGCGCACCATCGCTGGCCTTTGGTATGGCGGTAGTGGTCTGCTGGAGCGCCCTGCACTCAATGATCTGATGTTCCTCCCACAGCGGCCTTATATGGTGGAAGGCTCTCTTAGAGATCAGCTGCTCTATCCGCACCCTTTGCATGGTGTGAGTGATGATGAGCTGCGTGCCGCTGTAGAGCAAGTGAACCTTGCTGATGTCTTTGCCCGTGTTGAAGGTGATCTAGAAAGGGTGCTGGACTGGACAAACGTTTTATCCCTTGGCGAGCAGCAACGCATCGCTTTTGCACGTTTGTTTCTGCGTTTGCCAAAGTTTGCTTTTTTGGATGAAGCTACCAGCGCACTGGATGAAGCGAATCAAGATCATCTATACGCCTTGTTAAAGAATTCAGGCGTTGGATTCATCAGCGTCGGGCACCGAACAACATTGACTCAGTATCATGATCGTTTGCTTGTGCTAGACCGCTCAGGGAGTTGGGAACTGAAGGGTGCGGCCTAAACAAAACGCCCGCACAGAGTCTGCGCGGGCGTTTGGAGTTAAGGCGGTCTTTGGATCAGACGGTTTCGGGAAGCTTGCCGCCCTCAAGCTGGTCCTGCCAAGCGCGCAGTTCGTCCCACTTGGATTCGTGAGCTAGGGCAGCTTGACGTGGCCAGGTGGTCGGATCGTGCATGACAAAGCGCTCGCCTGCGCGAGTGAGGATTTCTTTGATCTGTTCAGCGCTGGTTTCTCCGAGTTTTTGCCAGGTGGTGATACCGTCGGTTTGAAGGAGTTCTTCAATCTTAGGGCCAATGCCTTCGATGATTTTGAGGTCGTCCACCACGACTCGTTTGCCGAGAATAATGGTAGCGCTCTCAAGCTTTTCACGCTTCACCTGGGCTGTGGGCTATGCTGGTTCAACGACGGCGGGTGCTTCAACGACAGCGGGAGCTTCGACGACAGCGGGAGCTTCGACGACAGCGGGAGCTTCGACGACTGCGGGTGCTTCGACGACAGCGGGTGCTTCAACGACAGCGGGTGCTTCGACGACTGCGGGAGCTTCGACGACTGCGGGGGCTTCAACGACTGCGGGAGCTTCGACGACTGCGGGAGCTTCGACGACTGCGGGAGCTTCGACGACGGCAGGAGCTTCGACGACGGCAGGTGCTTCAACGATGGCGGGTGCTTTGCTGTTAGTGCCTTTGAGTTTTTCTGCTTCTAGACGGGCAATGGAGAGTTGAGCTTTGTTGAGCTTAAACTCGCGATCCATAGCCGTTAGGCGCTGTCTTTCTGTGGCTAGGGCTGCTTCGCTGGCCTGTTGTGCTGCTAGGGCTTCGGCTAGGTCGGCTTCCAGTTTGGCTTTCGCCTTGAGGTCTGAGTCGGGGACAACAGGCTTCAGGATGGCTAGCTGTTCTTTGGCTTTTTCAAGCTGCTCTGTGAGGGCGTTTTTTTCCTTTTCCAAATCGTTGGCGCGGCGGCGCTCGTTGCCAGCCAGGGTTTCAGCAGTTTTCATGGACTCCTTGATCCGTGCGGATTCGGAGTCGGGGAGTTGCGCCGCTGGTGTGATGGCGGCTAGCTTCATTCTAGCCACTTCTTCGCGGCTACGGGAGAGTTCGTTTTGAACTTCGATCATCTTGGCTTCAGCGTTACGAAGCGCTTTGTATCCATCTTCAGAACGCTGAATCTGGGCGCTAAGGTCGCGGGCTTTGCGTTGTTCTTCGGCCAGTAGGCTTTGGGCTTTGCCAACTTCAGCTTGGGGCACCATGCCGACGAGTTGGGCTTTGGCCTCTGCCTGAGCTTGAACGATGCTGCTTTCCGCTGCCGTAGCGCGCTCTTTGGCCTCTTTAAGTTTGTCTTCCAGGGCTTTGGTGCGGTTGCGCTCAAACTGAAGCTCAGTGTTTGCTTGAGCAGGTTTCTTTTTCTTTGAGCGTAGCCACCAACCAAGAACAAAGAAGATGACTGCCGTGATCGCGATGGCGACGGGAAGCTTGGTGAGAAATGGTAAGAGGCCTTCAATCATAGTTTTTAATCAGGTTGTGTGATAAGCGGGTGACTATTTCATGCGAGCACACAGGCTGCCAAATAATAACCACGTTTCATCGCAGGCGGCCCTTTCGATCACGCACTGGTCTTTGGCAACTCGCAATTCAGGTCTGAGGTGGGATCTGAATCAGCCACGCTGGGTGATGATCTCCCAGATGCCGGTGACATGCTCCCAGCGGCGGATGGCGATGTCGATGAGAAAGAGAAACAGCATGGCGATGATAATGGGCGGCCACATTTCAATGTATTGGACGGCTTTGGTCGTGCTGAGATCGGGGACTTGGCCTTCTTTGAGTAGCCCTCCGCCTGTGATGCTGGTGGCTTCGCTAAGCAGGGTTTCATTGACAGTGCCGAGGCTGGCTTCTGAACTAGGATTGTGCACGATGCCAGCTGAGACCATCTCGGCTCCACTCTGGGCGCGGATGAGATAGACGCCGGCTTGATCGGGCCGGAAGCTGCCTTCATAAAGGCCAGGGCCGCTTTGACCGAGGGTGATTTTTTGCACCGACTTCAAAGGCGCGCCGAGTGCATCTGCGGCGACAAAGAAAATCTCCGCCTCGACACGCGCATCGTTGGCGCGCGTGCCAGCGTCTTCCTGGAGATCGACACGCAGCAGGGCATCATCTCCCTGCATCTGTGTGGCCAGATCCATGTGGCGGCCCTGCGGTGGGCGTGCGGTCTCACGCAGGACCTGGGACCAGAAGCGGCTGAAGCCTGGCCAGCGTGTGATCCAGAGGGAACCCCAGCGGCTTTTAGCATCACTGGTAAACGCGGTGACTTTTCCCAGGCCAAAGCGCCAATGGGCTAACAGGGGATCGCCGAGATCGGTGACGAGTGGAATTTGTGCTGTGGCTTTACGCAGGGTTTTGACGTAGCCGAGCAGGGCAGGGGAGTCCCATTTTTCGAAGCCTGCCAGCATGGGGTGCTTTTCGACAAATTCAGGCGTGAAGGGTTCTTCGCGGATCATGCGACCAGTATGCATGAGGGTGTCTTGAGTGAAGATACGCGTCATGGTGCTGGCGTCCATGGTGCTGTAGGATTGTCCGCCACCAGCGCTGGCGATGGCTTGTAAAAGCGCCACATGGGAGCCCTCACCAATGGAGACAGTGGAGATGGTCATGCCTTCGCCACGGCACTGGGAGGCTAGGGCTTCATAGCCGCCGCCAGAGGTTTGTCCGTCGGTCAGGATGATCATGTGTTTGACCTTGGCTTTGACTCGTTGCAGGGCGGCGCGGGCCTGCTCAAAGGCGGGCTGGAGATAGGTGCCACCTCCGGAGGCCACAGCAGCGATCTGTCCGGCAACGACGGCGACTGAGGTCAGCCGGGTCATGGGGACGACGACGTGGGCCTCGCTATCAAAAGCATAGACGCCGATGAAGTCATTGCGCCCTAGCACCTCGCTCGTGGCGATGGCAGCACTTTTGGCCATCTCTAGCTTTTCGCCTGCCATGGATCCTGAGCGGTCGATGACGAGAGCGACAGCAGCGCTTTGCTTTTCCTCTTCATCGGGTGATTTCAGTCTCACTGGGAGGATTTCTTCGATCGGGGTGCGGTAATAACCGCCAACACCAAAGCTCTGCGGACCGCCGAGCATGATGAGTCCGCCGCCGAGTTTATCCACGTAGTCACGCATGGCGTTCATGGTGGGCTCGCCGAGTTGGTGGGCTGGCACGTCACTGAGGATGATGCCGTCATAGCCTGCCAGTTGATCCAGTCTGCTGGGGATGTTGCCCGGTTGGCGCAATTCGAGTTGGACGCCTTCTTTTTCCATGGCTTGCATGAGGTATTGCCCCTCAGCGGCATCGCTCTCGATGTAGAGTAGTCGTAACTTTCCACGGACATCCACGAGTGCTAGAGCATCGTTATTGGCGGGCAAAGCATCGTCCGTCACACCTTCCAGCACTGCACGGTATTTGTAGATGTTCCGCAGAGCCGGAGTGCGTGTAAAGGTCTCTGTTCGGGTGATTCCAGGTTTGAGGTAAACGGCACGCTGATCGACCTGAACGCCGTTTTCATAGAGCTTGAGCATGCCTTGGGCTTCGAGCGTGGATTCAATCCGTGTGGTGAGTTTCAGCGTGGCCCCTTCATTGAGTCGTGATCGGTTGGGCACAAGATCCAGCACTCGCGCATCGGGTTTTCGTGGTCCGGCGACCGAGATGGCATGCAGTTTGGTGTTTGAGACGGCGGCTTCGCGTGCGGCTTCTAGCAGGCTGCCGCGTGTCTCCTGACCATCTCCGATGATCACCAGATCGCGGCTGGTTCCGGCGGGGAAGAGCGCCAGGGCGTACTCTACGGCAGCGCTGTACTGGCTGTCGCCACCATGGTTGGTTTGCCAGGTTTTGGATTGCTCGGGAGTGGTCGGGACAACTGAGGAGAAGAGCTCTGGTTGATCACCGATCCTTACCATGAATGTTTCTGCGTTACTGCCGATTTTGGATTGCAAGGTTTGCGCAGCTTTTAAGGCCTTCTCCAGCCCTTCCGTTCCCATGCTCTGGCTGGTATCCACGAGGATGCCGAGGGCTTTTTTGCCTGTCTGTGAAACACGCGCAGGCCCTGCAAGTGCCGCTAATACGAGCAGGATAATCAGGGCGCGCACGACGAGCAGCAAGCGTTTGCGCAGCCCCTCCATCGGGTGTGCTGAGTTGTTTTCAAACCACAGCAGGAGCGCAAAGGCAGGTAGCGCCAGCAGTAGCAGTTTTGGTGAGGCCCAGTCCATCAGTGTGCGGCGGACTTCATCACGCCCTAGTCTAAGTGCAACTGAGATTCTCGCGAGATGCTGATGTCATAGGATACAAGCAGCCTTTTCTTGCCAAAAGTTGAGGACTCAGCTTTGATGACTCATTGTGTCTGCCATCCGTCTATTCATCAGCAGTGTCCAGAAGGAGTTCTCCGTCGAGCGCATGGCTCTGCGGGATTACCTGCGTGGAGATGCTTTGATGCGGCGTTTTTTCGATGTATTTCTTTTTGAGGAAGTGCCTGCTGCGGATCGCCGTGTCGATGATTTGTATCTTCAAAAGGTCGAGCATTGTGATGTCTATATTGGTCTTTTTGGTGATGAGTATGGCTATGAAGACAAGGCCGGAGTCTCACCCACTGAGCGGGAGTTTCAGTTAGCTTCAAAGTTGGGTAAACAGCGGCTTATCTACGTGAAAGGTGTCTCTGATGCTAAAAAACATCCGAAAATGCGTGCATTGATTCAGTGCGCAGGAGGTGAATTGATACGTCGTCGGTTTACCGATGCTGCGGGTTTGTTGCCTGCTGTGTATGCTTCTCTGGTGACTTATTTAGAGGAGCATAAGCTGATCTTAAATGGGCCTTTTGATGCAGCACCGTGTAAGGGGGCTACACTCAAAGATCTCAATGCTGCGGGCATGAGGGCGTTTGTTCGTGATGCTCGTGCATCACGCGGCTTCCCATTGAAGGAAACGGCGTCGATTGCGTCTCTTTTGACGCATCTGAACTTATTGGAGGAGGGGAAGCCTACTCATGCGGCAGTGCTTTTGTTTGGCCATGAACCACAGCGCTTTTTGCCCTCCTCAGAAATCAAATGCGCGCACTTTCACGGCACCGAGGTCGCTAAGCCCATCCCTTCCTATCAAGTCTATCGGGGGACGGTTTTTTCTCTGGTGGATCAGGCGGTCGATTTTGTGATGTCCAAGTTGGCCTTGAGGGTCGGGACTCGGGGGCGTTCGGCCAAGGCACCTGTCTCCTATGAGATTCCTCGTGAAGTCGTTGCTGAGGGGATCGTCAATGCCATTGCTCATCGAGATTACGCCAGCAACGCGAGCGTCCAAGTGATGCTTTTTGCGGATCGTCTGGAGGTGTGGAATCCGGGCGGGTTGCCCTCATCTCTTACGCTGGCTCGTCTGCGTGGACCTCATGGATCTGTGCCGCATAATCCACTCCTAGCAGAGCCGCTTTATCTGACACAATACATCGAAAGAATGGGCACCGGCACTGGGGATATGATCCGTCGTTGTCGTGAGTCTGGATTGAAGGAACCTCAATTCAGAATTGAAGATGGGTTTGTGTTAACTGTGTGGCGTTCGAAAGGTGTTGATAGTAAGGCTTATAAGACGAAAATGTCGGGAGAAATGTCGGGAGAAATGTCGGGAGAAATGTCGGGAGAAATGTCGGGAGAAATGTCGGGAGAAATGTCGGGAGAAAT
>JAIXOU010000132.1 GCA_027486585.1 Verrucomicrobiaceae bacterium | reverse complement strand
GAAGAGGAGTCATTCACCGAGGAAGCCTGGGAGGAGGAGCTGAAAGCCTCTGATCGCCTCAATGATGCGAACATGGAGGCGATCGACAAGTATGAGGAAGATGAGGATCAAGAGGAGAAAATTGCCTTTGTCATGGGCTGGGATCACATGATCGAGGACATGGCCGATGCTCAGGAGGGCATCGAACCCTCCGAAAATGATAGCGAAGAAAAAAAGCGTCGCCGTGAATGGGTGGAGGCCATGAATGCAGCTGCTGAAGAAGCCTTGATCAACTTTGAAGAAAAGGATCAGGAAGCGATCGAAGATCATGCGCTCGTTGTGCGCTCAAATGAGTTCATTCATCGAATTCTCGACGAATTGGAGGAGGCTGGCATTTCGGATCGTCGAGGTGAGTCACCTTTGCATCCGTTGGACCGCTTCATTTCTAACAGCATGAACATCATGGGAAAAATCGCTGGCGCTCTGAGTGGGCGGCGGCGCTCAGACATTGAGGTTGAGGCTGGCTATGTTTTAGCGATTGCCAAACGCTGCCTTAACTGGGCCAATGAAGCTCTCAATGCCACTGAGGAGCTGATGACTGACCCGGAGTATTCTGCTCATCATAAGATGATTGAAGGTTGGCGCGCTGAGCTTTTTGGACTTCGCGAGGGGCTCACCGATTTACGCCGAGAACTTAGGGACGCCTGAATGGGTTATAAAAAAACAAAAAGAATCTAGTTTTAGGCATCGACACAGGCTCGAGAATCGGATGAATTATCCAAAGTCATGACCCAGCAGCAACGCGAAGCCCTATTCGACATTTTAGCCCTCTCCATTTACGCCGATGCCCACATCTCCCTCGCAGAGGAGGATTTGGTGCAAAATGCTTTTGTTAAAAAAGGCTGGAAGTCGGAGTATCCCAAAAATCTCTTCATTGAAGAATCCTTTGCTCGTGCTCGCGAGGCCGCAGAGAGTGATGAAGCCGTTTTTGAGTATCTCAACGAACGCGCCGAGGTCTTCACGACAAAAGCGGCCCAAAAAGAGGTCACTGATATCGTCAAAAAGATTCTGGAAAGTGATGGCATGACCGAAGATGAAAACGAGTTCTTCAGCCTGCTATCCCAGTCTTTGCCGCGTCCGAAGTGATTAGCGGATGCTGCCTGTCCAAGTCTTAGTCTTCTGATTTTCTAAAGTCTCCAGATCTAGGCTGGTCGTTGACTTTACTTCGGCTTTGACGCCACGGATTTCTAGGTTCAGGCCAGTTTTCAGATGCTCTTGATCCAGCCAGAAGCGCAAGCGCACGTTCTTGGAGGTTTGCGCTCCGATTTCTGGTGGCTTTTCTGGTGCCAGGATAAAGGGTGGAACCTCTTTGCCTTCAGTGGTGAGTAGTTTCACATCGGGCGGCTGTAGGATCAGCGGACGAGGGCTGGCATTTTGGTAACGCAACTCGATGTCCAAGCGGGCGTTCCCATAATCGCGCTCCAAAAGGCAGCGGTGGATCACCAGTGCAGGGGTAGCTGTGGAAGCATCAATAGGCTGTGGATCGCCCTCAACGGACGGTTTATCTGTGAGAACCCAAATCGCCGCACCCGCGCCGAGCACGAGGAGCAGCCAGACTTCAAAGCGTTTGAGGAATTGCATCAACTCGGGTCGCTCTATGCGGGTGAAAATGCAAACGTGAATATGAGTGGAAAGTGGGTGCTCTATTTTTAAGCTTTCAGTTTCCCGCTTCCCGTCTTCATTCAACCCATGGCAAAAATCGTTCTCGGCATCACTGGCTCCATCGCCGCATACAAGGCAGCGGACATTGCCAGCCAACTCACCAAGGCTGGCCATCAGGTCACTTGTGTGCTGAGTAAGGGGGGCTCGGAGTTCGTCACACCTCTCACGCTGGCCACGCTTTCGCGTCGCCCTGTGATCACCGATCTCTTTGCAGAAAAGGAAGGCTGGCAACCAGGGCACATTCAGCTCGCCGATGAGGCTGACCTGCTTCTTATCGCTCCAGCCTCGGCGAATGTGCTGGCAGCAATGGCTCACGGTTTCGCCAATGATGCATTGACCGCCATCGCACTGGCGACCCGCGCGCCGATCCTCATAGCCCCAGCCATGAATGGTAAAATGTGGCTGCACCCCGCCACCCTGCGGAATGTCGAAACGCTCAAAAGCTGGGGAGCTCAATTCGTGGATCCCGCGGAAGGCTTGCTCGCCTGTGGTTACGAGGGCGTCGGTCGGCTAGCGCCGGTGGAAGAGATTGTGGCTAGGTCGCAGGCGGCGTTAGAAGCCTCTGTTGTCAAAGAATGAACCTTAATGTAGTGTATAGCTATGTCGTTCGAAGCTTTACAACAAGAAGTGACGTCCTGGCCTGAATCTCAGGTCCGGCAGCTTCAGGCTTTTTTGGTGACTTTACGTCATCAACGAGATGCCGCGTCTATGCAAAAACTAGCCTCTAAACTCGACGATACAGATCCTTCACGATGGATCAGTCTTGAAGAGGTTGAGAAGCGCTTGGGTTTGGCTAACTCATGAACTATCGGCTCCTCATTGACTTTGAGGCATTGGAGTTTCTGTCAGGGCTTAAAAAGAGTAGTCAGAGGCTTTTACAGAAGCGTCTGCGACAGATCCAAGATGATCCGATTGCCTGTTCGGATTACATGGAGCGTGATCCATCTGGTCGTCCCCTACACGTGAGTATTGCGGACGCTTTTGCCATAACTTATTGGGAGGACTTTGCGGATCGGCATGTCAAAGTATTGGAAATCGCCCGAGCGGATCGTTGAGCCGTAGAAACTGATACCTTTAAAATACCCGCCTTTCTTCTGTAAATGTCGGCTTTCTTGTGGATGCTGTGAGCCAGCCAATCCATTTCTTTCGTTTCCCTATTATGCCCAACGGACCTCTTTCAACCAAACTCTTCGATCTCGCTAAGCAATACATCCCTGGCGGTGTAAACTCGCCTGTGCGGGCTTTCCGTAATGTCGGCGGTGATCCTTTTTTTGTTCGTCGTGCGAAAGGCTGCCGCATCTGGGATGTCGATGGTCGTGAGATGATCGACTTTGTCGGCACCTGGGGGCCAGCAATTCTCGGTCATGCACCTCGTCCCGTGATCGAAGCGATTCACAATGCTGCTAAAGAAGGTGTTAGTTTTGGCATCCCAAATCCTTATGAAGTCGAAATGGCGCGCACCATCTGTGAGTGGGTGCCGTCCATTCAAAAAGTCCGCATGGTCAGCAGCGGAACAGAGGCCACGATGTCAGCCATTCGGCTCGCGCGCGGATTTACTGGCAGAGATCGGTTGGTCAAGTTTGATGGTTGTTACCATGGCCATAGTGACAGCCTACTCGTCGCGGCAGGCAGCGGGGCCTTAACGCACGGCAATCCCGATAGTGCCGGAGTGCCGCGTGCCTTTGCTGAACTCACGAGCGTGCTTCCTTTTAATGACGAAGCCGCCCTTGAGGAACTCTTTGAAAAGAAAGGTCACGAGATCGCGGCACTTATCGTCGAGCCCTATCCGGCCAACGCTGGCCTCATTTTGCCAAAGCCTGGCTTCCTGCAAAAACTGCGGGATATCACCACGAAGTACGGAACCGTGCTCATTTTTGATGAGGTCATGACGGGCTTCCGCTTGGCTAAAGGCGGCGTGCAGGAGCTTGAAGGCATCACACCAGATCTGACCTGCCTCGGCAAAGTGATCGGTGGCGGTCTTCCTGTCGGTGCCTTTGGTGGCCGTGCAGACATCATGGACTACTTGGCCCCGCTGGGTCCCGTTTATCAGGCTGGCACACTTAGCGGCAACCCCGTGGCACTTGCCGCAGGTTTGGCGCAGCTGCATGAACTCGATAAGCAACAGGGTTACAAGCACCTTGAAGTCATCGGTAAAGTGATGGAAGACGCCGTGCTCGACATCCTAAAGAAGAAGGGTCTCGGTTATCGCTGGTATCGTAAAGGCAGCATGTTTTGTCTCTTCTTCACGGAGAAAGAAGTCCACAATCTTGAAGACGCCAAGACCTCTGATCTCGCCGCCTTCCGCAAGTTCTTCCATCACTGTTTGGACAACGGTGTGTACTTTGCGCCCAGCCAATTTGAGACCGGTTTCATTAGCCTCGCCCATGAAGAAGCTGACATGGAACGCACGGCGGAGGTGGCTGCTGCGGCGCTGGCAGCTTTGTAAAAAGATCGTGCTGAATGAGAATCGGTATGATACATTTTGTCATGCCCCAGCTCACTATTAACCTTCCCGAGAACGTCATGCCTTGGTTAGCTCGTCAGGCGGAGAGTGAAAACACGACTCCAGAGAGTTACCTCGTTTCTTACGTTATCAGTCGCAGCCTAAGCCAGGAGGAGAAAGAACCCGCCTACGCAGATCCTGCTCAAAAGCAGCTTGAAGAAATGTTGCTAGAGCGGGATCAGGGGCCATTCATTCGTATCACTGACTCCAAGGCGCTTAGAGAGAGGGTCATGGCAAAAGCGCTGGCTAAAGTCAAGCAGACGACTGTGCATGCATAACTGTGGTTACGAACTCCATCCTGATGTCGAGTCAGTCGATTTGGAGGACATTGCTTCATACATCGCCCAAGAAAACCCTGTCGCTGCAGATCAGGTAACGAAAGCGATCATCGAGACATTTGACCTTCTCGCCAAGCGCGCTCGGATGGGCACAGAATACCATCCCATCCGTCGAGTACTTCGCGGCATCCGCATGTTCACCGTCACTGACTACCCGAACTACCTCATCTACTATCGCCCATTGCCGGAGGATGCAGGTGTCCGTATCCTTTATGTCCTCCACGCTGCGCGCGACGCAATTACCTTTGCCCACGAACACCAACGTCAGTGATTCAATACATCTCTTATGTCCACACCCCGCTTCGCCGTCGCTCAGCTTGATGAAATCACCCCTGTTCCTTGTCCTTGTGGACAGGCAAGACGTGCTTTTAAAGAGCCCTGGAACACACTCGCCACCGTGCATCTCACGGATATTCATGCCGATAGTAAAGCCCACTATCACCAGAAGATGACTGAGATTTACATCGTCTTAGAGGGCGAAGGTTACCTCGAAGCCGATGGCGAGCGAATTCCTCTGAAACCTATGACCTCGGTCATGATCCGCCCAGGTTGTGTGCATCGTGCTGTCGGCAATCTCAAGATCATCAATGTCCCCATGCCACCCTTTGACCCTGCGGATGAGTTTGAGGTGTGACCCGTCATGAAAGAACTCTATACCAGCACGGATTCTAGTCGCATCGGACTTTGTCAGTCGGTGCTGGAATCTGCTGGGATTGCGTCTTTTGTCCAAAATGAGAGCTCCCCTTGGCTGGGCAATATGATGTCGCCAGCGGTGCAGCCCACGCTTTGTCTGATGGATGATAGTCGCTATGAAGAGGCGGCTGAACTTTTGAAGCCCTATCAAGAAAGCTCAGTGATCGAATCGATAGAGTGGACCTGCATAAAGTGTGATGAAGGTAATCCGGGGAGCTTTGACGTTTGCTGGCATTGTGAGGCAGAGAAGCCTGAAAACTTCAGGGCTTTGGACTCCTAGGGATCGTATTGTTTTCCTTCATGTCTCCTTTCCAACTCAATACCGAATACGCTCCGGCTGGTGATCAGGCGCAGGCTATCGAGAAGCTGGTGAAATCCATCCGTGCGGGAAATCGGCACCAGACCTTGCTCGGCGTCACAGGTTCGGGGAAGACCTTTACGATGGCGAACATCATCGCACAGATTGGTAAACCGGCGTTGGTGTTTTCTCATAACAAGACGCTCGCTGCGCAGCTCTATTCGGAGTTTAAGAATTTCTTCCCGAATAATGCGGTGGAGTATTTCGTGAGCTATTTCGATTACTACCAGCCTGAGGCGTACATCGCACGCACCGATACTTACATTGAGAAGGATTCAGCGATCAATGACGAGATCGAGCGTCTGCGTCTCTCCAGTATGGGCGGGTTGATCACTCGGAAGGACGTGATCGTTATTGCCAGTGTCTCCTGCATTTACGGTTTGGGTTCGCCTGAGGATTATGAGGGCATGATGCTGCCGCTGCATGTCAGTCAGCAAATGTCACGTGAGACACTGCTCACGCGTCTGGTGGATATGCTGTATGAGCGTAATGATGTGCAGCTCAAGCGTGGCACCTTCCGCGCTCGTGGCGATGTGGTGGAGGTTGTGCCTGCTTATCTAGATGATGAGGCGATTCGCATCGAGTTTTTTGGCGATGAGATTGATCGCATCAGCGCGGTGGATGTGCTCACGGGAACGGTCACATCGAAGATGCCAAGCTACACTATCTTTCCAGCTAAACAGTTCGTGACGCCTGGAGACAAGCTGAAGAAAGCCATCGTCAAAATTCGGGAAGAGATGACCGAGCGTGTGGCTTGGTTTGAAAAAGAAGGCAAATTACTGGAGGCGCAACGTCTGCGGATGCGCACAGAGCACGACATCGAGATGATGCAGGAGATGGGCTTTTGTCAGGGAATCGAAAACTACAGTCGTCATCTTACAGGTCGAGAGCCTGGGGCAACGCCTGGAACATTGTTAGATTTCTTTCCTGACGACTTTCTTTGTCTCGTTGATGAAAGTCATGCCACCATCCCGCAGATCGGCGGTATGTATGAAGGAGATAAGTCACGCAAGACTGTGCTCGTTGATCATGGCTTCCGATTGCCGAGCGCGCTGGATAATCGTCCCCTGAAGTTCCCTGAGTTCATGGAGGCAGTCGGCCAGATGGTTTACGTCAGCGCCACACCCGCCCGCTTTGAAATTGAAAACAGTGTCGTCGGCAATGCCGGATACATTCCGCATCAGAGAGAGCGTATCGGTGATCAGGAAGGTGTTCCCGCAGCGCTACCGGGAATCGCTGTGCGTGTGAGTGGCAGTTCGCAGTCAGTCGATAAATTTGATGTCACTGGCAAAGGCAAGCCTCTGGTGGTCGAGCAGATCATTCGCCCAACCGGACTGCTGGATCCCATCATCACCATCAAGCCGCTGAAAGGTCAGATTGATGAAACCATGGAGCTGTGCCGACAGCGCATCGAACGAGGAGAACGCGTGCTCGTTACGACTCTGACAAAGCGCACTGCCGAAGATCTAACCGATTACCTTCGCAATCTGGATTTTAAAGTCCGCTATTTGCATAGTGATATCGATGCCATTGAACGTGTGGAAATTCTCCGAAGTCTGCGCAAAGGGGATTGTGATGTGCTCATCGGCATCAATCTTCTTCGTGAGGGCCTCGATCTTCCGGAAGTCAGCCTTGTTTGCATTCTCGATGCCGATAAGGAAGGCTTCCTGCGTAGCGAAACGTCTCTTATCCAGACTGCTGGTCGTGCCGCACGTCACGTCGCTGGTGAGGTTGTGCTCTTTGCCGATTTAGAAACGAAAAGCATCAAAGCATTGCTGAGCATTAGCAATTATCGCCGTCAGGTGCAGTTGGATCATAACACCAAGCATGGCATCACTCCGAAAACCATTCGGCGGGCTGTGCAGGAGTCGCTGAACTCACTGAGTAAAGCACGTGAACTTGAAGAAAATGTCCTTCGTGAAGGTGGCGGCGGCGACTTCATCGTTACGGATGTTATCCGTGAGCTTGAAGGCGAAATGGCCGAAGCTGCGACAAAGCTCGAGTTTGAGCGCGCCGCACTTCTTCGGGATCAGATCCGTGAATTGAAGAAGCAAGCTGGACTTAATCCGGATGACGGCGGCGTCTTACCCTCACCGAAAAAAGTCATTTATGCCAAGTCCAAGCGTGGTGGCCGAAAAGGCAAATGATCAGCGTTTTTCACGCCACCACTAGAGGATGAATTGGTCATCTATGGATGATCCTGCATGGTTTATTTCTTCTCTAGACGTACATAATCTAGGCCCAGCATATTCCCTGATTTTGCCAAAGGATTCGGGTTTTCAAGGGTGAACGTCAGAGCGTGATCTCCGGTCGTGAGATGGTGTGTTCCCCAGTCTTGTTCGTCGGTGAGAATGACTTTGCCGACATTGTAGCCATCAAAGGTGGAGGTAATCGGTTTGCCATCCAATGTGATGCTCACCACACCATAATCGTGAGCCATCGTCAGTGCGGAATACAGGGTGTATTTGCCAGCTTCTTGGATTGGCAGTGCCAGGGTAAGCTTGTCTCCAGGCTTGCCGCCTGTCCACCAGAGTTGTGCACCGCCGCTCCATTGATTGCCAAAGCCATTCATGCCTTGCTTGCGCGTCTTGCCAGATGTGATCCCCATGATTTTTAATGCTTCGGCTTCTAGGGTTCCAGGCAATGCTGGAAGGCTTGTTCTTTGGCCTTCTTGTCGGGCTGAAGCTTGGTTCATGCCTCCGCTCTGGAGATATTTTACCAGATCCACCACCATTTCAGGTGGCAGGGCGTCAAAGAGTCCTTCAGGCATCGTGCTCAGTTTTGACACTTCTCGTTTGGCGATGTCTGCTACCGGAAGAGTAAACTCCACCCCGCCCATCATGGCGATCTTCACTGCGGCAGTGTTTTCATCTTTGATGACACCGCTCATCACTCGTCCATCCTTCATGGTGAAAACATTGAGCTGGTAAGCTTTGCCGATGACCGCATTCGGATCGAGAACGTTTTCTAGCAGGTAATTCAAATCGGCGCGATTGCTGCCGGTGATGTCGGGGCCGACGTTTTGGCCTTCGCCAAAAAGTTTGTGACAAGCTCCGCAAGTGGCCATGAAGATGGATTTCCCCGTTACCGCATTGCCTTTGGCTAAGGCTGCAGGTGTGAGCAGGTCGCGGTATTTCTTCACACTTTCTGCCATTCCTGCCTTTGGCGCATTTACATCGCCCCAAGCAGATTTGATGAGTTCGTTGATCTCTGGTTCGTTAAAGGCAGACAACTGGCGAATCAGGAAAGGGGAAAGACTCGTCGCTTGAATGATCTTGGCTTGCACGGCTTTGAGCAGTGCTTTAGCGCCCTCCTTAGTCGAGGCAAGGGTGTTGATAGCGTCGGGGAGTTCGCTGCTTATGAGTTTGGGCAATGCCGCACTGAGGATGCTCGGCGTTTCCGTATTTTTGAGTGAGGCGAGCGCTTGAATTGCCTTTCGACGCAAGGAGGCAGGGGCGTTTTGGTTGAGTATCTCCTGCAAAACCCCTGCCGTAGCAGCATCGTTGGCTTGGAGCAGGATGGCGAGCGCTTGCTCGCGCTCGATGACTGGGCCGTCGGAGGAAAGGCGAGTGCGATAGCTATGAAGCGCGCTTTCTACGCCCATGTGTGCTTCGAGTTCGAGCAAAGTCGCTGTGACTTTAGGCGCATTCACAGAGGTTCCAGATTCGGCTAAAGCCGAAACCACTTTTTGTCGCAGCGTCGGCCAATCGGCGGGCTGGGAAATTTGATGACCTGCCCTTGCTGCCTGGACTAAAGCCTGAAGCAGGTTTTCCCGAAGTTCCGCATCTCCCGTCTCCGCCGCAAGCTTCAGTAGGTTCGCGCGGCCAGCTTCATCCGAGGAAAGGCGGCGATAGATGAATCCGGTGACTTTGGGGATCTTCGACACCTTCGCGAGCTGCATGCCAGCCGCTGGATCTGCTGCCACGAGGGGTTCGATGCCATACCAGATGAGCAGCGGGATCATCGGATCTTCTGCGTCTTCGCTATGTGAAAGCAGACCTTTGGCTAAAGCACTCTGATAAGGAACACAATAACGGACATGATCTGCTGTAGAGAAACGCTGGAGCGCAAAAGCCATGGATCGACGGACGATAGGACAGTTTTCGTTTTTTGCTACGATGTAGAAAGCATCCGGTTGTGGTCCGTTGCCAAGAGCTACATCTGTAGGCATGAATCCCTCTTTTCCGAATTTCGGGGTCTCAGCTTTTTGCCATGACCAATTCCGAAGTAACCAGTCTTTTGATGGATTCAAAATTGCGTTTGCCCAGGATTCATCGAATGACACTTCATACAACCATTTGAGCCTCAGTAGCGTCGTTGGAGATGCTTTGATTTCCAGTTTTTGTCGGAGGTTCGTACGCTCTTGAAAGTCCTTGTGAAGCGTGTCGTGGATGTCTCGTTCCCAGTAGATCCGCCGCGCCATCCGCGATTCCCACTCGTTTTCGGTCTGCACAGCGAGTTTGGCGAGTGACTCATCGCTTTCCTTGGCGAGATCCCCCTTCCACGGTTTCCAGCCGTCGTAGCTGATGCGGTAAATCCGCCCATTGCTCCGATCCCAATTTTCTACGGCGTTGCTGCCTCGATGGCAGATTTGCTGATCACTCCAGTCACTGACATACAAGGCACCATCTGGGCCCACTTTCTGGGTGACAGGGATGAAGTGCATGTCGTTTGAGCGCAGGAAATCGGCGGCATGTTTGCCAATGTAACTGCTGCCTTTTGGGTCAGTGTAGTTGGCCACGAGGCGATGGCCGTGCAGGTTGCCGAAGAGGAGTTGATTGCGATACGTCGGCGGAAACAGGCTGCTTTGATAAATGGCCAGACCACAGTGTGCATGACCACCGCCAAGAGCGTTCGTGTCGTTGTTCATTACTCCCGCGCCAGTGGTTTTGTCGAAGCTGACATCGGGGCGCGGATTGCCAGCATAATGGGCGTGGTCGGCGATGGTCTTGATATCCTCGTAAGTATGCGGATTGAAGTGTTGCCCGGCCTGCCGCTGATACCGACCGCCGGGGACAATGTGGTAAAGATGCGGAATGACGCAGGCAGTAACGAACCACTCGCCATGCTGGTCGTAATCCAGCCCCCAAGGGTTGCTGGTGCCCTCGGCGAAGATTTCAAACTCATGCCGAAGGGGATGGTAACGCCACACGCCAGCATTGATCGGAATGCGTTTGTCCTCCGGCGTGCCGGGTTTGCCGACTTTGCTGTGCGTGAAAACGCCATGGCAGCCGTACAGCCAACCGTCTGGGCCCCAAATGAAGCTGTTCAGTGTTTCGTGAGTGTCCTGGCTGCCCCAACCATCTAGCAAGGCGTAGGCGGTGAAGTTGAGACCGGGGACTTTTGAATAGTTCTCATAGGACTTATCAGACCTATCCGATGGCACCGCGGAATCTCCGTCTCTGGGAATAAACATCAAATAAGGTGCCGCGCCCACCCACACGCCGCCAAACCCCAGCTCGATGCCGCTGACAAGGTTCAGACCTTCACAGAAAATTTTGATCGTCTCAAAGCTACCATCACCGTCTTTGTCTTCGAGGATTTTGATTCGGTCCTGGCCTTTCCCCATTTCGCGGGGTTTCGGGTAGCTGTTTCCTTCCACAACCCAGATGCGTCCGCGCTCATCAAAGGTGAAGGCAATCGGCTGCACAAGATCCGGCTCGGCAGCAATCAGCTCAGCTTTGAAGCCGCCAGGAAGCTGCATGGTCTTCAGCGCATCAGTAGGAGACTGGCCTTTGGCATAATCCGTCTGCGGTTTCAAAGCAGGTCCATACAGCTTCTTCGGGGTGAGATCCGTGACACTCTTTTGGCGTTCCTGTGTGAGAATGAATACACCGGCTTTATTGCCAACGACGATGTCAGGTAGCAGATCGCCATTCACATCACCGACCTGCACATCCACGCCGACACCACTTTCGGCATCGACGAGGTGCGGGATAAAATCGACGCCGCCTTTGCCATCGCGTTTCGTTTGATACCAGTAGATGACGCGATGGCCGTGCTCATCTGGATCGTGGCCGTTATGTGCCCAGTAACGTTTGCCGGTGACAATGTCCTTCACGCCATCACCATCAATGTCGGCAAGAAATGCTGCATGTGGCTGGGAGAATACGATACCGTAATCATTGTCCTGCGGCTGTTCACTGGCAAGCATGACACGTTCCCATGTCGGTTTGTCGGGTGCGGGCTTGTTTTGTAAAAACACCGCGACGCCGTAGCGGTGGGCTGAGAGACTGGTGAAGATATCGTTGGTGCCATTGCCATCGAAGTCATAGGCGAACATCTGCGCGCCGCCCCCGACCCCAGCAGCAAAGTTATACTGAATGAAGTTCTTGGTTCCTGGTTCTTCGTTCTTGGTTGGATTCGCCCACCAGCGACGCGCTTCCAAGAGATCCATCTTCCCATCTCGGTTGACGTCACCGACGCCGAGACCATGGGTGAATTTGGCGACCTTCAAATCATCGGTCACAGCCACGAACTTCCATTTCTCGGTCGGATGATCCCAGTTCGGGGCAAACCAACCGAACTTGCCACCTGTGCTGCACACGATCTCTGGTTTTCCATCGCCTGTGATGTCGGTAAACACGGGCGATTCGTTGTCCACCACATCGGCGACGATGTGCATGGGCCACGGTTTGTCGTCGTGCGTGCCGGGGTTCAGGTAGAGACGCGCTTCTTTGCCAGGGAAGCCGAGGATGAGGATGTCGTTCTTTTGATCGGCATTGAAGTCGTGGATGTAGGCAAAGAAGTTGTCGGAGTAGCCATTGATGCTGAAGATCTTCGGCTCGTAATAAGCATGCTTCTTTTCAAAAATCGGCCCTTCCCACCAGAACGGACCCGCGACCACATCAGGTTTGCCATCGCCATTGATGTCGCCGATGGCGGCACCTTCGGAATAAAAGTCACCGTGAAGCTGCTGGCGCTGCCAAGTGATCTCTGTGGCAGCATGCATACTAGAGACAGCGAGGAGGGTGAGAAGGAATTTCATGATGGCTTGAAACCAACGCTAACAGATAAAGGCTTTATCGGACAAGGATTGGTTTGAATCGGACGGGTGACAAACGTATTAGCATGGAGCTTCGCAGACTTCCGGCTCTTCGTTCATGCTTCCTTCCATCAATACGCTTAAACTTCCCGACACTTGGCAGCATCAAGGCGTGACCTTCTTGCGCCAAGGCTGCGATGTGGTGGTCAGCGCTCCCACGGGGGCAGGGAAGACGTATATTTTTGAGTTAATGCATCAGTCCAGATCTCTGCAAGGTCAGGCTGTTTACACCGTGCCGACTCGGGCGCTGGCTAATGATAAATACGCAGAGTGGAAGGAGGCGAAGTGGGACGTTGGCATTGCTACGGGAGATGTCTCTGAAAATGTCGGTGCGCCAGTTCTCGTGGCGACACTGGAGACGCAGCTAGAGCGTATGGTGCGTGGGGAAGGTCCGGCATTACTGGTGATTGATGAGTATCAAATGATCGCTGATTCAGCGCGCGGCAGTCATTATGAAGCGGCGATTGCGCTGGCTCCGAAAGAAACGCGACTGCTTTTACTGAGTGGCTCGGTGGCTAACCCTGAAGACATCGTCGCTTGGTTGCGGCGGCTGGGTCGCAAGGCGGAAGTCGTGATCACGAAAGAGCGCCCGGTTCCTTTGGAAGAAGCCCCATTTGAAGCTCTGCCACAACGCATGGCTCGTAGCCTTGAGCATTATTGGCCAAAGTTTGCGGCCGCTGTGATGTTGGCTGACATGGCTCCCTTGCTGATATTTTCACCTCGTCGAAAAGAGGCTGAATCCATTGCCCGACGTCTGGCCGCTGATCTACCTGCGGGCGATCCGCTGAGTCTTACGGCTGAGCAAAAAGCAGTTTGTGGCAAAGACCTAACGAACTTGTTGGAAAAGCGCATTGCTTTTCATCACAGTGGTCTGTCGTATGCCGCACGGGCTGGGGTGATTGAGCCCTTAGCCAAGGCTGGTCAATTACGTGTCATTGCTGCGACGATGGGCCTTGCTGCAGGCATTAACTTTTCGGTTCGTAGCGTGCATGTTGCTGCAACGACCTATCATGATGGCAAATCGGAGCATAAACTCGCCCCCGACGAACTATTGCAAATGTATGGTCGCGCGGGCAGGCGTGGGCTTGACGAGCGCGGTTATGTGATCACTTCACGTCAAAGCCCGACGTTGATGGATGCTCGTCCTGCGCGCTTGCACCGCAGCAGCCTCTTAGCCTGGCCCATTTTTTTGCGAGTGATGAAGCATGCGGCGCAGACAGGACAGAATGCGTTTCGTTCTGCTGAAGACTTTGCGCAGAGATTGTATGCCAAAGAGCCGCCATTGCTCGGCCTGGAAGCGCATGTGCCAGAGAGTAGTTCAGCCCAAAGTCCGCAAGAAGCCAAAGCACTCTTTGGTCTTGAGGCGACTGAAAAGCAGATCTTGAATTCCAAGGGCGAATGGGAGCGGCGGATGAATGAGCCGACGATTTATCTGCCACTGCGTGAAGCTTGGCTGGCAGGCGCGGATAAACGTGCGAGCGCTCTGAGCATTCCCAGTTTCGTGGCCAAGTTCGCGCATGGCATCGGCCGAGTCGGAAAAAAGGAGGCGGCTGTTTATGGTGTTGAGATTCCATTAGGAGGCCTCATTGAGGGGGCAGAACCACCTGCGATCCGTCCGACGAAAGCATTGCGCCGACTGCTCAAATTCCCGCGTAAACTCGAAGAGATTCCGGTCGAGGAAATCGAAGTGCTTTATGCCGCCGAGCTTTGTGCCGCCTTGCATCAGAGCTATTCAGGCCAATGGGCTGAAGGCAGTCGAGGCCTGCCAGAATTAACAAGAACGATAGCCAAGGAAGGTTTGGTTTTTGCCTTTTTTGACCTCGGCAGTATCGAGGTGCCGGTGTATCGCGATTCTCATGCCGTGCCGATTTATCAGCCTTTGGAGCGCACTCGCGTGGTGAAAAATGACACAGGAGTTCATGATCAAGGGGTTGCTGTAACCGCCACGGATCGCCAACCACGCCCTGGCTCACCGATTCACGCATGGAGATCTTTGGGCCTCATTGATGAAGACGGTGCACCGACACGACGAGGCGAGATTTTTTCCTTTTTCCAAGATGGCGAAGGTTTAGCCATTGCTGCGGCCTTGGAGGATGACGGCTATCATGTGGATGAGCTGATCCCGCATCTAGCCAATCTGCGTGCTGGGGTGAAATTTGATCTGCCTTTGGCCTGTGGCTCTGAAAAGCTTGGTTCCATTTGCCGGAATACGTATGGTTTTATCAATCACCAAGGCTACCTCGAGAGTGGTCTTCCCTTGGATTACGGGGAAGGGGCAGCTGAATTACTGGACACCTTATTGCATCCTGAGAAAACGGAGTCACGCGAGATGCATCATGACATTGCCGAAGGTGATATTTCGCGTGCTTATGTCGAGTGGTTGAGCCTGCTTCGTCACATCACTCATGCACCAGCACATCCGTGGAAGCGCTGGACCGATCTTCAGGAGGAAACCAAACGTGTGCTCAAACGTCATGATAAAACCATGCGGCACCTGTTTTATTTAGATCTGCCTGCACTCACCAATAAGCAGCGCCATGGCAAACCACGTCATTATCTCATGGCGAAAGGTTGACGATTTCGACACAAAGGCGAGCCTGTGATTGACAGACAAGCCTTTCTCCCGCTAGACAGAGGCGCGCCCAACTCCGCATGAATCTTCCCAACAAGCTCACCGTTTCCCGCCTGGCTCTCACTGGCGTGTTTGTGGCATGTTTTTATATCCCCTGGTCACAGTCGATGACGGCGGCTCTACTGATTTTCTCGGTGGCCTCAATCACCGATTACCTGGATGGTAAGATCGCTCGCTCCAGAAACTTGGTGACCAATTTCGGCAAGCTCTTTGATCCTCTAGCTGATAAAGTGCTCATTGCCGCAGCTTTCATTTTGCTGGTTGAGCGCACGGAAATGAAGGCCTGGATTGCCATCTCGATTCTTGCTCGGGAATTCTTTGTAACAGGCATTCGTCTGATTGCGGCCAATCAAGGCGCGGTTCTTGCGGCAGAGAGCCTAGGTAAGCATAAGATGATTTGGCAAATAATCACTGTCTTGTACTTCCTGCTGCGCGCAGCATCGGCAGAGGTGTTGTTCAGTCCTTTGCGGCCTTTGTTTGCTGAGTCCATGGTGCATCACTCGATCGGTTACGGCCTTGTGGGCTTCACCACGCTGCTCACGCTGGTTTCAGGCTTTAGCTATTTTTGGAAGAACAAGCATCTCTTCAATGATGCCTGATCGGGATAGGTCTATCAGTTAAGATTGGCCGAACCAATTGTGCCACATGATAGGGTTACATAATTTCTTTGGCCTGAGCAGATGATTTTCTTGCCTTAACGTTCAGATTCCCGTTTGATCACGTCTCACCATGAAAAAATACATCGTCGAACTTATCGGTACAATGTTTTTGGTTTTCGCTGTCGGTAACGCAGTGATTAGCAATAACCCACTCGCACCCATCGCTATCGGCCTCATGCTGATGGTCATGATTTTTGCGGGAGGGCATATCTCGGGGGCTCACTTTAATCCAGCTGTCACTATCGGTGTCTGGCTTCGTGGAAAGTGTGATAAGAAAGATGTCATTCCGTATATCCTTTGTCAGATCGTCGGTGCTGTGATTGCCTCATTGGTCGTCAAGACCCTTCGTGGATCAGGCAGCGGTGGTGCAGAGTTTGATCTTACCAAAGTCATCGTCGCTGAGTTGTTCGGCACCTTTGCTCTGGTTTGGGTCGTGCTAAATGCGGCTACCGCTAAAGGCACTTTGGGCAACAGCTTCTATGGCGCTGCCATCGGTATGACTGTGACAGCGGGTGCCTTTGCTGTGGGTGACATCTCTGGTGCGGTGTTTAATCCAGCGGTCGCCGTGGGTGCCGTGGCCATGAAGCTGATCCAAGTGAAGTTTCTCTGGGTCTATCTCGTGGTTGGCCCTGTTGCCGCGTTCATTGCAGCGAAACTCTTCAAAGGCGTTTCCGAAGAGTAAGTCTTTTCCCATTTCATCAATCATTTCTAGGCTGTCTGGGCATATCTCAGACAGCCTTTTTGTTTTCAGGTGGCGTGCTCCCAATTTAGCGTGAAATAAGCCATAATGACACAATAGCGTAATTTAAAGGAAGCAAATAAAGCCAAAATGGCATATGTTTGAGCTAACTGATAACGCCTCTGGTTTTCATAACAATCTCATATTCAGACGTATAATGATCCCAAAAAGAAATTGGCACTATGAATTCGATAAAGGGGGATGAGGTCATTACCTGACCGAAACAACAACAAAAAATCCTAACTATCATGAAAATCGCCCGTTGCACTCCAGCATTCCAATTTGGCCGGACATCTGACTTCGGCCCTTGGTTGCGTCATCCTCTGGCTAGCTTGCCAGCCATGGCGCAGCTTTTTGAAGACTTCTTGCCTGCGGTCACGACAAGCGGTCTGGCCACGGACCTCTTTGAGGACGCAGATTACTACCACGCATGTTTTGAAATTCCTGGCGTCAAAAAGGACGCTGTGAAGATCGAACTGAAAGAGCGCGTGCTGACGGTGACTGCTGAACGCAGCTTGAAAGTCGGTGATTCGGAATCGACCCGTTCGCTCAGCCGAGCTCTGGCTCTGCCTGAGACCGTCCAGGAAGATGGCATCACGGCTAAACTCGAAGATGGCATTTTGACCGTCTCTCTGCCGAAGCAAGAAAGCCGCAAGCCCAAAATCATTACCATAAACTGAACCTTCGAATCATTAACTCCGACATCATCCAAATCTATGAATACAACCTGCTCTGCCAATAACTGCGCCCCATCGGTGGGCGTGACTGAAAGTCTTCGGAAACCACGCTACACAGTAGCCAATGTTGCGGAGGCTTTTGAAATTGAGGTCGAACTGCCAGGCGTTACGAAGTCAGGCCTTTCCATCGATCTTGAAGAAGACATCCTCTCGATCCGTGGCGAGCGCTCTGGCGCAATGCCAGAGGTTTGGAAGCCGCTACACCGCGAGCTTTCAGGCCTGAACTATCAGCTGCGTCTTCGGGTAACGACTCCGGTCGATGCCGAAAAGATCGTGGCTAAACTGGAAGAAGGCATTTTGAAAGTGACACTACCGGTAAAGGCGACAGCTCAACCTCGACGAATCGAGGTGGCTTAACGTTGGCATGAATCGGTCTGGCTACGGCGCACGGGGAAACCTGTGCGCCTTATTTTTGGATGAAACATGCATGATTAAATCTCGGCCCATAAGCATGGACAATCCTGCCCTTGGTAGCTGGCACGCAAGAGTCTTCTCTGAGCCGACGTTTTAGCCAATCACTTTGCCAACTTGATTGAATCAGGATGGCGTAGATCTCACGGCTGATTCATCTCATGAAACACACATTTCGCACCTTCCTAGGACTCACTCTTTTCGCCCAATCGCTACATGCGGCGGCTCCGAAAAAGGAAGAAACGATCGACCCTTCAAAGCCGGTATCGTTTTATAAACACATTCGGCCAATTCTCCAGGCCAACTGTGCAGGTTGCCATCAGCCAGCGAAGGCGAAAGGAGATTACATCATGACGGACTTCACCAAGTTGCTTGCGGGCGGTGAAGAGGGACATGCCATTGTGCCAGGAAAGCCGGATGAGTCGAACTTGCTCAAGGTCTCCACGCCAAATGCCGAGGGCAAAGTCGAGATGCCACCGAAGGGTGATCCTTTGCATGAGACGCAAGTCGCACTCATCAAACGTTGGGTCAGCGAAGGTGCCAAGGATGACACGCCAGCTTCAGCCAAAGCTCACTATGACATGGAGCATCCGCCCGTCTATGTCACTGCACCCGCAGTGACGTCATTGGAGTATTCACCTGATGGCAAAAGCATCGCCGTGGCAGGCTACCACGAAGTGCTGGTGCATCAAGCTGATGGCAGCGGTATCACGGCACGATTGGTCGGTTTAGCAGAACGCATTCAGAAGCTCGCTTGGTCGCCCGATGGTCAAAAAATCCTCGTCACTGGCGGTAGTCCTGCCCGCATGGGAGAGATCCAGATCTGGGATGTGGCTAAGAAGAAACTAGAATTTTCGAAGTCTCTGACCTTTGACACGCTCTATGGCGCTAGCTGGTCTCCAGATGGCAAATTCATCTCTGTAGGCTGCGGCGACAATGGTTTGCGTGCTTTTGAAGTGGCCACAGGCAATGAAGTGCTCTTCATGGGTGGGCACAGCGATTGGGTGCTTGATACCGTTTGGGGCGTGGATGGAAAGCTGATCGCCTCCTGTGGCCGTGACATGAGTGTGAAGTTAACAGAAGTAGCCACTCAACGCTTTGTCGACAACATCACCTCCATTACACCCGGCGCGCTGAAAGGCGGTGTTCAGGCTCTCGCACGTCATCCTTCACGGAATGAAATCCTCATCGGCGGCACTGATGGCGTGCCAGCAATCTATCGCATGGAACGCATTACGAAGCGCGTCATCGGCGACAATGCCAATCTGATTCGCAAATTCCCTGTGATGCAGGGCCGCATCTTCGGGGTGGATTTCGCGCCGGATGGCAAACGCATTGTGGCTGGAGCTTCGTTTGAAGGCACGGGGACGGTCAATGTTTACGCCAGCGACTACGATAGTACGATGCCCGAAGCGGTGAAGAAAATTGTCGAAACCGTCAGTGGTAAAGGCCCTGAACTTGATGCTTGGGTGACCCAAGGCGTGAAACTGATCGCCAGTACTCCTTTGCCCACCGGCGGTGTTTTTAGTGTGAGCTTCAGTCCAGATGGCCAAACCGTGGCTGCTGCGGGTCAGGATGGCCGCGTGAGATTGATCGAAGCCGCGATTGGTAAGATTACCAAAGAGTTTGTGAGTGTGCCACTCGTGGCGGCTGAAGCCCTGGCGGCTAGTGAAGTGATCGCAGATGACAGCGTGCGCGCTACGGCCAAGAAGGATGACAAAGTGGAAACACTTGTGCCAGGAGTGAGTATCGCGTCTATTGAAGTGCAGCCCACCAGTATCAGTATTGGCAAACCAACCGAATACGCTCAGCTCCTCATCATTGCCACGATGAGTGATGGAACAAAGGCCGATGTCACACGCATGGCTAAGCTTTCATTCACAGGTAGTGAAGCTGCTAGTATCAATGAACGTGGGCTGCTACGTCCTATCAAGGATGGCCAAGGACAGGCCAAGATCGCCTTCATGGGGAAATCTGCCACTGTTCCGGTGAGCATCACAGGCATGAGCTTGGCGCTGAAGCCAGACTATGTGCGCGACATCATGCCCATCGCTAGCAAGTTGGGCTGTAATATGGGCACCTGCCATGGTGCCAAGGATGGTAAAGCAGGCTTTAAACTCAGCCTTCGCGGCTATGATCCCATTTATGATGTGCTCGCATTCACCGATGAACTCGCCAGCCGCCGTGCCAATGTCGCCTCGCCTGAGCACTCGCTCATGCTTCTCAAAGCTAGCGGCTCCGTGCCACATGAAGGTGGGCAGCTTACGGTGCCCGGTGAGCTTTATTATGAAACGCTGAAAGCATGGATCAGTCAGGGAGCCAAGCTAGACATGAAAACACCGCGCGTGACTAGCATCGAGATTTCACCGAAAAATCCTGTCTTAGAGCGTATCGGACATCGTCAGCAGATCCGTGTTGTTGCTCATTATGCCGATGGATATGTGCGTGATGTAACCGCAGAGGCCTTTGTTGATAGCGGTAACATGGATGTCATTGAGGCTGATAAAACCGGACTCATGACGAGCTTGCGTCGTGGCGAAGCCGCTATTCTAGCCCGCTTTGAAGGTGCTTATGCCGCGACTACGATCACGGTCATGGGAGATCGCACGGGCTTCGCTTGGAAAGAGCCTGAAAAATGGAGCAAGATCGACGAACTCGTGACCCGTAAATGGGAACGCATGAAGATCGAGCCAAGTGGCGTCTGCAGTGATGAAGATTTCCTGCGCCGCATCCATCTCGACCTCACTGGGCTGCCACCGAAGTCTGAAGAAGTCCGCGCCTTTGTCGCTGATGCACGCCCGATGCAAACGAAGCGCAATGAAGTGATCGATAAGCTCATTGGGAATCCTGATTTCATTGATCATTGGTCCAATAAATGGGCGGATATGTTGCAAGTGAATAGCAAGTTCCTCGGCAGTGAAGGGGTCACGACTTTGCGTGCCTGGATCAAGCAACAGGTGACTGACAATACGCCGTATGACCGCATGGCTTACCGTATTATCACAGCCACCGGATCGACAAAAGACAATCCAGCTGCGTCCTATTACAAGACCGTGCGCACGCCTGAGGAACTGGTGGAAAATACCACGCATCTGTTTTTAGCCACACGCTTCAACTGCAACAAGTGCCATGACCATCCTTTTGAGAAATGGACCTGGGATCAATACTATCAGACGGCCGCTTATTTTGCTCAGATCGATTTAAAAACCGATCCTGCCAGTGCGGGTAAAACCATCGGTGGCACAGCTGTCGAAGGTGCAAAGCCGCTGTATGAAATTGTCAGCGATAAAAAGGATGGAGAGATGAATCATCTGCGCACCAATGCTCCTGTGGCTCCTCAAGTTCCATTTGATGCGTCATTGGTTAGCAAGACCGCCACAAGCCGACGTGAGCAATTTGCCTCATGGATGACCAGTCCCGAGAACGATTACTTTGCCATGAGCTATGCCAACCGTATTTGGGGATATCTCACAGGCACAGGTGTCATCGAGCCATTGGATGACATCCGTGCAGGCAATCCAGCCAGCAACCCAGAACTGCTACAGTATCTCACCAACGAATTCGTCCAAAGTGGATTCAATGTGCGTCATCTGATGAAGATCATCACTCAGAGTCGCACTTATCAATTGAGTTTAAAAACCAATAAATGGAACGAGGACGATAAGATCAATTACAGCCACTCCAAAGCACGCCGCTTGCCTGCGGAAGTGTTATTTGACTCCGTCTTTGCCGTCACAGGCTCGATGCCGAACATTCCCGGTGTTCCCAAAGGCACACGCGCTGCTCAGCTCATCGATGGCCAAACGCAATTGCCGGATGGTTTCCTGACTAATTTTGGTAAACCCGCCCGTGAAAGTGTCTGCGAATGTGAACGCAGTAATGACGTCAATCTCGGGCCTGTCATGGCGCTCATGTCTGGCCCAACAGTAGGTGATGCGATCAGCGATCCGAATAACGCCATCGCGAAACTGGCGAATGAAGTGAAGGACGACTCAAAGCTCGTTGAGGAAATTTTCATGCGGGTGCTGAACCGGAAGCCGAGCGCTCAGGAAACCAATGCAGCGCTCGCTAGCATGGCCAGCATGGATGCGGAGAATAAGACTCTCGCCGCAGAGAGACAGGCTAAAGAGGCTGAGCAAAAACCCCTCATCGCCAAGGCTGAAGCTGAGCGCCAAGCTTTAATCGCCGCAACAAAGACAGAACTGGAAGCTTACCGAGTGAAGATGGCTCCTGAAATGAAGAAGCGCCAAGACGCACGTCTAGCTGCGATTGTTAAAGCAGAAGCCGCTGTGAAGAAGGTAGCTGAAACTGCGCCGACGCAGCAGCCGCGCTGGGAGCAGTATGTGGATCTGACAACTGAGTGGACACCGCTAGAAGTTAAGGTCGTGCGCGCCAATGGCGTTGAGAAACTTGAGGTGCAGGCTGATGGCAGTCTCTTTGCCACGCCAATGCCTGAAGGTCGAGTTGCGCCGGGAACTTACAGCCTTGCAGGCAAAACCGCACTCACTGGCATCACTGCGATTAAGCTGGAAATGTTGCCTGATGATCGTCTGCCGAGCAATGGCCCTGGCTTAGCTCCAGATGGTAATTTCGTATTGAGTGAGTTCAGCGTCCGCGCTGATCCTGCGGATGCAAAGCGCACGAAACGTGGGGGCGAAGCTGTGACGCTGAAGAATCCGAAAGCCGATTTCCAACAGACCGGATTCGACATCGCAGAGAGCCTGAAACCACGGAATCGCGACAAAGGCTGGGCGGTGTCTCCCGAGGCAGGTTTCCGCCACGAGGCCACCTTCGACTTCGCTAAACCTATTGTCTATGAGGGAGGCGCACAGCTCACCATCACGATCTCTTCCCAGTTCCAAGGCGGGAAGTATAATCTCGGTCACTTCCGACTCTGGGTGACAACGAATCCCGTCGTCCGCTTCGGCAGCGCTAAAATCATCGCCGACGCTATACGAACTCCAATGGCGAAGCGTACGAAGGAGCAGCAAGCCGCGCTCTCTGCTCACTTCCTTGCCCAATTCAAAGACTACCAAGCGCAGAAGGAACTCTATGCCATCGCCAAGAAACCACTGCCGATGGACCCACAGCTCGTGGCCCTAGAATCCAAGCACACCGAAGCTCAAAACCCCATCGTTTTTGATCCAAAACTCGTCCAGCTCCGCCGTGATGCTGATCTGAGCACCCAGCAACTAGGCAATAAGCGTCTGTCTGCCGCTCAGGACTTAGCTTGGGCCTTGATTAATTCATCGGCGTTCTTGTTCAACCATTGAGGTAATTTAGATCACGGCAGCTGATTCTGGTTGCCCATTCTTCGAGACCATCGAAAGGAGTTTCATGCTTCATCGTCGGTTCTACACCTTTACAGCTGCCTCATGATCTTGGATGCCAGCTGTGAACTCGATTATCTGGCAGCTGAAGAGGTGCCTGCAATCTTTATGTTGCGTCCGCGCAGCGGTTGGGCGCAGTGGATCATGCGCGAGGAGTTTGATATTCAGCCGCAGGTGCCAGTCGTTGAGTTTACCGATGTCTATGGCAACCTTTGTCAGCGCATCGTGATGCCGCAGGGACGCTTTCAGCTGACCGTGCGTTATCGAGTTTTGGTGGCCGACTATGTGGACACCGATCCGCAGGCTCCCATCTTGCTGGTGCAAAATCTACCCACAGAGCTGCTGCATTATTTGCTGCCCAGTCGGTACTGTCAGTCAGATGAGTTATCCGCCTTGGCTCAGTCGATCATCGGAGAAACGTGGTCGAACTACCAGCAGGTAGAAACGATTCGCTGGTGGGTGCGCCGGAACATTAGTTATGAAATAGGCTCCAGTAACACAGCCACCACAGCTCTAGAGACGGTGAATCATCGCCGGGGTGTCTGTCGTGATTTCGCCCATTTAGGCATCGCTCTTTGTCGTGCCATCAATGTGCCTGCACGAATGGTCGTTGGCTTTTTGCATGAGCTGTATCCCATGGACCTGCACGCCTGGTTTGAAGCCTTCATTGGTGGTCGATGGTTCACCTTCGATGCCACAGAGGACGTGACTCGTGGCAATCGCATCGTCGTCGCTTACGGTCGTGACGCCGCTGACGTAGCTTTAGCTACACTTTTCGGAAACTTCACGCTTCAGAACATGCATGTCACGGTCACTCCCGTTTACAATGCTCAGCCCACGCAGGCGCCGACCTTCAATGCGTATTGAAAGTCGGTTTCTGGAATGAAGATTACTCTAGACGAGTCAATTCACTGACGCGGAACATACCGTTAAGGAGCTGTAGGTTGTCCTTCTCCACTTTCAGCGCATCCAGATGCAGAATGAAGGGGAATTCACGGAGCTTGACGATGTGCAGGCCATCTTTGGGTTCTTTTAAGGCTATAGCGACATCAGCGATCTCAGTGATTTTTTTGCCATTCACTTCCTCCACGACTTGGCCATTCATGCGCTCATACCCTTGGGTGCTTGAAGTCGGTAAGATGGCGCTAAGAAAGACGATCTTTTTGCGGCCTTCTTTTTCAAATTCATCCGGTGTGTTGGCGATGCGTTGGAGACGCAGGATGGGCCCGCCTTGCTGTTCATTGCCGAAGGAATTGAGGTATGAGCGTGTAAGTTCCTGGAAAAGCAGACCACCACTCAGGACATATTTAGGGCCTTTATCAAAGAGGTAGGGAAGCACCAAGTAGTCTTCGACGTTCTTCCGGGTTAGCTGGCTTTTAAGCACGATTTCTTTGCCTTCACGGATGACTCGGATCTCGACATCGTCACCGACAAATGAGCGGCCACGCACGATGTGACTAACGCTGAGAGCACCAAACTGGGGGTCCTGATAGTCGCCGCGTGAGTCAATGCTTGAACCATTGATGGAGATCATGATGTCACCTTTTTTCACGCCAGCTTTGTCGGCGCTGCCGCCTTTCATGACATTGTTGATGAAGACACCTGGAGCATCGCCTTTCAGCCCTAGATATTCACGGAATTGCTCGTCGAGCGTGATCTGGAATTCGACGCCGAGGGAAGGGAAGCCTTCGTATTTTCCATCGGCCACATCTTTGAGGAAGTGATCAATGATCGGCGCTGGTAGCAGTGTGGCGACCTGGTTTTTCGAGTCATAGCGGAGGAGCAGTGCAGCCAATTTGCCGTTTTTGATGATGGGCAGGGTGAAGCTATTGGCCTCGCTACGGATGATGCCTGTGGCTTCATAAACGAGGAAGGCGGCATTTTCGACGACATAGCCCTGAGTCATCACTTTACTGATGCGCATGGGCGTGACGATGAGTTCACCCACGCGGCCTGTTTGCCAGACGGAAAGGGCATCGCCAATGCGCGCGGAGGTGTCCACTTCCATGCCTTTGAGAGCTGAGAAAAAAGCTTTTTCCTTGGCTGGTGAGTTCGGTGCCAGCACGGCAAGATTGGCTTCATAATCGACGGCTTGTACTTTGGCGGTTATTTTCTGTCCGCTATCTGGTAGCTCAAGCTCGATGTAAGTGGCATCAGCGACCATCTGAGCGGTGACGAGCACGCGGTTATTTGGCAGCACAACGCCAAGTCCACGACGACCGCTGGAGGTTTCCTTCTGCCAGGGGATCTGTAGATTGTAGCTCTGGAAAGTGACATTCACTTTCAGCAGAGAGCTGGTATTGATGATGGGTTGCAGTGGTGGTAATCCCTGCGGACGAGCGATAGTGCCGGTAGGTTTCTGCCGCGGCTCTGGCGGGCGTAGCGGTCCTTGAGCGTGCAGACTGCTGAGACAAGCCAAGGCGATGAGGGATAGAAGGGAAATTTTCATGGTCGGAAAAGAGGTGTCCGTGTGTTGATCGTGCGGTGGGCTATTCGTCGCCGAGGTAGGCATCTTCCGTGATGTTGTAGGTCTGCATGATGCGCGGATGGGCGGCTTCTGCGAGATCCCGCTTTAAGACTAGCGGACGGCCTTTTTCTAGGAGCTTAACAACGACGAAGGATTCGTTTTTGTCCTTCTTAGCCAAGGCTTCTTTCACATCTTTAAGGCTTTTGATTTTTATGCCATTGATCTCATCCACGACGCTGTGGGCATAGATAGCTAGGTGTGTGTTTACTTCATCTGTGAGCACGCTGGTGAGGATCACAGGCTCAGGCCGCTCAACATAGAGCTTATCCGTCAGGTAGTTATCAAAGAGATAATTGGCCGCTGCATCATGAATCTGATGAGCGTCCATGAGATCGCGATCCATGGGCTGGAAGACAAGGCCTGCATAGACCAGGAAGCGCGGACGTTGATTGTATTGAGAGCCGAGTTTGACATAAGGATCGAAGCGCTTCAGTTCGACATCCACTTCTTCCTTCTTGCCATCACGTTGGTAGGCTAG
>JAIXOU010000120.1 GCA_027486585.1 Verrucomicrobiaceae bacterium | reverse complement strand
CTGAAGGCCTCGGGCTTGTGCCAGGCCGCCGTGAAAGCTGCGATGCCTCCGCTGCTGCCTCCGACAATGCAACGGTCGTTGCCATCTGTGCTCAGATTGAGCTGATACTGTTTTGCGACGAGGGGTAGAAGTTCCTCGTCAAAGAATCGCAGGCTGTAGTCCGTAATGCCATCGTATTCAAAGTCGCGATTGCGTCGTCCAGCGGTGCCTTTCATGGGTGCAGGTACTTCACCGGGTCGCACAAAGACGCCCACGGCCACCGGCATTTCATGGGTGGCGATGGAGAGTTCGAGGTTCGCTTTCTCGCGTGAATTGAAGCCGTCTGTCTTTGCATAAACGCAGGCGGGCTTGCTGGCATCGTATTGTGCTGGAATAAAGACGGTCACTTCGCGCACGGTGCCGGGGAAGATTTTGCTCTGTGTGAACTGAAAGGTCTCGATGCGACCGGGAAGAATGGCCTCGGGCTTGATGGCTGGTGGTGCGTAAGTCGGAGCAGCCGAGGACGGCTGCTCCACATTGCTTCCTGCGAGTGGCTTGATGAACCACTGCAAATGCTGATCGCCTGGTTTGTGCTGCCAGAGATCGACTTTGGCCCCGACTTGCTTTTTGCCGCCGAAGTGATCCAGCCCCATGCCCGGCGCGTGCTTCGGTTCCAGCGCATAGCTGCCGTTGTCCTGCTTCGTGAGCGACCAAAGCTGCGCGTCGGATTTGTTGTCTTTTTCGATGGTGATCTTTGCGCCCGTTTTTGTCTCACCATTCGTCACTGTGAGCGCGAGCGTCGGCTGCGAAGAAGGCATCAGCCAGAACCAACCCTCTCCCTTGGGTTGAATGATCCATTTCTGATTCGCTGCGTTGTTCGGTTGATTGACTGAAACGACATCGCCTTCATTCGTGCCGCCGACAGCTTCCAAGACAAACTCAGGGGCGCTGACGGACACAATTTGGTAAGCTCCCCAGTCTTCAGCAGCAGAACGAGTGACAAAAAGGGCGAGAGCGAAAGCGAGGCAGAAAGATCGAATCATGAAGAAGAGAGAACGTCCCCTGAGCCGGATGCTTGCGTTTAGATTGGATGAGTTATCGAATCATTTAGAAATTGGCTTCTCCGGCAAAGCCTTCAGCCAAGCCAGATTGAAGACGTAGTGATTCTTGCTACTGATGAGCTGGATTCGACCGTCGCGGGATTGGATGGCGGCAAGGTAGCCATTGTGCTCGGCACGGGTATCGCTGAGAGGGAACTGATTGCGGTCAATGCCGTTGACGATGCGCTCTGGGCCACCTGGAGTGACAAGACGTTTGTGGGACCAAGTTTTGCCATCATCAAAAGAGATCGCAGCAAACAGACCTGCACCATTGAATTCGCCGGCCTTGCTTTGGAAGGTCATACCTTTTGGGTTTTTCGCATTCGCAGATAGATCGGTGAAGGAACAGAAGAGCAGGGGACCTTCGTGCAGGCGAATGAGCACCTGACGCTGCACGCTGCTGATGGCGGGGAATTCGGTGGGCTCGTGGGTCCAGGTCTTGCCGCCATCGCTAGAGAAGCTGGCGGGTGTTTAAAATGAAACTTTTCTTGATCGGAGTCATCGTTGATTCGGCCAAAACTCATGAGACGACTGTCCTTCAATTCGACGATGGGCGCGTGGATGCCTGCATGCCGTGCCGCGCTGCCATTGCGATGCGCGAGCTTTTTGTTAGTGATGACTTCGGAGGACCATGTCTTACCACCATCGGTGCTTTGGGTGAGGCTGGTGGTGGTGGCATCCTGTGTCATCAAGATCGTGCCAGCACGCGTACGAAAGAGCTGATTGCCTATCTCACTCCATGGCTGGATGATCTGGGCTTGGCTCCAAGTCGCACCGTTGTCGATGCTGTGACGCACGATGTTTTCGCGATGGCCACGAGAGAAATGGAACAGCGTCTTGTCACCATCCCACCAGAGTTTAGGCGCATGATCGTTCACATCGGCACCATCCCAGAACAGCGATGCAGGCTCCCACTCGGATGCTCCGTGCCGAAGACGGCTGGCGAGGTTGTTGAGCTCTGTTCCTGCTTCATCGACGCAGGAATACCAGACCGCAAGAAGATCACCATTTGGGCACTCGGCGATAGCCGGACTGTGATTGTGCCAGGAATACAAAGGGCCGGAGGAGTTCGGTGGGATGATGACGAAAGGCTTGGGGCCATCGAAAAAGGGTGCTTCTTCCTTCAGTGACTCTATTTTGGCGGTGAGCTGCGATACATTTTGCGCATGCAGTGCAGGCTTTGGCAGAGATCGCTTCTCGCCCTTTGGCCAATCTCCAAGCACGACGCGGAAGCCAATCCGGTCATTCACTGCATTAGGCACCCAAGACGTTCGATTCGCCGATCTTAGCAACCGAGTTTGCACCGAATGACTGCCTCCTCGGATCACACGGAAGTCACCCTCTACACGGCCCATCGGATCACTCTGTTCACCGGCCTCATACGGTCCATACCAATCCGCGCACCACTCGGAGACATTGCCGTGCATGTCATGAAGACCCCAGGCATTCGCGGATTTCTGCGCGATTTTTAACGAGAGCTTCGTGGACTTTGGCTGATACTCTGGCGGCAGTTGTTCATCGGGAAAAAAGCGATCCCTCTGTCCACTATCGGTCGGCCAGGAATGAAAGCCTGCGGGCAGGGCATCTCCTGTGTGAAACAACGTCGTGGTGCCGGCGCGGCAGGCGAACTCCCACTCTGCCTCGGTGGGTAAGCGATAGGTTTTGCCCTCTTTCTTTGACAGCCAATCGCAGAACTTCACCGCATCGTTCCAGCTCACATTTGTCACTGCATCGTTATCGTTTTGGCCAGGATGCTTTGCTGCAAATAGCCGGTATTGAGCCACGGTGACCTCCGTTGTTCCAAGATGAAACAATTGCGTCATGGTGACGCGATGCGCTGGTTTTTCATCCCAGTCTGCGTCATTAAATTTTTCAGCGTGTTTCTTCACTTGGTAATCTGCTGCGGGTCCATCCTGGCCCATGATGAAGCTGCCTGGCAAAATCGGCGCAAACTTCATGCCGATGGAATTGGTGATCGGCTCGGCTGCAAAGGACGAGGTGATAAAAAAGAGCGTGAGGAGATGTTTCATGATTATTCGTCTTTTGGAATGAGCTTCAGCAGTTCGTTCACCTTCGCGCCGCTGGCCTGACTGCCCTCTGGCATGGGCTTGTGATTGATGAGGCAGTTATGCCAAGTGGTTGTGCCGGTGACTTTGAGTTCGAGATTCTCAAAGGTGCAGTTTTTAGCGTCCAGCACGGCATGCAAAGCCACGTTTCCGAGGCGTGGCTCGGTGAGGCGACGGAAGAGGACATTGTCCATGGTCATGCGACAGTTTCCTTTGTCGCGGCCGGTGATGGCGAGTGGATTTTGAGCGGAAGAGAGAATGACTGAGTTGCTGAACTCGTAGCGGCCATGGTCGAGAAAGTAGAGATCAAATCCGACACAATTGGCGATGAAAACATGGTTGTAACTTGTTTGTGCAGTGCCCGTATCGCAGATGCCAGTGCTGTTGCCGATGCTGATAAAGCCATCCACTCGATACTGCGCAGATTCGTGGGCACTGATGCCATCATCACCGCATTCGATGGCCTTAATGTTTTCAAAGACGCAGTTGCGGCAGTCGCCATGGATGTTGAAGCCATCGTTGTAAGGATGGGTTACTGTCAGGTTCTTGATGATGAGGTGGGCATTGTCACCACTGAACTGCACACCGGCACTACGGATCGGATAGCTGATGTTGGCATCGGCGAGTTTCTGTCCTGCCTCGATTTTGATGTAAAAGCTGCCAAAGGTTTGTTGTGGCTTTGCATTCAGGCTGGGAGGGCCTTTGATGAAGGTCCACTCTCCGGGCTGCAGTTCCTCAGGCTTTTTATAGGGCGCACTTCGACCTTTCGAGGTACGTTTCATGAGCTGCATCTTGCCGTTGAATAAAAAGAACCAGCGACTGGTGATGGCATCGTTAAGCATTGGAAGCAGCGCGTCATTTTGAAACAGGCCAGGAGATACCTCAGTCCATTTCGCTGGATCAATCGGATCACTGCCTTCTAGAGTCGCCCCATGACCATCCAGGGTGATGGGTTTGGTTGGCTCGCCTTTCTTGGCGTAAAATCCGGCGTAGTCATGATAGACCTTTGGTTTAAGGTGAATCGTATCGCCGGGTTGCGCGGCTTTGATCGCCTGCTGGATGGTGGGCACATTTTTGCCGACATAGAGGTCTGCCGCTGAGAGCAGGCCAGTGAAGACGAAAAAGAAGAGGAAAGCTTTCATGGGGCATTCGGTCACGGCTTGGTCTTCTGAATCTGGAACCTTGAATCATCCCAAGCAAAGGGCGGGCGCTTACCCAGCAGCACGTCATAGATGCTGTGATTTGTTTTCATCATCTCAGCGAGCATGTCTTTCCACGGGCGATCTGCCACGCTGAAGAGACCGGTGTTGTAGCTTTCGCCATTGTATTTGCTGAACCAGCGACCTGTGGTGGCTTGGTCGATGAGCGTGAACCATTCGATGCCGACCACAAAACCAAGCGCTGCGCTTTGCTCGACATAGTTGCGGTAGGCTAAGCCACGTTGCTGCTGACTGCTGACTTCTCGTCCGCCGATGAGGCCGCTGTCCTTGCTAGAGGCCCAGAAGAACTCGCTGAGCATCATGGGCTTGCCTCCGCACCATTTATGGATGCGCTTGAGTGACTCAGTATCCACGCCGTAGGTGTAGTAGTTGTAGGAAACGATATCCACATGCTTACCCATGATTTGGCAGAGTTGCTCGTCCTCGATCGTGATAGGCTGCAAGCGCGAGCCTAGGAGCAAATGATGCGGATCGTGCTTTCGAAAGAGCGTCTCGATCTGGTTAAAATAGGCTTCCATGAAATCGCCCACGAAAGACTTCACGTCGGCCTTTGCCATGTCTGTGGAAACGGCGAGTCCTGCGTCGATGAGTTCATCAAAGGATTTGGCGTTCGCCTGCCAAGCGGCGTTGTATGAGGCAATGTCCGTGTATTTGGCCCTGAGGCTGTCCACTAAACGACGCTTGCAGGCTTGTTTTCCGTTTAAGGATGGGATCACGCGAGGCAGCTCATCATAGCGTGGTTCATTGACGATAAAGTAACCAATGAGCAACGGATCATTGGCTTTTGCAGGGAGTTCTTTAGCGAGGTTGTCGGAGATCTTTTTTTCTGTCTCCGCATCATAGGGATCCCAGACTTCATGTGCACCTGGGATACGTGGCACACCTTCCCATTCATTGATCGGCAGACTCGCTACATAAGGAAAGTTGGCCTTCACATGGGCTGTCGGGGGCGTGGGGCTAAAGGCACCGATGGAGTTAAAGCCCCATTTGCGGACGCGTTGGATCATTCGATCAGCAAAGCGATCCAGCGTGTATGCCTGGGCAAATTTGCGGATCGTGTTTGCCAAATAAAAGGAAAAGTGAGCATTCTCATCGCCAGCTCGGAAGGCAGAGGCAAACTCG
>JAIXOU010000036.1 GCA_027486585.1 Verrucomicrobiaceae bacterium | reverse complement strand
TGCTTTGCCTTGATTCCAATCCAAGCGGCGGCAACGTCTCTCGAATCAAGACGGTGTTGCACGCTCTGCTTTGCCTTGATTCCAATCCAAGCGGCGGCAACGTTTCCAAGCCGCTCATCGTCACGCCGCCACTGCTTTGCCTTGATTCCAATCCAAGCGGCGGCAACGTTTCCAAGCCGCTCATCGTAACGCCACTAACGCTTTGCCTTGATTCCAATCCAAGCGGCGGCAACGTAGCTTGGCCCTCCGGCGGGGCTGGAGTCCTTGATTTTCAAGGGCTTCAGCCTCCGCAGGAAGCGCAGAAAATCTGATATTCTGGGCTGTTGTATGGCCTCAAACCCCGCGAAATGCTGTTTCGCATTTTTGCGCCTAGTGGGCATCCAGCCTTCCCAAAGCCCAGGTTAGCCAGAGGCAAAACCTGGGCCACTTTACCAGAGCAGGATCTGCTCTGGTAACTTTTCTGGCTCCTCCCCTTCCTTGGTTGGCTGACCGTGCATGACAAAAGATCTCTCCCATTGAGCCCGAGTCACAAAGACGGCACGCACGCTGCCCTCTGGCGGCAGGTGGCATTTCAGCCGGTCCATATGGGTGTCTTGTCTGGCAAAGGTCACGCAAGCACGCACATAAACGCTCCACTGGAGCATGGAATAGCCGTCGTCCTTCAGCCACTCGCGGAAGTCGTGCGCGGCTTTGCGCTCCTTTTTGGTCAGAGTTGGCAGGTCGAAGGTGACTAGCAGCCAGCCCATTTTATAGAGTTCGGTGTCCACGGATGGTACAGCGTGGGTTTGTGTTCTAGGACGGCACGGCGGAAGGATCGGACCACGCCTTCGATCACTCCGCGTATCTCAATGGTCATATCCAGGTAATCGACCTTTTCCAAAGGAAAAGCCGTCACCCAGGCACGGAAAGCTTTGCTCACTTCAAGGATAGGAGGCGCTCCAGGAGTCTCCCTTTGGCATTTCCGCACCCACTGCGCCACGCGCCAGTCCACACAGGGGCGGAAGGGTTCCATCAAATCATAGGCCAGCGGTGTGGCCTTCTCCCTAGTCGCATGAAAAATCCCAAAGGTCGGGTCCATACCCACGCCGAAGAGCTTTTGCAGCACGGTGGAGAGCAGCACGGCATAGCCATAATTGAGAAGAGCGTTCACTCCACCCATCTCACGCTCACGGGTGAAGTCCGGTATCTCCAGCGCCCGGCCAAAAATGCCCCAATGCGTGCGTGCCGCCATCGCCTCCTTATGCTCGTGCCCGCCTGCCACGATCTTCCGCAGCTCATCCAGTTTAGGGTCATTCGGGGCCAGATGCTGCGCCAGCAGGAGTTGGTTCTTGGTCTTGGCATTCACCGTCCGCCGCCACAGAGTCTCCTTCTCCCTGCCCGTGATGTCGAGCTGTGCCCGCGTCAGCAGCGTGTCCGTGCTGCGGTTGGCAGGGAGCATGATGCTTACCGGCTGGAAGGCCTCACACAAAATGAGCGCGATCCCGTGCCGGGCTGCTTCGATCAAGAGCTTGCTGTGAACCGTCGCCGAGAAGCTGGTTATGATGATGCTCGCCACATCCTCCAGCGGGATCGTGCGCAGCCCTTCCTCACCATCCACCCGGCAGGTTAATTGCCCGTCCTTGCAGCTCAGGCTGCACTGCGGACTATCGATGCTGACGATATGGTAGGACATCTAATTGGAGGATCAATCATCTGAGTTGAGCGTCAGCGCATTGGTCCCGCACAATGTGGCGTCCAGAATTTCCAAACCATTTCGTATCAGAGGTTTAACATAAACCTCAAGTTTTGCCCAGTGCACACCGCTCACACGAGCTTTGACGCGTTGAGCTTCTGTCATATCCACCTTAACCCCGCGAATACTATTGTTGACACTCCTGATCATCCATTTTCCTGCATAAGTCCCCGTTTTGACACGGATCAACATACCTGTGCGAAGCACACGGACGGGGTGGCCTTTGTTCTGTTGGATTATTTGATTTAATTGCGCTTTAACGTTGTGAAAAGGAATCACTACAGGCTCCGGTTCCAGTGCCACTCCATAGTTCTCCCCGATCACTAGCGCACCTTTCAGCTTGGAGAGTTTTCCTTCCTTCAGGCCCACCAGCTTGCTGGCTCTTTCCTTGGCGTCCTTCGTGGTGCGTTTGCGTGCTCCGGTTTCGGGGTCGATGTCCTTCGGGCCGAAGGTGCGTTGACGCAGGGTGATTTGATCTCCCTCGGTCTTCACCACTCGCCAGGTATTCATCTCAAGCCGTGCGCCGCTCATGTCGGCTGGCACATGCTGGACGACGCGGCGCTCCTTCAGGCGCTCGACGATCTGTTTTTTGAACTCAGGCAGCAGGTCGGCGACATGTAGTTTGAGAGTGGTATTCTCAGTGGGTGCATCCGTTGGGGAGCTGAGCTTGAGCATCTTGTTCCAGCCGTGCATCTTGCTGAATGCGATGCGCTCGCACGGGCGCACCTTGCGGGTGACGATCTGTTCCCAGAGCTTGCCGTTATTCGGCAGGAGAATGCTGGCATAACCAATGACGCAGGCATCCAGAGCATGGTGAAGGTGGGTGATGTCGCGAATATCGCCTTTGGGGCGGACTTGCAGGCTGAGGCTGGGCTTGCCTTCGTCATCGAGGATGAGCTGGCGTTTCTCATCCATTGTAGGCAGCATGGCCATGACCTCGGGGCAGGCTGGGGCTAGGCAGCCGAGCAGATTCCAGGATTTGCGCACGCTACCTGTGACACTGCCAGGGATGGAAATGATGCGACCTGTATCCCGCAGATGGGCAAAACGTTTCTCAATCTGCCGCGCAGACAGCCGAACGAGATGGGAGGTCACTGTGAGATCACGAGGGGTGAATTCCTTCTCTTCGTAATCCTTGAGAAGCATCTTTTGTTTGCGGCTCCATTGGCGGAGTTTGTCATCCATTGAGCCCTGACCCGGGGTAAAGCGGCTGGGCTTCTTTTCACCTGCTAACTTGGCAACAAAGGCCTCGTATTGCTTCAAAGTCACGATGGTGAGATCGGGGCGATCTGGCACCTGTTTACCCTGCTCTTCCTCAATGAACTTCCAAGCCGTACGATTCGACTTCCATTTGTTCACCGCATCAAAAGTGACGACGAGCGAATCTAGCGAGTCGGAGGGGCGTAGTGAGCGCGGGATGATATGATCTTTGTCCACCTTGCCGCGTGCCAGCGTTACGGCATCGTATTCCTTGCCCGTGTATGGGCAGGTCCAGCCGAGATCATCGGCAATCCGGGCCTTGCGGATCAAACCTGCGCCGATAGGAATAGTGGTGCCTTCAAGGTCCGACACTAGCTTCTTGCTCACATCTTTAAAATTCTTGAGCTTGATGCCGAGTTCTTGAGCGACCTCCTTGTTCGTCTTACCCGAAAACTCGACCAAATCCCGCGCCACTTCGATCACGCATTGGTCCACCTGTTCAGGATTGCCATCGGCATAAGTCTTCACCATGTCCTCCACTACGCGGAGCAAGATTTTCAGACGATGCCGAACCAGATGGTTGTTTGTGAGGTCGTCGATCTCACGTCCGAGGTCGTGCTGTTTGATCTTTTCAGCATCAAGCACGCCGCCATTCTCACGCGGGTGCATCTTAGCCTCCATGACTTGTTGCACCACATCCATCATTACGGTTCGGTGATAAGGCGCACGTCCACTTGGATAGACGGGTGAGATGCTCTGCTTCACACGATCTTCCCAAGTTGGCACAGCATCGCCTTTACGCGGCTTGCGCTTGACCTCCTCCCAGGCGGTCCTGAGCTTAGCTTCCAGGGTCTTAGGCGCTTCAGGCTGTTGTAAGATCCACTGCCATGTCACGCGGCGATGCTTATTCCAGCGGCCCGTGATGCGCTTCTGCATCGGTACTGGCAGATCATCCCAAATAACTTTCATCATGCCATTCGTCCGCACAAAACGACGCGCAGGGTCGAGCACGAGAGCGTCTTCTGCATCAGGATGCGTCATCATCAGCTCTGCGTTAGAAAAGGCAGCGCCGCTGACTTTCAGCACGGCTTTTTTGAAATCTCCTGCTGTGAAACCGCCTTCGTCACGGGCGATCTCGGTGAGCTGAGCGCGTTGCTCTGCTGTCAGCGTCATTTTATCGCCATCCTTCGTGTCACGCACCGTGATATTTGCCAAGACCTCCGCCCAGCGGAACTCCAAGAACTCACGGCAATCCTTCAGCGGGCGCTTCTCCCCCGATACAGGACATTCGCCGATGATACGGTTATCAAAGCGCGGCACCGCCTGACCAAACAATAGCCCGCCGACAAAGCGGCCCGGCAGGCGTGCATCTAGTCCGAGTTCCTTCAGCACATCACGCACGCTCTTGCCATCCTTTGGCGTGTTATCTTCCGCACAAAGCGCTGTGATAAGCGCTGGCGTGACCTGAGGCAGTTCGCCCACATGCTTTAGCAAAAGGTCCATGACCTCATGCAGCACGATGTCTCTAGGGAACGCCGCGTTGCTGGTCTTGTAGGCGATGGGGGAGCTTTTCCTATCGCTGGAAATCGGATCGATTTGAAGCTTCGCACAGATGGTCTGGCACATCGTTGGCTTGCCTAGTTTGTCCATCAAAGCCAGCGCGGCCTTCTCTTTCTCGGTGTCCTCAGCATCTTCGGCATCGTCACGGCTCCATTTACGGTTACCGTCATAACCGCGATTGTGGGCATACCAGCGCAGCACGTCCCAAAGCTCAGGCCATGAAAGTAGCTGACCACCAGCATGAACGCGCGCGGCAAGCTTCCAAGGCCACGGGCCGCCAGCTTCATCAAGCTGAGCCATCGACAAAACACCGAGATGGGCTAGGAGCATTTTCATGCGGGCAATGCGCGTGCGGGTGCTGCGGATGTGCCGCCGCTGACGTCGCAGCTGCCGCCGCGTGCTTGCCAGACAGTCATCGGTAGGAAACAGCACGGAACCGCACCCTTGCAGCTCTGGCGCATTCTCCTTAGTGATATCTAATGTTGCCCAGCCAATGCTGGCGTGGCCAATGTCGAAAGAAAATAGGAGTTTTTTCATGATAGGTCTTGCGTCTATGCCACCTAGCGCTCATACTAATGACGGAATCAAGAGCAAAGTTTGAAGTGCAAATCAGCTTCTGTCCGTCACGCGGACACGTCTGGCTTAAAAAGCACTCTCTATTTTAATCAGGCCACCCAGGACGCTGGGTGGCCTGATTTGCATTTGAGGACTGTGTTTTTTTGGATTGGCCGCATTTTAGACTTCCCTTTCTTTGAGAAATCGGGCCGAATGCGTAGTCAATACAACCTAACCCCATGAAGAGGAAGCGTCGTCAATCAGATCCAAAGGCATATATTAGCGTGTCTCTGCCCGAGAAAAAAGCGCGTAGGAAGCCGGTCTTTAGCCTGACCCCTCAGCAGGTGATCCAGCGCTGCCAAGATAGCTGCCATGAGCTGATCTGTGCAGGTCAGGTACTGGCAGTGATGGATCTGATGCGCCTTGCAGGCTGGCCTATCGGGGTGCTGGCGGAAAGGGCGCATATCTCAGAAAGCCATCTCTCTGAGTTCCTGCGGGTTAAGAAATTCTTTACAACGCACCTAGTCAGCCGTGTGGCTGCGGCCTTTGGGCTGAAGCTCTGGAAGCTGGATCAGTTGGCCGAGAAAAAGATCGCAGACAAAGATTCGCTATAGCGTGGTTTTTTTCTTTAAGGCGTGGTGGAGTCTCTGCTCATGGACGCCACGCTTCTTCACCTACTGCCACTGCCCGAGATTCATGGGGGCAGAAGCTTTCAAAAGGAGCTGCTGAGTGAGTTACGCCAGGCCGCCAGCCAAAGGGCGGTCACGTGTCGGAGTCTCGGCTGTGCCGCCAGCCAAAGGGCGGTGGCGTGTCGGAGTCTCGGAGGTGCCGCTAGCCAAAGGGCGGTGACGTGTCGGAGTCTCGGCAGTGCCGCCAGCCAAAGGGCGGTGACGTGTCGGAGGCTCGGCAGTGCCGCCAGCCAAAGGGCGGTGGCATGTCGGAGTCTCGGCAGTGCCGCCAGCCAAAGGGCGGTGGCGTGTCGGAGTCTCGGCAG
>JAIXOU010000004.1 GCA_027486585.1 Verrucomicrobiaceae bacterium | reverse complement strand
TCACAGGATTCACAGGATTCACAGGATTCACAGGATTCACAGGATTCACAGGATTCACAGGAATCACAGGAATGGGTTCTGACCTGTAAATCATGTCTTTCTGTTTTCCCGTAAATTTGAGTATCCAGTTGCTTGGTTGTCTCCAAGTCATATGGCCAAAGTGACTCTTCGTTCCACATCCCAACACCGTGGATTGTCTGCTAGAAACAGGAATGGAAGATCGTTGAGTCGGGCAAGGGAAGCAAATCGGCGGTCAGCCATTCCTGTTTTTAGGGTAAACCTAGGGTTACAGCATCTAGCTCAGAGACGCTTAATGCGCCTGTTTTCAAGAGCTTGCATGGTTTTTTGGATAAGTGCTCCTGCCTTCCACCCTCCCTCGTTCTGGCGGACACGCCCGTCCTGTCACCGCATCACCGCCATAGTCGCATCTTGCTAGACTGCTGGATCTGCAAAAAACCGATCAACACTCAGCGAGTAGAATCAGTGGCCAGAAAATTCAAAACAGGAATCGGGAAAATCTTCGTACCCTTAATTTTCTCACTTGCTTAGCTGATTCCAACGCGGTTTCGTTTCCCTGATTGATGCAGCGGTCATCGGGTTTCCTCAATAAACCGCCCCGACGAAGGGGGAGCTGTTCCGCCGCTCAGTAAAATTGCAATGTCTGTAGGATGGGGTGAGTTGCCTAAACTCGTTATAAACTTAGGTATAAAACCTGATAATCAAGCAAACTAAAATATCAAGAGTGCTGCAATCCCTTGAAATTCAGTTTCCACGACACTTGCTCGAATCGCGTTTTTATTCACAAAACAACAATAAATGTCTTGGCAAATGTTGTTCCTATGTGATTACATGCAACTGTAATTCAATCATTTCCAACCTTTCAGTCCTAGCAGTTTGTTAGTCTCATCAGCCAGCCAAACAACCAACGCCAAAGTTTATTTTTCGCGCCTTTCGTTAGGCATTGAAAAATAAGGCTTCAATAGCATGTCTAACCAATCATCCATTCAACTCAGCAAGCATCGTGCCAGTCTTCGAGACAACACGAATCCTCGTTTTATTGATTTTTGGATTAATGCGTTTTTCACTCCGCTGAGCGCAGCTGCCTGCATCGCCTGATCGTTTTCCGCCCCCTTTCCGCACCCCGACCGCTTTTTTAAATCGTCCCACCAGCCCCTATGAAGACCCCAACCACCCAACCGCTCTCGCTTCCAGTGCGCCTGACTCGCAGTCTCCGCACCCCCTTCTGGAAGAAAACGGTCTCTTCAATCCTTCTTGCCCAATTTGCTCTCTGGAGTGTCCAGGTGAAGGGCGCTACTTATGATTGGGATCCGGCTATTTCGGGAGGTGTCACCCTCGGTGGTGCTGGCACTTGGAATACCTCCAATCTGAATTGGTGGAACGGCTCCAGCGACATAGCTTGGCCGAATTTGACTGATACTGCGCGGTTTGGTGGAACCACAGGCGGACTGGTGACTCTTGGCTCAGCCATTAATGCGGGTGGTTTGATTTTCAATACAACAGGTTACAGCATTGCGGGCGGTGGGAATGCTCTGACGCTGGCTGGTACAGATACAACAAACATCGCGGTAAACGGATTCGGTACTCGCACAACTATTGACGCGCAGCTTTCAGGCACAGGCGGTCTCACGAAGACAGGCAATGGCGTGCTCGCTCTATCAAATAGCTTAAACAATTATTCTGGTAATACGGTAGTCAATGAAGGCACCCTTGTTGTTACCAATGGTTCTCAGCTCGGAACCGGTAGTTTGGTTACTGTGAATGGTTTCAATTCCGTGAACTTCACGGGCGGTACACTTGTCCTCCAGGGTGGTCTCACTGGTGCCACTCTGGCCAAAAACCTCGCTCTTGCGGGTCGCGGTCTCAACTACGCCAACAGCAGCAATGCTGCTTTTGTTAGTATTGGTTTAAATAACGCGGTCTCGGGTAGTATTGGTTTCAGTAACTCGTCAACCGCCGCACTATCGAATGCCTATGGCAATTTGACGCTTTCAGGCACCGTCGGGCTCTCGACGAATCAAAATAGTATCATCACCGGTAACGGCAATGTCATTGTCAGCGGCGTGGTCTCGGGCTCGGTGGTGAGCGCGGATCGCTTTATAAAATCAGGCGTAGGTGCGTTGGGTTCAACACTCTGGCTCCAAAATGCTGGCAACAACTATCTTAGTGATACTCGTATCGATTCCGGCACGGTTCGCGTTTCCACTTCGGCTGCGCTGGGTCAGCTCAGCACTTCGACGACCTCCATTGATCTTAATAATGGTACCCTTGAAATCCTCACGGACGCCCCTGACTTTAGTGGTAAAACCGTCCGTGCTCGTGACAATACGAATAATATCATTTTTGCTAGCCGCGCGCTGGGGGGCGCTGGGCTGAATCAAACGATTGTTTTTGGGCGAACCACTGCCAACGGAAATGCCAATATTACTGCAAATAGCCGAGACGGCTATGGGATGACCTTTGGTGATGGGGTGAATGCTTTCAGTTCTGGTGGCGCAACCAATAGTGCATTCACTAGCAATGCCACTGGTTTGGTGACGATCAACGCCCCGACCCTCTACACAAACGGTGATGGCACGGCGCGCACGTTTACGGTCACTAGTACTGGTGATATGCTCGCCACGGGAAATATTCTCCGGTCGGGTGGTGGAGACCACACTTTCGCCAAAGCGGGTTCAGGGGTACTCACTCTTGGAGCCACTGCATCAACCTTCACTGGCTCGGCCAGCATCAATGCAGGAACCTTGAATATTGGCACGATTGGTGCGCTCAATGCCACTGGCTCTGGTCGCGTCGTCTTTGGTGGTGGCACGCTCAACTACACAGGCGCAGGTGAAACTTGGAACAAGGTTCTTCTCCTCAACGCGGGGAATAGTATTCTGACTAATAGTGGGACGGGTGGACTTGTTGTTACATCGACCGTTGGCAACAACGGAACTGGCACCAAGACCCTTGTCCTCGGCGGTTCAAATCAAGGCGTCAACGACATTCAAGGCTACATTGTCAACACCACGGTCGGCGCAGGCGTCACCAAGTTTGACTCCGGGAATTGGCAGATTTCCAGTCCCGGCACGGCGACGACCGTGATTGGCACAGCTAACGCGTCCTTTCCAATCACGGCAATCACGGCGAGCACGAACGGATCACAGGTTATTACGACAACATCGACGACGGGTCTCGTAGTCGGTCAGCCTGTCTCGGGAACCGGCTTTGCTTTTGGAAGTGTGATCAGTCAGATCATCAGCCCGACACAGTTTTCCGTGAGCCAAGCTGCGGCCACGACTGGCTTGGGTACTACCGGCACTTCAGTCGTTCTCGGAACAGTTAATGGAGCCACTGCGGCTCTCACAACGACCGCTGTTAGTGCCGGAACGACTACTGCACCTACAATTGCGGTTGCAAGCACGGCTAATATGGTTCCGGGCCAAGTGGTTACTGCCACAGGTCTTACTGGCACATGGTATATTAGTTCCATCAACAGTGCTACCGGTCTGACCTTGGCAAGTTCCACGGGTTCTACGCTCACTGTCGGTGGACTTGCTAGTGGTGCCACAGTCACTCCCTCAGTCAGCCCTAACTTCGCAGGTGCCATTACCGTCAGTGGTGGCACGCTTTCTCTGAACCCTACCTCCACTTCAAACAAGGTGATCGGGCCGGCCAACAATGTTGTCTTCACTACGGACCCCATTCGCGGCAATGGCTTTGCAGGCGGAACGCTCAATTATCAAGGATTTGCCACAGGTGGCAGCACGGACACAGCTGGCGTGCTCACGCCAACGGCGGGCCTTGGTAAGGTCACAGTCGTTGCTGGATCAGGTGCCACTACCCTGACCTTCGGCTCGCTCGGCACCCGCGCAGCGGGCGCAGGCTTGAACTTTGCACCAAGCACTGGCTCCGGCATTCAGTTCACCACCGCGCCAGCGGGCCTCAATGGCCAACTCGGTGGCTACGCCTACATCACCAGCCCTTCGGGCGCGATTGACTTCGTCGCCACGCCTACTTCAGCGACGAATATCGCTGCCTTGGGTGCTGCAACAACTCTGCCTGCTACCGTCGGATCAGCCACCACTAACTATGTCGTCGGTGCTGGTGGTGTCACCACCTCGGCGGCCGTCGCGGCCAACACCATTCGCATTGTTGGTGGGAACAGTCTCACGCTCGGTGGAAACCTGACCACCACTTCAAGCAGCGCCACCGCCCTCGGCGGTATCCTCCATGATAACTCCACGGGTGCTTCCTCCATCACAGGTGCCTTCGGTTTGTTCGTTTCGGCAGCCAACCAGGAGCTCGTCGTCACAACGGGTGGCAGCACGCCTGCCAATGCGCTGACTATCGGCTCTGTGATCTCAGGTAATAATAGCGCCACAGCCGGCACTGGCGGCCTGACCAAGAACGGCACAGGTCTTTTGATTCTCAGTGGAGCCAACACTTACACGGGCACCACTACGATCAATGAAGGGAGGGTAAATCTCTCGGGTTCAGGCACACTCGGTGGCACCAACGCCAGCCTCGTGATGCGCCAAGGCACAACGCTTGATCTCAATGGCGTTAATGTAGGGGCCACCGTTCTGACGGGTGGCCTCAATAACTTCTCCGGTGCTGGCAGCATTACCAACAGCGCGGCAAGTGGCACCGCGATCCTCCGCACCGGCAGTAATAACGGAGGCGGCACATTCAGCGGTGTTATCTCCGATGGTTCGACTGCAAAGATTGCCTTCGCCAAGGGCGGCACGGGCACGGTCTCGCTTTCGGGTGTGAACACCTTCAGTGGCGGAGTCACCATCAGTGGTGGTGTGCTCGCCGTCAATTCCCTCGCCAATCTTGGCGTTGCCAGCTCCATTGGCACCGGCATCACGGGTAACAACGCAGGAAGCATCGTCTTCAGCGGTGCGGGCACCCTTCAATACACCGGTTCCAACGCCAATATCTTCCAGACCACCCAGACACCATCGATCAGTATTGACCGTCTCTTCACCCTTGGTGGCACCGGTGCCAGCACCGCCGCCATCGATTCCTCCGGTCAGTATGGTAACAATACTTTGGGCAACGGCTCTGCGAACAACGCAGCCCTCATCTTTAATAACACAGGATCGGTTGCCTTCTCCGGCACTGGCACACGCACTCTCACCCTTCAGGGCAACTCCACGGGCGACAATGAGTTCAAGCCAATCCTTGGTAACAACCCAAACGCAGGTGAACTTACCTCCCTGACCAAAGCAGGGGGAGGACTTTGGATTCTTTCAGGAGCCAACACTTACACCGGCACTACGACCATCAGCAATGGGGCACTTCAGGCCGTTGACGGCATTGGAATCCCCACCAATAGTCCGATTAGTTTTACTGGGGTTTCAAATACCGGAACCTTCTTCCAGTCAGGCAGTTCATCCGCCTCCACATTCAGTCGAACCGTAGGGGTTGGCTCTGGCAATGTGGGTTGGTCTGCTCTTGGTGGTGGTGGCTTTTCGGCAGGTCTCGCTCCATTGACCGTGAATATTGCAGGAACTCCTGTCTGGGGTTCAACAGCGAACTTCATCAATCAAGGTAACCTCTACCTCAATTCTAGCACCGCATTTTCTGATGTGACTATCGCTAGTGACTTCAGCCTTGGCACCACGGCAGCCGTGGCGGTCACTGGTGCTACGCTAACGACCGCCGCCAATAACAATTCGGTCACGATGACAACTGGCAATACCACCGGATTGTTGGTCGGGCAGGTTATTTCCGGAAATGCTAACATTCCAGCCGGAGCTTACATCACTTCAATCACCAGTAGTACGACATTTACGATCAGTAACAATGCCACAGCTGCTGGGACCGGTGTTGCGACGAACCTTGCAGCTGGTGGTTTCCGGTCCATCCAAGTGGACGACAATGGCAATACCAACCTCGACTTTGCTACTATCACTGGTGTGATCAGCGGCACAGGCAACCTGAATAAGGCCGGTGGCGGAACGCTTATTCTCGGTGGAGCCAATACCTACAGTGGTGGCACCACACTCACTGGCGGCACGACCATCGTTAACTCGATCGGCGCAGCGGGGGTCACTTCCTCCAACCTGGGAACGAATGTGGGCGGGGGTGCGTTGAATCTTGGGTTGAGCACTAATAGCGGATCCATCATGTATGTGGGCACGGGTGAAACCGCCACTCGTCAAATCAACCTCTCGGGGACAACGGGAAATGCCTCAATTGACGCCAGCGGTAGCGGTGCTCTTGTTATAACTGCGCTCACCAATTCTGGTGCCGGTGCCAAAACTCTCACGCTTCGTGGCTCAAACCAAGATGCCAATCAGCTCACTGCTAATCTCATCGACAACACCGGTGCACTCATTGTCACAAAAGCAGATGCAGGTAATTGGGAGCTGACCGGCACCAATACCTTCACCGGTAATCTTAATATCAACGGTGGTCTCCTCGGCGCGAACGCTGGGGCTGCATTGGGTGCAGTTGGCACCGGAGCGATCGTCGTCAGCAACGGCGGTATCTACTCAACCAACGCCGGAGCGACGCTCACGATCACTCGCCCGGTCCAGATCGCCAGCAATACTCATGTTTCCTTCACCGGCTCGAATCCAATAATCGTTTCTAGCAATATTCAGGGCATCGCCGGCAATCCTTGGACGATCAACAACACGATCACAAACCCCACGGGTCTGACTATTTCCGGCAACTTCAACAGCGCTGAAGCCGCCACCCAGGCCCGTACGCTCGCCATCCAGGGCACGGGGAATACCATCCTCAGTGGTGTTATACAGGGCACAGGCGCTTCCAATGGAGGCGTTGGTCTCATTATTAACACCGCGAGCGGCGCTACTACTACACTCACTGGCGGTTCTGCGAATCTCATGAGCAGTGGTGGAGAACTCCGCCAAGGTATTCTCATCCTTGACAAAGCCCAGGCTCTCGGCCTCGCAGCGACGACTTTCGATCTGAACGGCGGCGAACTCCGCACCTCCAGCACGGTTGCGGCACAGACACAGGCCAATGTTTTCCGTCTGAACGGGAGCGTGGGTCTTGTCAATGGTTCCAATCCTCTGAACATGACGGGCAGCATTGGTGCCATTGGTGGCAACCGCACGCTTCAAAATGACATCGTCGCAGGCACGGGGCTAACTATTTCGGCCCTCAATCTTTCTCAGGATGGAACCGCACGCACGCTCACATTGAGCGGCGTTGGCACGACCAACATTACTGGTGTGATCAACAACACCAACCCAGCTTCTGCCACGGCGAGTAATTTCACCTACTCAGGCTCGGGTGCCCTGAACATTAATGGTTCAGCGGCAAACGTATGGTCGGGAACTGCGATCTTCAATGGCGGCACGACAACGGTGAGTAACGGTGCCACTCTCGGCACCACAGGTGCCGCAACAGTCAACCAGGCAATCCTGACCCTTGATAACGGAACGACAGCTGTGGCCAATCGTTTAGGTGGTCGTGCCCTGACTATGAATGGCGCAACCCTGAACCTACTCGGTAATGCTGCTGGTATCACGGAGGGCGGCACGCCAAGCACCCTAACGATTGGTTCAGGTGCAACGACCATCAACTCTGTCAATGTGGGTGGTAATAACTTACTTGCCTTCACCACATTAACCGTCAACACAGGCGGTTCTGTCAACTTCACTGGCGGCGTTGGTGTCGCTAACAATCAGGTCACCTTCTCGCCTGCTCCGACACTGACTCCTGCCACTACAGGCATTCTTGCCCGTGCCACGGTAGGCGGCACTGACTTCGCCACCTACGGAGCTACCGGTATCGCGGCCTTTACTGGCTACACGACTCCAGCCAACCTCAATAGCGCAGCCGCTACTGATACCGTTAAGCTCAACGGAACCACTACGGTCGGAGCCTTGACCACTAACAAGACAGTGAACGCCTTGGCCTTCAATGCCAGCGCCCCCACGGTCAGCAACAGCGCAGGGACCGTCCTCACCTTGACTTCCGGCGGCATCTTGACCACAGGCGCTGGTCCCTACACCATCAACGCCCGCACCAACCTCGGTGCGGAAGGTGCGCTCCACGTGGGCACAGGTAGTATCCTCAACATCACGGGAGTTCTGAGTGGTGCCGCTGGCCTGAACAAGAACCTGAGCGGGGCACTGAATCTCAATGCGGCGAATTTCGTCGTCGGCACCACGACGCTGAACGGCGGTACCACCACGCTAGGAGGCGGTTTGAATACCATCTTCCCCGCTCAGACCTTGGTTGTGAACCCTAGTGCCACCCTCGATCTGAATGGCAACAGCCAGTATGTCCAGGCCTTTGGTGGTGGCAACAACCCCGGCACCGGCGGCACTATTACCAGTTCTAGTGCGGCTCTGTTCACCAACAACGGCAACGTGGCCTTCGGCGGCAATATCAGTGGGGCGATCACACACAACAAGACTGGCGGCAGCACGCTCACTGCAGAAAGCCCGCTGACCTACACGGGAGCCACTTGGATCACCGGCGGCGCGCTGACCCTGCGCGACAATGCCACAATGCTGAACACCTCGGCGATTAACCTCAACTCCGCTACCCTGAACCTTGACAGCAATGCCAACTTGCAGATCGGCAACAACAATCGCGTTAGCGACACCGCCCCCATCACCTCAAGAGGGGGCGTCATCACTTATCAGGCGCGCTTCCAAGCTGCGGGCTCTGAAGTCTTTGGCGCGCTCTCCATCGGAGCGGGTGCTTCGACGATCAACGTCAATGCTGCAAACAACGCGGGTAACAATACGCCATTCCTATCAGCCGATGTTACATTCGCGAGCCTGACTCGTTCCGTCGGATCCACGCTAAACATGGTTGCGAACCAAGGTTTTGGCACCAGCGGCAATTCCAACCGTCTTTTCTTCACTTCTGCGCCAACCACCCTCTCGAATGGAATGATCGGTGCTTGGGCTATCGCCAACTCCACTGATTTTGCCACCTATGCGCCAACCCTCGGTGCTGGTGCCTTCGGTTACGGTGGTTTCCGAGCCTATGACGCCTCCCTTGCGTCCGGTAATGTAACGCAGATTCTCAGCACTACTACGCCTCTTTCGACTGCCCTTTCCTCAGGCACAACTTCGACTGCGGCTCTTCGCCTTGGCGGTGTTTCGACCAACGACATCACATTTACCGCTGGCACCAACGTGCTTAACCTGGAGACTGGTGCTTTCCTTCGGAGCAATCAACAGGCCACCAGTAGCATCGGCACTACGGCTTTGCGTGGTGTCTTGACAGCAGGTGGGACTGAAACGTCCGGCATGCGTGAATTGGTCATCTACAGCGCCTCAAATACGGCGAACGTGAACACCGGCACTACGGCTACGACTAACTCGGGTTCTCCTGTAATAACGGGCATGAACACCCAGGGACTCCAGGTAGGTATGACGGTCACGAATGCCAACCTTCCTGCGGGGACAAGGATCGTTTCCATCGACAACACCGCGCAGATTACGGTGAGCCAGAACGCAACCGCTTCAGGATCGGGCAATCAAACTATTCTCACGGGTAACTTCGATGGTGGAGCCACAACAATCAATACACCGACGGTCACCGTGGCGTCAACAGTCGGCTTGGTCCCTGGAATGGTAGTGACCAACGCCAACCTTCCTTCGGGAACCTTCATTGTCTCTGTCAACAGTCCAACGTCGATCACTGTTAGCCAGAATGCAACGGCTACGGCGTCCGCCCAGACGATTGCAGCGAACCTGAGCACTTTAGTGGTCAACTCAGTCATCGCCGATAATGGTTTTGGCAACAGTGTCGCCCTCGTGAAATCCGGGGCTGGCATTCTGAATCTCTCTGCCAATAACACCTACACAGGCGGCACAACCTTTAACCAAGGCACGGTGAATCTCGTCGGTAGTGGTGTGGTCATCCCAGCTGGAGGCCTCACACTCAGTGGTGCGACCTTGACGATGAACACCAATGCTGGCCAGATCGCTGCGAACAACGCAGTGACCCTGAACGACAGTTCGACGCTGACCCTCGTTGGTAACAACAGCCTCAACAGTCTGGCCTTCAACAATACGGGCGGCACCACCAACCCAACAGTCAACACCGGTGGCTTCCTCACCCTAACGGGTTCCTCGCCGATCACCGTTGTTTCGAACAATGTCGGCACGGTCCCAACGATCAATGGAACGGTGAACCTCACCCCGGGAGCCAAGACTCTCAGCATCGGTGCAAACCAGATCGGTGGCCAAGCGATCACTACGATCAATGCATCCCTGAACATCGCTGGCACCGTCAACGGCATCGGCAGTAGCCTCACCAAGACTAGCAACGGCCTTCTCCAGTTCTCCGGTCAAAACACCTTCACGGGTGGCATTGACCTTCAGGGCGGCGGACTCATTGTCGGCTCCAGCAGCAGCCCGGCTCAGGGCGGAGCCGGCATTACGAGTGGACCTTTCGGCTCCGGTGCGATCACCGCCGCCGCTGGCACCACCTTCCTTTCAAACAGCACAGCTAGCTTTGGTAACGCGGTCGCTTTTGCTGGCACGCCAACCTTTGATGCCACGGCCAACACCGTTTGGACTCTTACGCTTAATGGTGCCGTCAGTGGTGCGGGCTGGACCTCAACTCCGACGGTCAACGTGATCAATCCGAACTTGACGGTCGCGTTGCTCGGCAATCTCCCTGCCTTCTCCAACATCACCAAAACCGGTGCTGGTACGCTTATCTTCAACTCGACCAACTACAGCGGTAGCTACGACGCGGGTGCTCTCGGCACGCCGCTCGCCGTGTCCCTCCTGCATGACGGAACCTCGCCAAACATCGGCAACGGCGTCGTGGAAACGGTTAACCTCGGCAGCGTCACCTTCGGTGCTGGCACCGGCACAGTCACAGTTGGTCGCGCCGGTGGTAGCCTGCCCTTCGCCACTGCGGCGAACAAGATCATCGCCCCTTCCAGCATTAACACAGTGCTGACCAATGGTCTGACCGTTGCCAACAACAACGGCTACGGACTCTCGGTCGGTGACGTAGGCGCTCTCGTGAGCACCCCTACTTTCACGGTTAATACCGCCACTGCCTCGAACGTGACTCAGGGACTTTACCTTAATGGGGCTCTCAGCGGAACTGGTTTCATCAAAGCGGCTGGTGGTACACTTGTTCTTGGCAACGCAGGAAACTCCTTCCTTGGCGATATTACGATCAATCAAGGTGTGGTTTCTGCCGCTGGTAATGCCCAGCTCGGCAATTCTGCAAATCTTATCAAACTTGCAGCAACGGCTGGCACGGCTACGTTCCGCGCCACAAGTTCCTTTACGCTTTCTAACCCGCTGCAACTGACCGGCACGACCAACACTCGTGCTCTAGAAGTCACTAGCGGAAATACGCTGACCATCGGCACCGCCTTTGATCTCAACGCTGGGGCGGGCAATGCTGCTGCCCTCACCAAAGCTGACAATGGAACACTCGAACTCAACGCCAATAATTCAGCCTGGACCGGAGTTCTCACCATCAGCCAGGGTGCAGTCAACCTCCTAAACGCAGGCGGACTTGGTACTACGGCAGGCAACACAATCGTCGGCGCTAGCGGCGCGGCATTGAACATTCCAGCTGGTGTATCGACCGCCGAGCCTCTGAGTCTTACTGGTTCTGGCATCCTAGCTGCGGGCGCGCTTCGCGGCACGGGTTCCGGCACTTCTACCGAAACAGGTGCGATCACGTTGACAGGTGCGACCTTCATCGGCTCCGATTCCGGCAACACGCTCAGTCTGACCGGCGGTATCAGCGGTGCGCAGGCCCTCACCTTCGTCGGCGCTGGTAGCATCAATCTAAACACGACAGCCCTCGGCGCCGTGTCATCTGTCACCAAGCTCGGCTCAGGCACGACAACCCTTGGTGTCAACAGCACAGCCTTCGTTGGTGGACTTACCATCAACAACGGGACTTTTGTCCTCGGTTCAGGGGCGAATGGCACCCTGGGTGCGACTGGCACAATCCTCGTCAATCAAAACGGGATCTTTACTGTGGACAACACCTCAAGCGGGGTAGCTCGCCTTGGTGGTCGCCCGGTCACCTCCGCAGGTGGCGTGATCAATTACAATACCAACAACGTTGGTGAAACCGCAGGTATTCTGACCTTCAATGCCGGGGCCAATACCTTCAATATGACCAACGCGGGTGCGACACCCACCACGCTCACCTTCGCCAGCCTCGCTTTCGGCGGCGGCAGCTCCGCTGATCTCTCGATTGGTGCCAACTCACTCGTGAAATTCACCACTGCCCCTACGCTTACTCCCGCGACAACGGGAATCCTTCCGAGGGTCACGGTCGGCGGCAGCGAATTCGCCACTTATAATGCATCGGGTGGACTCGTCGCCTTCAGCGCTTACTCTCCAGCGACGAACATCCTCAGCGCCACAGCAACACAGACTTTCAAGGCCACCACATCGACGATTAACTCTCTCGGTGGTAACCAGACCCTGAATGCTCTTAACATCAATAATACCGCAGCGGTCGGCGGCCTTGGTGGCAATCCTCCTAATGCCCTGACCCTAACGAGTGGCGGTATCTTCGCCAGCGGCAGCGGCGGTGCCTACCTTAATGTTCCGATAGTCAACCTCGGAGCAGAAGGTGTAATTCATGTTCAGAGCGGTCAAACACTAACCGTGAACAGCGGACTGAGCGGCACAGCCGGTCTCACCAAGTCTCTTGCTGGTCAGCTAGACATTAATGCCCAGCAGTTCGTGAGCGGCCAGCACACCATCAATGGAGGTCTGGTCAAGTTCACGACTACGGGCATCACCAACCCATTGCTCTTCAATCAGGGCCTTGCGGTTAATGCAGGCGGCACTCTCGACCTGAATGGCCGCAATCAGTTCATCGCAGGCCTCTCCAGTCAGGCAGGCGGTGCGGGTTCTGATCTCGGTGGTGGTATCGTCACCAACACCAGCGGCACACAGTCCACCTTGACAGTGAACGGCAACACCAATTTCAACGGTGTCATTTCGGGCAATATTTATCTTAACAAGACCGGCACAGGGGCACTCAACTTCGCCGTTCCCCAGACCTACACTGGTGCAACTGAAATCAGTGGCGGCACAGTAACGCTCGCTGATCTCGCCACACTGCCGAACACCACGCAGCCCATCAACATTCGGTTCGGAATACTGTCTATCAACGACAATAGTCTTAACTTAGTAGCCAATCGTGTGAACGACGCTGCGCCGATTAGCTTGACTGGTGGTACCATTGCTTACTCTGGACGCGCCCAATCGGCGTCCTCCGAAACCTTCGGAGCAGTGACCCTCGCAGGCGGCCACAATGCCATCACCACTGGAGCCGGTGGCACGGGCATCAATTCTCTCGATGTAACCATCGCCTCCCTCACCCGCTCGGATAGCACTTCGACCATGCGCTTCAATTCAGGCGGTCAGATCGGAAGCGCCGCACGCCTCATGATCACCTCGGCTCCGACTCTGACCAACAACATCATCGGCGCATGGGCGATTGATGACCGCGAATTCGCCAGCTACGACGCCACCTACGGTGTCGGTCGTCTCAACGACACGGGCTTCGCCGGTTACTCAGGTGCTGGCTTGAATAGCGGCGCGACGGGGACGGACAACGTTCGTCTCACTGCGACAGGCACGACGACGCTCCTTGGCAACACAACGGTAGGCACTCTCACCTTCGGCCAGCAGGCCGCTGCGACGATCTTGAACCTCGGTGGCAACACCCTTACCGTCCAGGCTGGCGGCCTTCTCTTCGGCCAAACGACGGACAACGTCGATTTCTCGATCACCAATGGTAACCTGACCAGCGGCGTCCTCAACTCCCCGAGCGACTTCTTCATCCACCACGCCAATTTCAGCGGCACCAACCGTACGGCAGCGATCAGCGCGGCCATCACCAATAACGGCACGGGTGCCGTCCGAGTGATCAAGTCTTCAGGCGATACCGGAGCCAGTGTGATGACCTGGAACGGCACGAACACCTACACGGGTGGCACAATATTGAATCAAGGCACTTTGGTCCTTGGTGCCACAGGCACGATGGGCACAGGTGGCATCACCGTTAACCAGGCGACACTAACTCAGACCGCTGGCGGCATCATCCCATCCCAGGCCTTGACGATGAACGGAAGTTCGGTAGCTACCCTCGCAGGTAACAACTCCCTGACTAACCTAACTTTCAATAACAACGGCGGCGCGGCTCCTACCCTAAACCCGACTGGCGTGCTGACGCTGACCGGTGCGGGTGGCATCGCTGTTACCACGACGAACCCCGGCACTATTGCTACTGTCGCAGGCGGAACAGTCGATCTCAATGGCAACTCGAGCTACCCAGTATCCGTTGGAGCAGCGATTATCAATGGAGTGGATGTGGCACCATGGCAGTCCGGTTTGACCATTACTTCCTTGATCCAGAATGGTGGGATCAACAAGACGGGCAACGGCCTGCTACAGTTGAACAATACCCTGAGCACCTTTTCGGGTGGCGTCAATGTTGCAGCTGGCGGACTGATCATCGGTGGCAGCAGCGTTGGACCCAACCTGGGGGATACCCTTGTCTCTGGGCCTCTTGGCACAGGCGCAGTGACCATGGCCGCAGGCACCACACTGGTGTCCACCGCTGCTAACTCGGTGACCAACAACTTCACCTTCCTCGGTGACACTGCCCTCAACGGCACCAATAGCCTGACATTGAACGGTAACACCACACTACCTTCCACCTGGAATGTCGCAGTGACGGCGCCAAACGTCGTCTTCACCATCGGCAACGTCATCGACTCACTTGCTACGGATGTCACCAACAAGTCAGGCCTTGGGACGCTCAGCTTGGGTAACTACAACGGAACAATCAATATTGCTGGTGGTCTGATTCTTTCCGCTGACGGAAACACCCTTGGCACTGCTGAAAATATTGCCCTTGGTTCAACCATCAACGCCGTTAGCGACTTGGCTATCACAGTCAACCGCAGTGGTGGTGCTCCGAACGCGAGAAATAAGACGATTCAACAGGCCAACTTCTCCAACAACGGAAGTCTGGTTTCTGTGAGCAATCTCAATGGTTACGGCCTCGATTTCACTGGCACTTCGACCTTCACCGGCGCTTCCACGCTGGGTGTTGTAACGGCCTCAGCCTCTAACGTTGTCCAAGGTCTCACGCTGAGCGGCGTCGTGTCCGGTGGCTTCGACTTGGTTAAATCTGGTCTTGGTACCTTGGCGTTGACGAATAGCGGCAACACCTTCGGCGGTTCGGGCAAGATTATTGATGTTCTTAATGGTGTGCTCTCCGCCAGTTCGGATGGGGCTCTCGGTGACGCTGCCAATGCCATCAGACTTTCCGTGGACGGCACCTCTGGCGTGGGCTTCCGCGCGACAGGTAACATCAACACGAGTCGCACTTTCACCTTGAATGCAGCAAACAACGCCTTTGAAGTGACTGCTGGTAATACGCTATCTCTGACAACTCCGTTTACCCTCTCGGCGGTATCGAACACTCTGACTAAGAACGATAACGGGATTTTCGCGATCAACGCAAGCAACAGCACGATGACCGGAGCGATCACAATCAATGCCGGTGCGATTCTGCTGGGCAACGCCAACGCCATTGGGACGGGCGTGTTGACGATTAATAACGCGGTTGGCTCCGCGCTTCAATTGTCCGGTGACACGAACTACGCAGGCCCGATCACTTTCAATATTGGCGCAAGCGGCATCAACAATGGCGGTGCCATTGAGTCTGTCTCCGGCACTAATACGATCAGCGGGCTGATTACCCAGGCCTCGGGTTTTGCGATCGTGCTCGGTGCGTCTGGTTCATCCACGCTAAACATCGCTGGCGGCATCTCGGCCAGCAACAGCACGACTCTCAATGCGGCCACCGGATCTACGATCAACCTTAACAGTGTCATTACCCCTGGCGGCCCTGGCACGAACAAGATCGGTAACGGCACGCTTAACGTGACGGTCAATCAGGTCGGCTTTACTGGTGCGATCAACGTCAACCAAGGCACGATGAACATCGTCGGCAGCGGCGTGGGCATCGGTGCCACTGGGCTGATCAGCGTGAACAACAGCGGCACGCTCAACGTTAACGACACCGTGGGTGCCGCGAGCGCGCATCTCGGTGGTCGCCCGGTCACGATTGCGGGTGGCACTTTCAACTACCTCGGCAATACCGGTGCCTCCGCGGAAACGGCAGGCGCACTGACCTTTGCTCGCGGTGGCGGCGTCTACAACCAGACGGCGGGAACCTCGGCAAACCTGACCTTCGCCAGCCTCGCTATCGGCGCGGACTCTTCTGCTAACTTCACCGGTGCGGTCGGCACAGCGACAAACCGAATCCTCTTCACTACTGCCCCAACACTCGTTGGCGGAGCAGTGCCTGCGACGAATGGTATCCTTGCCCGGGCCACGGTGAACGGCTCGACTTTCGCGACCTACAATACGAATGGACTTGTCGTTAACGCCAATGGTGTGCAGGGCTTCGCTGGCTACAACTTCACCTCTACAACAAACATCAACTCTGCGGCAGCCACAGACACGGTGGACGCCAATGCGGCAATGACGACCAAGAACCTCACAGCCACCAAGACGATCAATGCCCTCCGCCTCAGTGGCGGCACGGCGCAGACCGTCGGTGGTGCAGCGTTCACCCAGTTGACCCTCGCGTCGGGTGGCGTTCTCGCCACCGGAGCAACCACTCACAACATTACGGTGCCGGTATTCAACACAACAATCACGACCAATGCCTCTGCCCAGCAGATCTACCACGTTGATAGCGGTTCGGCTCTGAACCTGGCCAGCACGCTTACCGGAAATGCCGGCCTGGTGAAAGACGGTGCAGGCACGCTAACCATCGGCTCACCCGCTTCGAACAGCGGCATCGCCAATGTTAGTGCGAATACGCTGAGCGGCAACCTCACGATCGCTCGGGGTACCTTGACGTTGAACGGCGGCACAAACACTTACGCTCCCGGACAGTTCCTGATCATGGGCGCGACCGGATCGACGCTGAACCTCAATGGCACGTCGCAGCAGTTCTCCGGCGTCCTGACCGACGCCGCCCAGCCGGACACCGGCGGAGCGATCATCGGCGGCGCAGGCAGCCAGTTGGTCATCAACCAGGATAACACTGCTCGCACCTTCGCCGGTTCCATCGGCGGCGCGGTGAATCTCGTTCGTTCCGGCCAAAACACGCTGACCCTCGTCTCCCCGAACACCTACACGGGCACTACGTTGATCAACGGCAACACCACGATCCTCCAGAGCGGCGCTACCCTCTCCGGCACATCGGCTGTCGACCTGAACTACGCCACGCTCACGCTGGACAACTCCGGCCTCAACGATTCGACCGACCGCATCAATGACGCGGCGTCCATCGCGCTCCGCGGTTCGACCCTCACGCTGACGGGCCGGGCGCAAACGGCTTCCTCGGAAGCGCTCGGTGCGGTTTCGATCGCCCAGGGCTTCAACGTGATCAACTCGAACGCAGGCGGCACCGGCATCAACTCGGCGGACCTCTCGCTGACCAGCCTGTCTCGTCCTGGCGGTTCCTCGGCGATCTTCTTCGCTAACGGCACCAACCTCGGCACGATCGGCAGCAACGGCCGAATCACGGTCACGACCCTGAATGGTGTCGCCACCACGAACCCGGCTTACTCCGCAAACGGCAGTGGCCTCACGAACAACCTCGTTGGCGGTTGGGCGATCTCGAACAACGACTTCCTCACCTACATTCCCGGCCTCGGCCTCGCCGCCCTCAATCAGACGGGAGCCGCACAGTATGACCTAACCAACAGCTTCAGCGGCGCAGCTAGCACGGACAACGTACGCCTCACGGTTGCGACGCCGATCCCCAACGGGGGCCTTACGATCAATGCCTTGAGCCTCTCCGGTTCGAACATCGCACAGAACTTCACCTCCGGCACTGACACACTCAACATTGTAACCGGCGGTCTGATCGGCACGAATAACAACACCAGCATCGGTGCAACTCTCGATAGCGGACGTATCACTGCGGGCGGACTCACTCCGGCGTCGAACAGTGACCTCTACGTCTATAACCGAGCCAACACGCTGACCATAAACTCCCGCATCATCGACAACGTGAATGGCGGTGGTTCAGCCGTCCGTGCCGTCTTCACTGCAAGTGGCGGTGCTATTACGCTGGTCAACCCGAGCAACAGCTACACAGGCGGCACCGTCCTCAACGGCGGCACCTTGAATCTGACTAACACGGCGGCGACGGCGGTCATCCCTGCGGGTGGCCTGACCATCAATGGTGGCACCGTGACGATGAACAACTTCGCCGGACAGATCAACGCGGCCAATGTGGTCACCCTGAATGGAGTTAGCAACCTCAACCTCTGGGGCGACAACACCCTCGCGGGACTTGTCTTCAACGGTAACGGCGGCGGCAGTGGTAACAACGCCGTAAGCACCTTCTCGCAGGCCGCCAACGCCGGCTCGGCCGCCAGTGGCGTCTTGACGATTGGCAACTCGGGCATTGTGGCGACCTCGTCGAACATTGCCAGCAACGGGTTCATCATTGGCCGCACCGACTTCGGCGCGACGAACAAAACAGTTCAAGTCGATTCGGCTAGCGCCAATGGCGTGGATATCAACCCGCTCTTCGCTGGATTAAATATCCAAGGCATCGTCGGTTCCACTGGCGGCTTCACCAAGACTGGCACTGGCGTTCTCGCCCTCCAGGCCCAGGCCCACTACACCGGACCGACCACGGTCAACGCCGGCACCCTCCGCGTCTCCGTCACCAACGCTGGTTCCCGCCTCTCCGCGCTGACCCTCGGCGCTGGCACCTATCTCAACCTGGCCAATGCCAGCACCACCTGGGGTTCGCTCGCCGGTTCCGGCACCATCTTCGCCAGCGCTGGCACACCGACGCTGACCGTGGGCTTCAACAACGACGCGACAACGACCTTCTCCGGTCAACTCGTCCGCTTCAATGATGCGGTTATCAATGGCGTCTCCCTCCAGAAGGTCGGCACCGGCGAATTGGTCATGACCTCAGCCCAAAACTTCGCAACCGGCACGACTGGAACGATTACCGTCAACGGCGGTAGCCTCCGCTACCTTGATGCTGGCGCAGCCTTCCCTGGAACGGCAACTAGCGGCCAAACGACATTCAGCGTGAACAACGGCGGAACGCTCGCCCTCGACAACACGGGCACGACCAGCGTGAATAACCGCCTCGGCCTGAATGTAATCGGCACCCTGAACCTTCAGGGCGGTCGCCTTGCGATCAATGCCGGTAGCACCGCGGCGACTCCGGTCACCGAGCTGGTCACCACCTTTAACGTCACCAACGGTGGCGGCCGCATCGAGCTTACTCCAGGCGCGTCCAACCCCGTCACCCTCACCGTCGGCACCCTGAACGTTGCGAACGGCAATGGAACGCTGGTTGTTGGTGGCATCGACGGCTCGGTCGCTGGCACCGCTGGCAAGGCCGCTCTTGTCATCACCACGCCAAACCTTCTCGGCGGTCAAGGCGGTGGTCTGAACGGCTCCACGACGATGTCGGTCCGCCATGACATCCTCGGTGATGCCTCGGTCTCCGGCCTCGGCACTGGCTTCCTCGTCCGAGACACGGCAGTGGGTGGCACCTATCGTGCACTGTCCTCCAGTGAACTGGCTTCTGCCTTTGCTCTGCCGCTCACGACAGATGTCGATCCCGTTACCGCTGGTCCTCAGGCCGCAGGTGCGCTCAATGTCGGTCTCACCGGCAGCGCAGCGACCATCGGCGTCAACACCGTGGCCAATACTCTGACGATCAGCGGCACCAGTTCGATCGGTTCGAGCCTCGGCGCGGCCTTCGGTGCTTACGGCCCCGGCGGAAATCTTCTTACCACCTCGCTCTCGAATGCTGCTGCGTCCCTGACGCTGGCTGGCGCAACGGGAACGATTAACACCGCGTTTGGCTCGACGACGGCAGGCACCACTCCATTTGCCCACGTTATCGCTGGCGGCACCTTGAACGTGAACGGTGCCTTCGGCTTCAGCAATGTCGGCACGACCGGCACTGTCGGTCTGGCCAAGGCGGGCGGCGGCACCATGAATCTGAACAATAAGGCCTACTACACGGGAACCACGTCTGTGAATAACGGCACCTTGAATCTGAATTCAGGTTCAGCCAACACCCTTGCGGTCGTCCCAACCACAGGCGGCGCGACGGTTAGCCAGCTCAACCTCAACGGCACCAGCGCCACGGTGGACCTCAATGGGCAAAATCAAGCCTTCGGCACGCTGACCAGCGTCAATCCGCTACCCGGCCAGGGGGGAACCCTCACGAACACGGGCGCGGCGGCTACTTTGTCAATATCGACTCAGGCGGCTGGCGGTACTTTCGGAGGCTCAATTACTGGAGCCATTGCTCTGACTCGCTCCGGCGCTAACACTACAACGCTGACCAATGCCAACACCTACACCGGTGCGACCATCGTCCGCGGCGGCACTCTCCAACTTCGTGATTCCGGCACCATCTCCAGCACGGCTGGCCTGACCCTGAACTACGGCACGCTGAACTGGGACAACTTTGGCCTCAACGCTGCTGGCACACCCAACCCAACCCGCATCGCCGCCACCAACCCGGTGACGTTGCAAGGCGGTACCTTCACCATCAACGGTGCTGGCTCGACCGACACTGTGCTCACGTTGAACTCCGTCACGGTGACCGGTGGTAACAACGTCATCAACGTCCTGCCTTACATCAATGAGGGCAGCACGGTGAAGTTGACCATTGGCAACCTAGTTCGCAACGTGAACAACCGCAGCGGCGTGGTCTTCAACGGCTTCACCACAAATAATTCGACTGGCGCTTCAGTGCTCGGCGGCCAGGGCCTCACGCAGAATGGCAACATCATTCTGAACCAGATCAACGGCACCAACTTCACTGCATCCAATCTGGTGAACAACCTCATCGGTGGCTGGGCAGTCGCGGACGGCAGCACCTTTGCTACCTATGTGAACGGCTTTGGCGTCTCGGTCATGGGTCAGACGACTCAGGGCATTGTCGCTCCTGGCTTCACCGGCACGGATCTCAGTCTGGCGACAGTGGCCACTGGGAACTATAATGACGGTGGTGCTACTCGCACGTTGCCTGCCGGCTCAGTCCTCGCTAACTCCTGGCGCTTCGGTCCAGCTGCAGCTCAGACGATCACATTCCCGACCACCACCACCGCCACTCTCGGCGTCGGTATCATCACCAACGCGAATTTCAACACCACGCTGGCAGCGACGGATACAACCAACACCATTACTGCCGCCGCCGGTGCAACAGACCTCTATTTCTACATCAATCAGCAAACCTTGATTGTGAATCCGGCCATCACTGGAACAGCTGCACTGGTTTCCAACGGCCCGGCCACTCTCCGTCTTGCTCCGGCATTCGCGTCGAACACCTACTCGGGAGGTACCTTCATCAATGCAGGGACAACCAATCTTCAGGCAGCTACGGGCTTGGTCGCCATCCCAGCCGGTGGCTTAACCATCAACAATGCAACGGTCACGCTCGGCAATGCGACCGCAGGTCAGATCGCCGCTACCAATGCGGTGACGATGAATGGCGGTGCTCAGTTCAACCTCTTCAACTACACCGCAGCTACCTCGCAGACTCTCGACAGCCTAACCTTCAATAACGAAGGTGGCACGGCCAACCCGACGTTTAACTTCCAGACGCCAACCGCGCTGAGCACGATCACTCTGAGCAATGCAAACGCCATCACGGCAACGAATAACAGCCTCGCTACCACGCCGCTGATCGCAGCCGCCGCAACGCCTGCAAATAGTGCCTTGACCTTTAGCAATGCAAATCCGGTCATCACCGTTAACGGCGGCCTTGCGGAAACCGGCCTGACCATTTCGGCACCAATTACTGGAACAGGTGGATTCACCACCCTCACCAAGACCGGCACAGGCGTTCTCGCCCTCAGTGGTCAGAGCACCTTCACTACCGGGTTCAACCTGAACCAAGGCGGCCTCATGTTCGGAGCAGGCAGCACAGGCTCCCCAGCTATCACTAGTGGTCCGGTCGGCACAGGCACCCTGACCATCGCAGGTAGCACCTCACTGCTCAGTGACGGCACGGTGCGCACCATCCTCAACCCTACCACCGTGAACGGCAACTTCGCCTTCGCTGGGCCTGTAGCAGGCAACGGAGTGATCCTCTCCGGCGCTATGAACCTCGGTGCCACTGGCCGCACCATCACGGTGGACAGCCCTGCCAACACGAGCACCATCAGCGGCGCCATCACCAGCACCGCGACTGGAACGGCTCTGACCAAAGCTGGTGCAGGCACACTCATTCTTTCCAGCACGACTAATAGTTTCGGTGGTGCAGGAATCGCTGTTACGGGTGGTATTTTAAAGAACGGCATCGATAATGCAATTCCAACCAGCAGCGCGGTCGCTGTCAGTGCTGGTGCAGGTTATGATCTGAATAACTTCAATCAAACTCTCGATGGTATCAGCGGTGCTGGTTTCATCACCCAATCCGCTGGCAATACTCGCACCCTGACTATCAGCAGCACGGTGACTAACAGCACGTTTAACAGTGTGATTACGGACAACAATCTTGGGGTGGCTAACAGCCGCTTAAATCTGACAAAAGTTGGTACGCCTACTACGTTGACTTTGGGTGGTGCGAACAGTTATATTGGTACAACGACAGTAACTTCAGGTATTCTGAGCATCACGAATGCTCTAGCGCTTGGCACCACTGCCAATGGCACTGTTGTTTCCTCCGGTGGCTCCTTGGAACTGCAAAACAACATCACGGTGACTGGTGAAGCCTTGAGCATCGCGGGAACCGGTAGCGCCACCAATGGTGCTCTTCGTAACCTCAGCGGTAACAATACCTTTGCTGGCCTCGTGACTCTCACGGGTGCTGCAAGCATTCAATCCGATGCAGGAACACTTACTTTGGATGTGCCAACTGGCAACGTAATCGCCGCGACCAATCAGAATCTGACGTTCACCGGTGCTGGAAACACAACGGTGGCTGACCCAATTGCTACTGGAACAGGTACCCTCACGAAAGCTGGTTCAGGCAGTCTGACACTGGGTGCTAATAACACTTACAGTGGCAAAACCACCATTGCTGACGGAACAATCTCGGTCGGTTCGCTTAATGCCCTCGGCACCAACGCGGCTCTCGATTTGGGTGTGGCTACTGCTTCCTCAGGTCGCTTGCTCTACACTGGTGCTGCCGCAGCTCTAAGCAAGAACATCAATGCTCTGGGTAATGGCACTGACACCATCCAAAATGCTGGCAGTGGTTTGCTCACGCTTTCGGGTACTCTGACCAAGGCTGGCACAACGCTGAATCTTGTCGGTGGAGCCTCAGGCATTCTGGTAACAGGTACGATCGTGGGTCTTCCAGCGAGCTCTGACCTTGTGATCGGTAATGGTGTAACGACGTTGCAAAATGCCAATACCTACAATGGTCCAACCATCCTTAACAGCGGCGGCACCTTGAACATCAATCACGCAAGTGCCATCAGCACGGGAGCATTCACGATCAACGGGGGAACCATTGATAACACAAGTGGCGCTGCCATCACGCTTTCCACCAATAATCCGCTGAATATCAATTCAAACTTCACCTTCACAGGCACGAATAATTTGAATCTGGGCACTGGTCCAGTCACCTTGGCTGCGAATCGCACCGTCACCGTCACAGCGAACACGCTTACCATTGGTGGTGCGATCGGTGGTGCCTTTAGCCTGACAGGCACTGGAGCTGGCACGCTGCTCCTGACAGGTGCTAGCACTTACACTGGCACCACGACCGCTGTGACTGGTTCGACGATCAGCGTGGGTGGCAATGGGTCCTTGGGTGATACTAGCGCGGGAACGGTCATTGATTCTGGTGCCAGCTTGGCGCTGAATAATGTCCTCTACACCGATGCGGAACCCTTGAACCTCAATGGAACAGGTGTTGGCAATGGCGGCGCCTTCCGAACCACAGGAGTAAGCAGTTTTGCTGGAACAATCACTGCATCTACGAATGCGACCATTAATGCAACTGGCACGCTTAGCCTCACAGGTGGCTTGGTTAAAAACGGCACGACACTGACTCTGGGTGGAACGGGTACTTATAACATATCCGGCGCAGGCATCAGCGGCGCTAGTGTTAATTCTGACCTCGTGGTGGATGCTGCGACCGTTAATCTCGACGTCGCCAGCACTTACAACGGCCCAACATTCATCCGCAACGGAGGCAGGATCAATGCCAACGTGACAGATGCTCTACCAACCTCAATCACCCGCACGGCAATAATCATGGATGACAGTGGCACGGGTAGTTCCACTTTGGGGCTAGCTGTCAATCAAAGTGTTGCTTCCCTGACAGGTGCCTCTTCTTCCCAGATCCTATTAGGTGCTAACCAACTCACTGTTGGAGCCTCCGGTTCGGGTTCGAGCACTTTTGCTGGAACCATTACTGGCACTGGCGGAAGCATCGTGAAGGATGGGACGAATACTCAGATCTTCAGTGGAGCTAACACTTACACAGGAACAACGACCCTCAACGCCGGTGTGTTGAATCTGGGTTCAGCAGAAAACGTTGGCACTTCCGGCCCCTTGGGCGCTTCAGCGGCGAGCAATCCAGGTTCCATCGTCTTCGGTGGTGGCACACTTCAATACTCTGTCTCCAACCAAAACGATTACTCCGGCCGCTTCAGCACTGCAGCTAACCAAGCGATCAGAATTGACACCAATGGTCAAAACGTGTCCCTCGCAACGGCTCTGATCAGCAGTGGTGGTTCCTTGAACAAGCAGGGTGCTGGTACTCTAACCGTCACAGGTGCAAACACCTTTGATGCTGGAACGACCGTCAACGGTGGTACCCTTCTGGTGAATAATACCACGGGTTCAGGAACGGGTTCAGGCGCTGTGAGCGTTTCCAATGCTGGAACGGTTATCGGTGGTAATGGAACCGTTGCTGGTAACCTCACCGTCAATGCAGGTGCTCTGATTGCCCCTGGCAGCGCTGCTAACACGGCTGGCACCTTGACCATCGGTGGATCTACCGTGGTGATCGCTGGTAATGGTGTCGCTGAGACTCGCATGAACTTTGACTACACCACTGCCACCGGGAACATTGCAGGTCTCACCCCTACAGCGTGGTCCACCTACAACGGTGCCTTGCTCACTGGCAACGGTGGTCAAAGCAACGATTTGCTCAACTTCACGGCTAGCACCACCAGCCTTACTTGGAATACCGGTGGCAAAATCAGCCTGAATCAGATTGGTGCGGCCTACTCGTGGGTCCAAGGTGACGTCTTCAACCTTCTTGACTGGACTGCCCTGGGTGACAGCGGCAATGGCGCAGGCTCTATTGGCGGCAGCTTCAACAGTGCGATCGACTTTAACCTTCCGACCCTGAGTGGTGGCCTTGCCTGGGATACCAGCCGCTTTGTCACCACCGGTGCCATCGCTGTCGTCCCTGAACCAGGTCGTGCGCTGCTGATGCTCTTCGGCCTCATGGCTCTGTTCTTCCGCCGCCGTCGTCAGGACTAAAAGCAGGAGTTGAATCGATTCACTTCAGAACCACGTCTCTCGGGACGTGGTTCTTTTGTTTTTTGGCCTTGTGACAATGCTGAAGAGTTGGGGTTGACCTGTGCTGGCTTGTGTCCAAACTGAAGATTCATGTTCCTCTCAGTCTGCCAAGGGTCGCTTTAGCGACTTTCATTTATGGATCCGCCACTTATTGAGCGGCTCTAGGCATTCTACAACGCACCGTTTCACGGACTTTTATGGATTACAGCAGCATCATCACCACCAAACGAACTCGTTTCAACCTTCTCGAAGAGTTGATGGGGCAGCCTGGCTTTTTTGACGAGCCTAAAAAATCGCGAGAACTCACGCAGGAGCACCGGCAACTGAGCAATCTGTTGCGTGACTGGGATGAATATCAGCGTCAGCTCAATGAGCTGTCTGAGAGCCAGGAAATGCTCAAGAGTGGCGATGATGAACTGACAGCCATGGCCGCGGCTGAGATCCCACTGATCGAAAAGAAGTTGGTGGTTTTAGAGAACGCCGTGCAGTTTTCTATTTTGCCGCCTGATCCTCTAGAAGGCCGTGATGCGCTGGTGGAAATCCGAGCTGGCACGGGTGGGGACGAAGCCTCTCTCTTTGCCGCTGATCTGGTGCGAATGTACACTCGCTTTGCTGAAACTCGCGGGTGGAAGACGGAGATGCTGGAGTCTAGCCCATCCGATGTGGGTGGGTTTAAGGAAGTGGTCATGAAGGTGGCGGGTGAGGATGTCTTCCGAGTGTTGAAGTATGAAAGCGGCGTCCACCGTGTGCAGCGTGTGCCGGCAACAGAAGCTCAGGGCAGAATTCATACCTCAGCGGCCACCGTGGCGGTGTTACCCGAAGCAGAAGAGGTCGATTTTGAGCTCAAAACAGACGAAGTGCGCATTGAAGTCTGTCGCTCCTCGGGAGCCGGTGGTCAGGGCGTGAATACGACCGACTCTGCTGTGCAGGTGATGCATATCCCGACGGGTACCATCGTTCGCTGCCAGGACGGGCGTAGTCAGATCAAGAACAAGGAGAAAGCCCTCACCATCTTGCGCTCACGTCTTTTGGAAAGAAAGCAGCAGGAAGAGGCCGCCAAGTACTCCGCGCATCGCCGTAACCTCATTGGCAGTGGTGGGCGTGAAGAAAAAATCCGCACCTACAATTACCCTCAAAACCGCGTCACCGATCACCGCATCGAGATGACACTGTATAGCCTCGACATGTTCATGGAAGGTCGAGTCGATCAAATGGTCGATGCTTTACTCACCAGTGATATGCAGGAACGTCTAGCTGAGGCGGGGCTCAAGTGAATCGTTAGAGCCCCAGAGCCTATAACCAAGAACCAAGGACAAAGAACCAACAACCAAGAACCAAGCACGACGAACCTCTGAACTCACTCATGAAACTTCTCCTCGAAACCCTCACCGCTGGCGCTGGCTACTTGGAGAAGCACGGAGTCGAAGAGGCTCGGCTCAACATGGAGCACTTGTTGGCTCATGTCCTGGGCTGCCGTCGATTGGATTTGTACCTTCGATTTGGCGAGCTTTTGCAGGAGTCGGATCTCGCCAAATTGCGTGATCTAACGCGACGTCGAGCCGATGGGGAGCCCTTGCAGCATCTGCTGGGCACCGTGGACTTTCTGGGCAATGAGCTTATCAGTGACCATCGGGCTTTGATCCCCCGGCCGGAAACGGAGCATTTGGTGGACTGGATGATTCGTGAGGTCAAGGCTGGTCGTTTGAGGAAACCCAACAGCCTCTTGGACGTGGCCACGGGGTCTGGCTGCATCGGATTAACTCTTGCCACAGCCTGGAAGGACTGCCGTGTTCTGCTTTCAGACATTTCTGAAGAGGCTCTGGATCTGGCCCGCATGAACGCCTCCCGCCTTGGTCTGCATCAAGTTAAGTTGGTGCGCAGTGACCTGTTTGAAAAAGTGACGGGCAGCTTTGATCTGGTCACGGCCAATCTGCCGTACATCCCGTCGGCTGAAATCAGTACTTTGAGCCGTGAGGTGCGGCGTGATCCAGTTCTGGCTCTGGATGGCGGGCCTGATGGCATGGAGATCATCCGACGATTCCTCATTGAGGTCAAAAAGCACCTTTTGCCTGATGCTTTGATTGTTTTGGAGGTCGGTCACGATCAGGGCAGGGAAGTGGCAGATAAAGCCCTGGAATGCGGGTTTGTTAACGCTCGATTACTGGCGGATTTGGCTGGGATTGAGCGCTTTGTCTTCGCTGAATATGTGGCACCGCCAGTCACTGAGGATTCAGTGTCTGAGGGGCTTTCGACGGAAGCTGTCGCAGACGTTTGAATCATTTATTCCTTTTTTTGTAATATCGGAACAGAAATCCGATATATAAGAGAAGCTCACGGGTGCCGCTCTCTCTGCAAAAAACTATTCACGGTGGTCGATGCTGAGAGGGTGGCCCCGGGGGTGGTTTTTCAAAGTTATGTCGGCTCCCCCCACGACAGAGACTGCATGGAAAATGGCAGCATTCCCAAAGATACTGATCGCCCAAACGAGTCAGGAGATCGTTGACGCTACGCATCTCGATGAAATGCAGCGTCTCGACAATGGGGGGAAGTATCCTGAGCCTTTCTCGGATTTTTTGGCTTTTGTCTTATTACCCATGTTTCTTTGCCTTGCGGTTATTTTTATTGGGCGGCGACTGTCGTCTTGAGAATCTTCTTACTTGCCACATGCGCCTCTCAGACGCACAAAGAAGTGTATCATGGAAAAACTCATCGTTCACGGCGGCGCGGCACTCAGAGGTCGGGTCAATATCAGCGGCTCAAAAAACTCTTCGCTGCCTATTCTCGCAGCGACCTTGCTGACGAAGGATACCTGCACCATTCGGCGGGTGCCTGATTTAAGTGACACCAATTACATGGTCCGTATTCTCGGTGAGTTAGGGGCTGAGGTCGAGCGCGCTAGCGGTGTGGTGGTGGTTAAGGCTGAAAAAATCAAGTCCGTGGCCCCATACGACCTTGTTCGGAAAATGCGTGCTTCGATTTGTGTGTTGGGCCCGCTCACGGGACGTTTAAAAAAGTGTGTCGTATCGCTCCCTGGTGGCTGTGTCATCGGCGACCGTCCAGTGGACCTGCATCTCAAAGGTTTGGAAGCACTTGGTGCCGTCATTAGCGTGGATGGTGGTGACATTTCGGTGAATGCCAAAAAGGGTTTCAAAGGGGGTTCCATGAATCTCATGGGCAAGCACGGCTCCACCGTTCTGGGCACCGATAACGTCATGATGGCTGCTACTTTGGCAAAAGGCACGACGATCATCGAAGGTGCGGCAGCTGAGCCTGAGGTCGAAGATCTGGCCAATTTTCTGATCAAGATGGGAGCCAAGATCGAAGGCGCGGGTACCAACCGAATTACCATCGAAGGTGTGAAGGAATTACACGGGGCTGAGCATACGGTCATCCCGGATCGCATTGAGGCTGGAACCTTCCTTTGTGCAGGTGCCATGATTGGCGATGGCATCACGCTGAAGCGTGTCATGCCAGAGCACATGAAGTCTATCACCGATGTTCTCAAGAAATGCGGCTTCCCAATCGAGATAGGCAAAGACAGCATCAGCATCGCCCCGAACCCTAAGGCCAAGGGGTTTGATCTAACGACCCTTTGTTATCCTGGTTTTCCCACAGATATGCAGGCTCAGTTTTGTGCTTTGGCCTGTGCGATCTCAGATGTCAGCACCATCACTGAGACCATCTTTCCTCAGCGCTTCATGCACATCGCCGAAATGAAGCGTATGGGAGCCAACATTGATCTGCAAAGCGCTACTGCCCGCATCCGTGGCGGCGAGCGTATGAAAGGTGCCCCAGTGATGGCCAGTGATTTACGTGCCTCAGCAGCCCTCGTCCTCGCAGGCCTGATCGCGGAAGGTCGCACCGACGTGAACCGCCTCTACCACATTGATCGTGGCTATGAGCACCTTGATGACAAGTTGGCTGGTCTAGGAGCCCAACTTGAGCGGGTGAAGGAGTAGGTATAGCTTTGAGTTTTCAGGCCTGCCTCTTTTTTGCTATTAACCTCAATGCTGTTTTTTTTGTGATTGCGGCACTTTTCACAATCATTGCGCAAGCCGTGGCAAATGAGGAGTCCGAGTGGATGTTTTGCTGGGATTACCCGCAAAGTCAGGCGGGTATACTTTTCTATGAGAGGTAGCGCCCTTCGGCTCAAATTCAGGTAACCACGCGGCATGCGAGACTCTTAGCTCTGAGACTTTGATAACGTTGCTACTCTTCTTCAACGGCAGGTCGCGCAAGGCATGATAGCGGAAGGTGCCCTTCGCGCGGGTCAGCCTCCGCATGCCTCGCAGGTCGATGTCCTGCAGGTGTTCAAAGTCCGCATAAGCTGTGTCGAAGACGATGCCGCTGAAGCCTGAGTTTTTGTTCATAGCACATGCGGGCGTTGTGGATCGTGTTGAGGGCCGCAGTGGGATTCACAGGCTGAGTCGCACAACGAAATCTGGTGCGCCGAATGCGCCAATAAATCGCCGCCTCTTCGCCCATTGAGTTTGAAGTGACAAGGATTGCGAAACGGCATTGAGGTTAGGACCATTATTCTGGCGGTGGCGCGAAGTATGGAAAATATCAAAAAGTAAAATAATTATATTTTCGTAAAAATAATGTTTGCAATGATTTTGAGATAAACCATAATTACAACATTCCGAACAACGACACTCCCATGGAGATTGGTGGCCGGAAGATCAAGTCCAACAGCCCAAAACAAAAAAACAACACTATGAAAAACATCAAAGTTAACTCCCTTAAGGCTGGTTTCAGCCTTGTTGAAATGCTCGTCGTGATCGCAATCATCGGTATCATCGCCGCTATCGCCATCCCGAACATCGGTTCGATCAACAACAGCGCTCGTATCGCCACTGGCCAACGCAATGCTCAATCCGTTGCTTCCGTGCTGAACGCTGCCGTTGCTGCTGGTGCTACCCTTACCGGTCTCACTGGTACCTCCACTGGTGGTGAAATCATCACCCTCGCTGAAACCGGCGTAAGCCCAGCTGATGGTGCCTTCAAAAACAAGAAATTCACAGTTGGTCAAATCGACAACGATGAAGAGCCAGTGGCTGCTGTTTACCTCAGCTACGACGCCACCAACAACCAAGTCATCTACAACACTGCTGCAACTCCTTACGCTTTCTAATTTAATTTAGAAAACGCTGAGTTTATCAGTTCCAAGTCCGCCGAGATCTTTCTCGGCGGACTTTTTTTTGGCATGAATCAAGTCTGACCCATTCATGATACAGGTCAGCGAGTTGCTTTCGTTCCTCAGGCTGTGCCAGTGTCCAGACACCGTTGGCGAGGCAAGGTATTGCTGGTCCCCCCCTGGGCGGTGTTGGGTTTGTCTTGAAAGCCGTCGAGGATAGATCGATACACCACGTCTTTGCAAACGGCATCCGTGTTGATGCCTACGGCGACCTTTCGTGTAGCTCGTTCCTTGCTATCTGTTTGGCTGCACCTATGGGCTTTCTCGGCGTCTCGCGGGGGCCTTTCATGAATAGATCAGGCTAGCGCCATGAACATAGGGAATAGTGAGATGATCGAAAGGTTGACTGATCGGGTCAAAACTAGGCGGCCTCTTTTGATACGGGCGTGAGACAGCTTTAACTCTCCTGCCTAATCTGTCGCGACGAGGGTGTTAGAAGAAATGGTGAAACAATCATCAAGAAAGTTGGCACACTTCCCGCTTTAATGTATTTCATAGCGATAACTTCGGAAAATCACCTCTGATTCTCCCTTCTTATTGCAATCCGCCAAACCATACACTAATTGCGACAGCCATGAAAAAAGTCGAAGCGATCATCAAACCCTTCAAACTCGAAGACGTCAAAGAAGCCCTTTCCGAAGTGGGAGTGGAAGGAATGACTGTCGTCGAAGTCAAAGGATTCGGCCGCCAAAAAGGCCATACTGAAATCTACCGAGGTTCTGAATACACGGTGGACTTTCTCCCCAAAGTGAAAATCGAAATTGTTGTGGAAGATTCCCGCAGCGAGACTGTGGTTGACGCTATTGTTAAAGCTGCCAACACCGGCAAAATCGGTGACGGTAAAGTTTTCGTCAGCGAAGTTCTGGAAGCCGTGCGCATTCGCACCGGTGAACGCGGTTCAGATGCCGTGTCCAGTTCCTAGTCTTACTCTAGCGAACTTCATGAAAGCCCGTCGCTTATACCGACGGGCTTTTTGTGTTTGGAATTGGCGCATGATCGAAGTTGGCAGATAGCTGGTAGCCAGCATGCAATATTCGCCTTCTAGGGCGTGAACTCCGCTCCGTCTTTGCTTTGCAGTGTTCCTAGCTCAGCACTAGTAAGGTTGGCCGAATCTCGGACAAGTATTGTCAATGGGGACAGTCCTAGCTGGATTTGAGCATGCATTTACTTTCTATCTCGCCCAATAAAAAAGCCCGCCATTGCTGGCGGGCTTTTGGGGATTGTTGAATTGCGGTTAAGCTTTCGGAGTGTTTGGCCCGCTTTCAGGAAGCTTGGGCTTGGCGATGTAATCAGCTGGGATTTCGCCTTTGAGCGATTTCAGAAAGGTAACAATGCTGGTGGTTTCCTCAGGGGTGAGGTTTTTACCAAGCTGGTATTCGCCCATCTTGCTGACCATTTCTTCAAGGGTCTTGACGGAACCGTCATGCAGGTAAGGGCCGGTTTCGCTAATGTTGCGGAGGCTGGGAACTTTGAAATAGAACTTGTCGGTCTCAACTTTGGTGGCTTCAAAGCGGCCTTGATCCTTGAGTTCCGGCCAGGCTTTGACGAGACCGAGTTTTTGATACATCATACCGCCGACGGCTGGGCCATTGTGACAGGTGACGCAGCCTGCTTTGGCAAAGGTCTCAAAGCCTTTGCTTTCTTCTGCGGTGAGTGCCTCTTTGTTGCCTTTCAGGTAGTCGTCCCAACGGGAAGGGGTGACAAGTTTGCGCTCAAAAGCACCCACGGCTTTGCCAAAGTTGTTGTAGGTGATTGGGTCGGCTTCGCCAGGGAAGGCGGCTTTGAAGGCTTCAACGTATCCAGGAATGGATTTGAGGACTTCGACGACGAAGTCAGCGCTGGGCATACCCATTTCACCGGGATTCAGCACGGGGCCTTTGGCCTGTTCTTCGACGGATGGAGCACGTCCATCCCAAAATTGGGCGATATGGATCGCGGCATTGTAAGTCGAAGGTGAACTGCGCCCACCGACTTTGCCTTCGTGACCTGGGGAGAAGGGCAGGTTGTCCTGACCGTACTTGTCCAGCATATGGCAGGAATTGCAGCTGAGCTTTTCGCCTTTGGAGAGGCGATTCTCATAATAAAGCATGCGACCGAGATTGATCTTGGCTTCGGTGAGTTCGTTGTCTGCGGAGGGCGCTTCTGTCGGCAGAGCTTTAAACATCATCAGAAACGAGTCTGAGACGGCATCTGCGAGCACGGGCTGTACGGCTAGTGCCAAAATGGCGGCGGTGATTGTGGTAGCGATTTTCATGAGTGAAAGGAGGCGTCGATTTAAACGCGCGTGGTGAAACTATGGTTGCAGAGGTTTACAGGCAAGCGCTGTCTGAGGCGTTTTTTGTTTCTCGGTTTGACGGTTCTTTTGGCCGCGCCATCTGTTTGGCTCAGACTTTTTTCCAGACTTTATGAAACCTACTCTTCTCATCCTCGCTGCCGGTATGGGCAGCCGTTACGGCGGTCTTAAGCAGCTTGATGCCATGGGCCCTTCGGGCGAGGTAGTGCTGGATTACTCGGTCTTCGATGCGATCCGTGCGGGTTTTGGGAAGGTGGTGTTTGTGATTCGTCGCGACTTTGAGGAGCAGTTCCGCACCCAGATCGGAGCTAAATTTGGGGATCGCATCCAGGTGGACTATGCTTTTCAGGACATTCACGATCTGCCCGCCGGATTTAAAGTGCCGGAAGGGCGCACCAAGCCCTGGGGCACTGCCCATGCGGTTTTAGCGGCTGAGTCCGTGGTGCATGAGCCTTTTCTCATGATCAATGCGGATGATTTTTATGGCCAGGATGCTTACGCGAAGATGGCTGAAAATTTGAAGGCCGCTCGCCCAGCTGACGGTAAGAGCCACTATTCGATGGTGGGTTTTTATTTGAAAAACACGCTGTCGGATCACGGCAGTGTGTCCCGCGGCGTGTGTGAGCGTGGTGAGGACGGGATGCTGAAGTCGGTCAAAGAAATGACCAAGATTTTTCGCACTCCAACGGGCGCAGAGAATCGCGAGACTGATCCTGCGCTTCCGCTGACCGGCCAGGAGGTGGTATCGATGAACTTCTTTGGCTTCACTCCGGATCTTTTCCCGCCACTACGCGCTGCCTTCACGGAGTTTCTAAAATTGCGTGGGCATGAAGAAAAGTCGGAGTGTTACATGCCAGGTGAGTTGGATGTGATGATTCAGACGGGCCGTGCGGATGTGACGGTTCTGGAGTCGAATGATTCTTGGTTCGGTGTGACCTATCCCGAAGATAAGGCCGATGTGGTGGCCTCTATCCGTGCGCTGGTGGCTTCAGGGGCCTATCCTGAATCTCTCTGGAGCTGATTTTAAAGGGGCAAGCCGTGCAGCGCTTTCAGAGTGCTGATTGTCAGCTAGCCTTGACCTGATCTTGACTGCGAAGGGGAGTGCCGTCATTGTGGCGATGTTCTGATTCTGGCGTTCCTCCAGATCTTCTCTTCTCATGCGAATCATGTTTGACAGTTTTTGGCGCAGCTTTTTTCTCTTCCTCTGGTCAGGCACGTTGGTGCTGGCTCAAGATGTACCTAAAGCGCAGCCCTTGATTGGTTCGGGTGAGGTGGTGAAGGAGAAAAGTAAGGATTTGGCAGCCACGCTCAGCACGCAAAAGGAAGCGCGCACGATGCGTTTAAGCATTCCGGCACCACGGGGACAGATCGTTGATCGCAATGGGCTGGCGCTGGCTCAGAATCGGGTGGTGTATTACTTGGCGCTGAATTTTCCTTTCATGGATAAGGCCACTCCAGAAAAGATTTTGTCTTTTGCCAAGGACCGCATGGAAGCTGCAAACAAGCTCTTGGGGAAGACTTGGACAATGCCTGATGACAAGCTGATCAGTCATTATCAAAATCGCCGCTGGTTACCATTGGTCTTTTCTCTGGAAGAGGGGCTCAATGTGGAGCTCTCCAATGATGAACAAAAAAAGCTGGCACCGCTTCTCGAGCAGGGTTCTCTGCTGCTGCAGCCAGCCTACATCCGCTATTATCCGAAAGAGAATACGGCCTGTCATGTGATTGGTTTTACTGGGAAAACCCGCCGTCTTCCCGAGGGGCCAATCACAGACGGTGATCCGCTGTTTGAGGAGATGGAAGGACGTGATGGCATTGAGCTTACCTTTGATGCGATGCTCAAAGGCATACCGGGTGAGATCAACTTGCTGTTTGATGCCGATGGTAAGCTGCTTTCAGATGAGGTTTTAAGGCGGCCATCTCCCGGCAGGACCGTTGTTTTGGCGATCGACTATCACCTGCAAAAGTATGCTGAGAATGCCCTGCGGGAAAATGCCCGCAATGGCGGTGCGATGGTGATCATGGATGTGCGGAATGGGGATATTTTAGCAATGGCCTCTTATCCCACCTTCAATCCGAATGAGTTTGTATTTGGTATCCAAAGCAAACGCTGGGAAGAGCTCAGTAATGATCCTCGAATGCCTCTCAATGGTCGTGCGTTTCGCGGTGAATACCCACCAGCCTCCCCCTTTAAGCTTGTTACGGCTCTAGGCGTGCTGGAGTCGGGTAAGGTGACTCCCACGTCCTCTTATTTCTGCGGCACGGATCTTCTCATCGGAGATCGTTACTTTCACAATCATAATACCAAGTCAGATGAAGGGAACATGAACGTGATCACGGCCATCAAGCGCAGCTGCAATACCTGGTTCTACCAGGCAGCCCTGGATGCGGGTGCTGATCCTATCACCACGATGGCCATGCGGCTCGGTTTTGGTGAGCGCACTGGCATTCCATTGAAAGCGGAAGGCAAAGGCTACATGCCATCATCTGCAGACCACCGGATCGTCGGTGGTGAGTTGGCAAATATTTCGATTGGTCAGGGCCGCGTTCTGGCCACGCCACTGCAAGTTTGCCAGTGCATGACGGCTATCGGAGATGGCATGACTTTAAAGCAGCCGATCCTCGTGAAACAGGTGCAGAGCTTGAGTGAAGTGATCGTGGAGGCCTATGAGCCGACAGCGCGCAGGCAGATCAATCTGGACCCCGTTGCCCGAGATGCTGTGGTCAAAGGAATGGTGGCCGTAGTCTCTGGCAGTGGCGGCACAGGGCATGAGGCGGCGATCAAGCAGGCGCAAATCGCAGGTAAGACAGGCACGGCTCAGTGGAAGCCTGCAAAGGATCAGCGGCTTGCTTGGTTTACCGGCTTTTTACCAGCGAGCCAGCCTGTTTTAGCTTTTGCCGTCGTTTACGAAGGGCGTCCTGGTGAGAAAATCAGCGGTGGTAGTTATGCCGCGCCGATTGTGCATGAGGTCTTCAAAAAGTATTACGATGGCGCTCCTGCCGATGATGCTCTGGTGGCGGCGATGAAGGATGTGCCAAAGGCTGTTTCTTTGGAGGAGGGAGAATTGGATGAAAATGGCGTAAAACCTGAAACCACAGAGCAGGTCAAGCCTGCCGGTGCAGCCCCGGCCAGAGCCGTGCCCGAGCAGAAAACACTCGGAGGTTTCTTCAAGAGACTCTTCAAGCGTAGTTAGTCTAATTCCACCTTTCCCCGCCTGCCCTCAAACATGACCGTTCAACTTGCCAGCCTTTGTGATTCAGCTTCGGATTACTCCGGTAAACTTTGCATCTTAGGGGCATTCGATACGCTCTGTTCACGTGAGTTCCCGGTGGTGCATCCAGCCTGCGCTTTGGTTGTGCGCTTGATTTTTGAGCCAAATGATTCTGGTCGGCATCAGTTCATGATCCGCTGCATTGATCCTGCGGGTCAGGAGTGCATTCCCCCATTTGATCCGGTGGTCGATGTGTCCTTTCCATCCAACTTTGTTCCATTCGTCACTCGTAATATCGTGCTGAATCTGCAAAGGCTACGCATCGAGCGTCAGGGCGTTTATCGCTGGCTCGTGCAGCTGGGGGATCAGACGCTGGCGTCCATCCCACTGCGCGTGACTCTTTTTGATGAATCCCGCTCCGCCACTGGGCCTGCGGGTTAAGCGTTGAAGAAATCCAGAAAGGCAGACGGATCTATGGAAAGCAACATCTTACAGGAAAACCCTCTCAAAACACCGGAAGGCACGGCCATCCGGCAGCTGTCAGTCTTTCTTCAAAATCGCGTGGGATCACTCATGGCGCTTACAAAGCTGCTGCACGATCACCATATCGAGGTCCTTGGGCTTTCCATGCAGGACACCACGGAAATGACGCTGGTTCGCTTGATCTTAAGCGATCCCGAAGGCGCTGGAATGCTGTTTATTGAGAAAGGCATCCCTCATACGGATTGCCCCATTGTCGTCGTTGAGCTGACGGAGTCAGGCCGACGTCTCACAGAGTGTCTATCCACGCTTTTAGCCGCTGAATTGAACATCGAGTTCTGCTATCCGCTGCTGGTGCGTCCTAAAATGCACCCATTGCTAGCCCTGCACTGTGATGATGGTGAAATCGCCGCCCAAGTGCTCAGCCGAGCTGGGTTCAGCGTTCTTTGCCAGGGTGATCTCAGTCGCTAGTGGTGTCTCTAAAGGCGGATGTGTAGGAAGTAATTCACGCCTTCAGGTTCCCAAAAGAGGCGAACTTGATTGGGTGAGAGTCCGGCCTGGGCTGTCAGAGCCATCAGCGTCTCCCGACTGCGGTGGTGCAGCTGCCAATGACCGAGCAGCTCCATGAAATCTCGGCTCGGATTGAAGTCGCTGAAATTTCCGATCACGACTTCACCACCAGGTTTGGTCACCTTGATCAGAGTGCTCAGAAGATGTACAAAAAGCTTGTCGGAGAGGTAGTCAAACAGGCCGGCCGACCAGACCAGATCATAGCCACGGGTCGGAATGAAGCGCAGCACATTCCGATGATGAAAGGTGATGCGATCCAACCATGGCTCACAGAGCTGTGTGGCGTAGGCGATGGCTCGTGCATCCATGTCCACGCAGTCCATTGAGACCGGCGCAGTTTGATTCTCTAAAAAGAATTCACGCATGTCGCGGCCTGGACCGCTGGCCACATTCAGGACTGTCATTCGATCTGTGCCCTGGCGAGCTGCCAAGTGGGACTGCATTAGATCTTGAAAGTAGGCTTTCCGGTTTCTCACGGCGACAGGCGCAGCCTGCGAGTGAAAAAATAGGTCCCAAAGCCGGAGCTTCGGATTAGCACAGATTTTACGCGTATATATATGATCGATGATCTCAAAGTCGCCGCTGTAGCCATACTTCCTCTCCATGGCCTCGGCCTGCATGGTGCCGGCTAGTTCCTGTTTAGAAAGATGCTGGACATAGGCCAATAGATCTCCATGGGCAACGACCCCCGCCCGCACAGCATCGCCAAGATGACGAATGGCACGGTTGAGTACACCGTATTCCTGGGGTAGGGGGCCACCTTTGATGATGAAATCCTGAAAAAGATCATCAAACTGACTGAGCAGCGCTGAGTCTCTGCGGTTTTGAACCGGCAGATCCGTCATCATTAGAGAGGCTGTGGCTGTCATCTGGATGCGTAGTTTTTAAAATATCACCGCTGATGAATAGTCCGCAGATGTGATTTATTAAAATAAACAAACAATCAGCCAGTGGCAACTTCGGAAAGTGCTCATTTTGAGGTTAATGAATTCTAATGGCTACAGTTGTTGTTTTCAATTGATTCAAATCAGTAATTCGGTGTTGCCAATTTAGGTTCTGTTTTAGAGCCTGCCAGAATCATCACGATCAGGATGAAGAAACACATCACGATGGAGAACAGGGGAAATTGCAGTGCAGGTGGTAGGCTATAGACCAAGGCTAGGGTGGGAACCCAAACTAACCAGTTCGTGATCATCACCGTCGGGCAGGTCCGCGTCCAAAAGTCGCGATTCAAAGAAGCCCGTGTTCGCGACCAAGAGCAGTCTAAATCGATCCAGCGCAGCACAATGAGATAAGTCGGGACGAACCAGATCGGGCTGGCGACAAATTGGTCAAAAGCGACTTTGATGATGAGGGTCAGGACATCATTTCCATGACCAAAAAGAGCACCTTGCAGCCGATAAAAGAGATCGATCTCCATCCCCCGATATCCCCAGAATACCATCAGTGCCAGAAGTCTCTGCCAACGTGACTTGGCTGGAAGAGTTCCCATCAGCCATTGAATGCAGAAGGGCAGCACGGCGGCGGCCAAGATCGTGGAAAGTAGCGAGAAACCATAGGACCAACGGGTTTTAAAAGCGCCGATGTTTTCCCAGACCTCTGTCACAGCAGGCACCTGATAATAAGTCGTGACGAGGGTGATTACCAGAAGGTTGAGCAAGACGCAGGCGCTTCGATTTTGCCGAAACACCAGGCCGATGTGGGCTAGGATACTGGGTTTTGCAGTAGGTGAGTCGGGCATGGAAGAGTGGTCTCCATGATCCCCAATTTGTCCGAGGGCAACGTGATTTACACCAAGCATCACCACAAACTGTGAAATCAGCAGATGGAGTCATGGAGTGCTGGAGCATTGGAAATCCATCTCTCCACAACTCCAATACTCCTGGAAAGGAATCACAAATCGTGATGACGCGCGGTAAAGCAGCTTTAGCGCAAAGCCATTTTTAGATGGGTCAGTTCCTCTTCAGCCTGAGCTGAGTCATCCACCGTATCAGCAATGCGTTGCTTCATGAGTGTGCGAAAACGTTTTCTCAGGCGATGCACAGCTGTTTTTACGGAGTCCGCGCTCATCCCAAGTTGAGCAGCGACGCTGGCTTGGCTTGTTGTGTCAGCATCTCCTGTTAGCCAAGGTTTGATCAGTTTAAAGAGGTCGAGTTTTCCTTCAGACCGCATTTCTGACTCTAAATCATGTAATGTGTCATCAAGCACTGTGATGGCCCATTGGCGATCAAATGCAAGGTCAGGTGGAACCGACTGCTCGTCGGCGTGCTGAAGTCCTGGCGCGCTGGTGTTAGATGGAGTGTTCCAGGGAATGAGTTCTACCCCGCCGCCACGTTTCGCCGCCATTGCGTGATCTCGTTGATCCGCTAAGTAGTGCTTCAAAGCCCCCAGTAAATATGAGCGGAAGCGGCCTCTACTTTTCTCAGCCTTTTCCAAAGCACCACCGGCCAGCAGCTTTTCAAAAAATCCATGGGCTAAATCACGGGCCATATCCTCGCTACGCCCTTCCCGTTTGAGAAAGGCAATGACCGGCTTGTAGTAAGCTTCACACAATTCACTCAGCGCCACTTTCGCCGAAGTGTCTTCACCTCGCGAGTGGACTACGAGAGTCCAGCGAGTTGGTTGGAAGGAAGAGGTCATGATTTAGGCGATGCATCCGGCGACAAATAGGAGAACCACATTTTCCCCACGATCTTGTCCCACGGCAGGAAGAACTCATCCGGTCTGCCACCACGCTTGAGGCGAAGGCCTTTGTCTTCATTGGCGACGACGCGGGCCAGCCAAGTGTGACCGCTTTCATGTTGAAAGGCGATGAGTTCTCCGGCAGAAAAGCCGGTATCGAGTCTGGATGCCAGCCAGTAGCTGCCTTTGGCGACACCTGGCTCGCCGCCGTTCGGGATCGAATAGGCACCGACGATGAAAGACTTGATGAAAAGTGCGATCACCACGGCCACGATGCTCTGCCCGCTCCACTTCGCGAGGCGGCCGCGCGTTGGCTTTGGTGCAGCCACGGGATTTTGATGCATCCACCACAGCGTCGAAACCACCGAGGCCGCCACGGCGACAAGAGAGAGCGTAATTGCCGCCCAGGGATAGGAGTCCTGGTGGCGTGGCAGTTGATAAAATCCGGCGATGCCCGCGCCGATGACGGCGAGCGACCACCAGAACAGTTGCTTACCGAAATGGGCGTTCACTTTATACCAGCGTTCGTCGGATAGAAAGGTGGAAGGCAGACCCACACCATACCATGAATTCATCGGCACAAGCCGCAACCACAAGGGCAGGCTCGCCGCATAAAGCAGGATGCCAATGCTAGCGATAACGGTGGGAATGATGAAACGGGCCATGTCAGCACCAGCCATGGTCCATCGGTAAAGCATCCACCAAAACACCGTGCATATGAGAAGAATTGCGGGAATCGCCCAGAAGACACGCATTGATGGAGGTTGGCTAGAAGCTGAAGATTTGCGGGATTGAAACTCCAATTGCCGCCGCGCCCACCCTGTAACGATGATCGGCGGCAGCATGAGCGGCAGCCAAAGGAACGATCCCATGCTGATCCACCAAGAGGACTTAGCCAGGAATTGAAGCATCGGTGACAGTTCCGAAAGCGATTTGACAACATGCGGGGCGATGACCTCAGCCCCCATGCCATGCTGTGCGATGGCGACTCCACCCACAGCGTTCCAACCCATCGCGAAAGCGCCTACCGCATTCCACCCCAAGGCCGCGCCACCTGCCGCCACTGGACCGATGCTCAAGCCGCCGATGGCGAGCAGCAAGGAGAGTGCAAACGCTCCCCAAGAGATCAATCCGATGCTCACTCCGCCAATCGCAACACCACCAATCGCCATGCCGCCACAGGCGAAACATCCGCGCGCATAACCCCCAAAAGCGAACATGCCGACGGCGCTGTCGCCAAAGGCAAAGAAGCCGTGCGCCTCACGTTTGTGACCTGTTGTGGGATCGATCCCGGAGGTGACGTGCAGCAACGGCATGCCACAGAGGGTTCGCTTGGATTTGTATTCAAAGCTCTGGAAACGCTGAGGGAGCACTCGCTGCATTGAGGCCGCCCCAGCGGCTAGGCTTTCGATCTCTGTTCTGAATTCACCCGCACTCTGTTGCCTGCGCCCACGCTCTTTTTCTAAAGCGCGAAACACCACCGCATCGACATTGCCATTCACGGCAGATTTCTCAGAAGGTGCTGCAAAGCGTCCGAGTGGTAGCTCGCCGGTCAGCAACTCATAGAGCACCACACCTAATGAATAAATATCTGCTCGATGGTCCACCGTCGAAGGTTGCTCGACCTGCTCGGGGGCCATGTAGGGAGCTGTGCCCAGTTTGGCGCCGCTTTGCGTCAGCAGCATGTCCTGTCCTGATTCGTCCTGAAGTTTAGCAATCCCAAAGTCAGCCATCTTGACCTCGCCTTTTGAATTCAGCAGGATGTTTTCAGGCTTGATGTCCCGATGCAGCACCCCCTGCTCATGAGCGTATTGCAGCGCGGTGCAGATGTCTGGCACCACTTTCAGCGCCTGCTCGGGTGTAAAGCGCCCCGCCTTCATCGCCTGGCGCAGATTGACCCCATCGACATACTCCATCAGCAGGTAGCAAAAGCCGCCACACTCACCAAAATCATAGACCGTTACGATGCTCGGATGATTGAGTCGAGCCAGCACGCGGCCTTCACGCCTGAATCGCTCAGGGAAGCCCAACATAGCTGCTAGTCTTTTGGGCAGCACTTTCAGAGCTACCATGCGATCCAGTCGCGGCTGCTTCGCTTTGAAAACCACGCCCATCCCACCTTGACCGATCTTTTCCACGATCTCCAAATCAGGGAAAGCCTCAGTGATCTCTGTCAGTGATGGGAAATCAGCCGCTGCCATCGGTAACGTCTCCTGATCAGTCGCCAAGGTCGCAAGTGCCATCAGGCAGGACGGACACAGTCCCTGAGGCGCATCTTCAGGCAGCGCAGCAAAGCATTGTGGGCACATGGGCGGGGTAAAAGATAGGCTCATGCTGACTTCCTGAGGTAATCATCGTTCAAGGTAACAAGAAATCTTTTCAGATCTCAAAGCAATGAGAAACCGAAGTCTCTGCATCCGACTTGTCACTTTTGCGGTATCTCCGTTTTAAATGCTTTGAAAGAGCATGTGCATGCTTCTGATTTAATTTGTAAGATTTAAGCATTTTTGAGCTAAATAGTTTAGGATCACGGACATGACTTCACCCACCGCTTTTCAAGATGCCCTTAATCGTCGTTTGTTTCTTCGAAACAGTGCGGCAGCGCTTAGTTCGACGGCGCTAGGCTCGCTCATGGCTGGCTCAGCGGCTAATCTTCATCATGCGCCAAAGGCTAAGCGGGTGATCTATCTTTTTCAGTCAGGGGCGCCTTCTCAGATGGATCTCTTTGATCCGAAACCGCAGATGGCGGCACAGCGAGGAAAGGACTTGCCCGAGTCGATCCGTAAAGGCCAGCGTCTGACGACGATGACTTCGGGCCAGAAGTCTTTTCCCGTAGCTCCTTCAATGTTTAATTTCGCCCAGCATGGCAAGGGCGGCATCTGGCTGAGCGATCTATGGAAACATCTACCCAAAGTGGCGGATGAGCTGTGTGTGATCCGTTCCATGCACACCGAGGCCATCAATCATGATCCAGCCATCACATTTTGTCAGACCGGTAGCCAACTAGCGGGTCGTCCCAGCATTGGCTCGTGGCTCAGTTATGGTCTGGGAAGCGCAAATGAGGACATGCCAGCGTATGTGGTCATGACTTCCTTTGGCACAGGTCGTCCGGATGATCAGCCGCTCTATGACCGTCTGTGGAGTAGCGGTTTTCTCCCCACGCAGCATCAGGGCGTGAAATTCCGTAACAAGGGTGATCCGGTCCTTTATCTTTCCAATCCTAGCGGGGTCACGCGTGAGTTGCGTCGAGGTATGCTGGATGAATTAGCCGCTTTGAATCAGCGTGATCACGCGACCTTTGGCGATCCTGAGACCACGGCCCGAATCGCTCAATACGAGATGGCTTTTCGCATGCAGACCAGTGTGCCAGAGTTGGCTGACATCTCCAAAGAGCCGCAGCATGTGTTGGACATGTATGGGCCTGATGTGAAAAAGCCTGGCACTTATGCCGCGAACTGTTTGTTAGCTCGTCGTTTGGCTGAGCGGGATGTACGTTGCATTCAGCTCTTTCACATGGGCTGGGATCATCATGGTGGCCTACCAAGAGCCATTCAGGGTCAAATCAATGACACGGATCAGGCCACGGCTGCCCTGATCATGGATCTAAAACAACGCGGTCTGCTGGACGATACACTCATTGTCTGGGGTGGCGAGTTTGGACGCACGATTTATAGTCAAGGAGCACTGACGGAAACAAACTACGGCCGAGATCACCACCCGCGTTGTTTCTCCATCTTCATGGCTGGGGCTGGTGTGAAGAAAGGCATGACCTTTGGCGAAACCGATGATTTTAGCTACAACATCGTCAAAGATCCCGTTCACGTTCATGATCTCAATGCGACCATCATGCACCTGCTCGGTGTCGAGCATGAGCGCCTGACCTATCGCTTCCAAGGTCGTGATTATCGCCTGACCGACATTCATGGGAATGTGGTGAAGCAGGTGCTGGCGTGATTTTATACGAGCGCCTCAGAGCCTAACAAAGATTCAGCCATGGCCTCACCTGCCAGGCGAGCTGTTGTCCAGGCGGCTTGGAAATTGAAGCCGCCGGTGACGCCGTCGATATCGAGAATCTCACCTGCAAAGTGTAGGCCAGGAGTGGTTCGACTTTCCATGGTTTTGAACTGCACATCACCAAGGTGCACGCCTCCGCAGGTGACAAACTCGTCTTTGTTCATGCTTTTGCCATCGACACTGAATCGGCAGGCCCCTAGCTCTTGGGCAAGGCGGCGTGCTTTCTCCCGTGGTAGATGAGGCCAACGGAGTTCGCTCGCATCGCTTGTGGAGTCGGCCAGCGCTGATTCCAGCAGGCCTTTCCAAAGCCGACTTGGAATGCTGAATTGTGGATCGTTGGAGATGCTTTTTCGGGGTGACTCGATGCGTAGTTCGTCAAAGCGCTGCAGGATTTGTGCTTCAGTCTCCTGGCCGGTCCAGTTGACGAGAATATCAAAACGATAGTCAAGCTTTTGAAGCTCACGCGCACCCCAAGCGGAGACCTTGAGGATGCCTGGTCCACTGAGTCCCCAATGGGTGATAAGAACTGGACCGGTGGCTTTGAGATTGAGCTTTGAGTCGGTCGAACTGACTTGAACCGTTGCCTCAGGAACAGATAATCCTGGCAGGCCAGAGAGACGAGTGTCAGCGATTTTGAAGGTGAATAGGGAAGGGGCTGCCTCCTCAATTCGGTGTCCAAAGCTGGCGGCCAGATCAGCGCCGAATCGGTTTCGTGTGCCGCCGAGAGTCAATAGGAGTCGTTTGCTGCGGATTTGTTCATCGGCATTCAGACGGAGAGCAAAGAGGCCGTCAGCAGCGGCTTCAGCAGCCTCCAGGGCAGTGTGCGTGCGGATGATGACACCTGCTTTTTTAGCAGCCCCCATGAGGCAGTCGATGATGCTCTGAGAGCTGTCAGATTGGGGGAAGACACGCCCATCTTCCTCGATTTTCAGGGGCACTCCACGGTTCTCAAACCAGTCCATGGTATCGGTCGGGCTCCAATGGTGAAACGGGCCGATGAGTTGCTTGGAACCGCGTGGGTAAAATTTGGTTAGAGCCTTTGGGTCAAAGCAGGCGTGAGTAACGTTGCAACGGCCACCTCCCGAAATTTTGACTTTGCCCAGCACTTGGCTGCTTTTTTCTACAATCAGGACGCGGGAACCTGGGCAGGACTCTGCAAACGTGATGGCTCCAAAAAAACCTGCTGCGCCACCTCCGGCTACCACGAGATCATAGTCAGAAGAATGGGAGTCGGTGTTGGTTTGGCTCATGAGCCCGCCACCATGCCTGCTACAAGCTCAGGGCCAAGGATGAATTTAATAGAACGGAGTGTTTGTGAGGGGTTGAGCAAATGAAATGATCAGCGTCTCGTGCTTCCACTGCCTACACATGGAAGCATCATCGCGTCCCTCATGCCGTGCAGGATCTTTTTATCGGCAGGACAGACGGTGGCCATTATGCCGCTGAGTCGGGTTTCTTCGCTGTCTTTGGGAACGAAGTAGTAGGGACAGAGACGGACGCGGGATTTCATCATCTTGGTTTCCTGAAGTTCTTCATTCCAAGCAGGATGCTGCAGGACTTTGGCGCGATGAAAGCGCTGCATGATATAGGGGCCAGTCGGAAAACTGGCCAATGCCTCATCTAGAGCAGCTGCCCATTGTTCCTGAGAAAGGTCGTGGCCGATGGAGACGCTGCGTGATCCCCAGCCGACTTCGGAAAAGCCGCTGATTTTGAGCACAAGCTCACGCTGCTTACTGCCGAAGCGTTTGGCTTCCTGCCAGGACTGAATATTCAGCCCTGGATAGACGGCAAAGGGTGGAATCGGCGTCGGGTCCATGACCCAGCCTTGTGGAATGCAGCGTTTCAGCAGATCTCGGTGTTCGGCGCTCAGTTTGCGGTTCCAGTAATCTTGAAGTTGGGGGGACCAAAAAAGTACGAGCCAAAGTTTTTCTTCTAGATGAGCTTTTAAGGGAGGTGTTATCGTCATCTCGCCCTGTTGGGCCATTTTGAGCATCTCATCAGCTAGCTCGACGTTGGCGAGATCGAAGAGTTCAAAGAAGCGGTAGATGCTGGAGCCGATGAGTTCGGTCGGTGTCAGATTCCAGGGATTCATGACACTTCGCGGTAGTCCACCCGTGCGGGCATTGAGTCTGCTGATCAGCCATTCCATCTCGGGCTGGTAATCGCCTGATTCGCGGGAAACGAGAACGTCTTCATGGGGGAAAGCGGCAGCGAATCCGTCAATCATGCCACTGGCACCACCGATCACAGCTTGACCCATCGCTGCGTAGGTTTCATTTAGCCAGCCAGTCAAACCGATGCCGCCGGGAAGTGAGTCGAGCTCAGAAATACAGACGCCATCTTCCGTCAGCACAAGGTCAGGGCGTAGGACGCTTGGTAGATCATCCCGCCACTGCTTTTGTCGGCTAAGAGCGATTACGCGCTCTGGTTTCCCCTGATCCAGCAGGCGCGCTACCCAGGCGAGTTCCGGTTTTTCCAGGCTGTCAAAATAGAGCTGATTGCAGCAGCGCTGAAACGCCCGCAGCGCAGGGCCGAGTGACTCGATGAGATCGACCGTCTGTTTATCCAAGACAAAAGCCTCCGGCGAAAGCACCCATTCCTTATCACGAAACATGCCTTCTTCAGGAAAGGCGTGGCGGAGATGAGCGATGCGTTCAGCAGGTGACATGGGCAGCCTTAGCAATGGCGCGCCACCGGAGCGGATCAACGCAAAGATGTCGGATTTAAGCCTTCCAGCCGTAGCTGTGGTACTGGTCTTCAAAGTGGCCGTCGGGATGGCAGGTGATTTGGAGGAAGCCTTCGGGATTTCCGTGGACAGGGCCTTTCCACCACATGCCGCAGACGGCTCCGCCTTGCAGGTAGGTGACTTTGTCAAACTGGATGCGCTCGGAAATGTGGCCGTGGCCGCTGAGAACGAGCTTAAGATTGTAGGGATTGAGCATCTTGCGGAACTCGAAGACATTGCCCACGAGCGCCTTGCCGCCGATTTTGATCTTGGGTCCGAGGATGACCTGATCCCAGACGCTGTAGAAAGGAATGTGGGTGACCATGACGATAGGCGTTTGTTTGCCGGTTTTTTCGAGGTCGTTTTTGAGCCAGGTGAGCTGGTCGTCATCGATCCAGCCTTTGTATTCGAGGTCGCTTTCCTGGCCGATGCTGTCGAGGATGATGAAGTGCCAGCCGCCGTGATCAAAGCTCTGGTAAGTACGCCCTTTGCCGTAGCGGTCGGAGAAAAGTTTCTTGCCGTAATCGTTCTCGCCGGGCTTGACGATGGCTTTTTTAGACCAGCCACAGACGTCGTGATTGCCGATGGTGTGGTAGGTTTTGTAGTCGAGGTGTTTCATGGCCTCGTCCCAAAGCTGCCACTGGGCATGAACGCGGTCTGAGCCCATCTCTAGGGCATCCATGATGAGGTCGCCGCCGGTGATGGCAAAGTCAGGTTTTTGCTCGAGCTCGTTGGCTTTTTCAAAGCAAGCTTTGACGCCTTCGACTGCGCGGAGTTCAGGTTGAATGTGGGCGTCGGTGAGGAAGGCGAAGCTGAAGGGTTTGGCCACGTTTTCGGCGGATTTCAGGATGCTGGGCACGAACAATGAACTGGTGCTGGCAGCTAAAAGGCGGCGGCGGGTGAATCGGGTCATGTGGTGAATACGTCGAGGAGGTCGGGTAGATTTCAGGATGTCTCACTGGATGTTTCAGGTGATCGATCCAATAAATCTTTGGATATACAGCAATCTAGAGTCCAGGCCTTGCAGTGAGTGGTCGGTTGCGTGATGATTGGAGATGATTCGTCTCGCTACTCTTTCTCTCATGGCTTTTGGCGCAGGGCTTTTGGCGCAGGAGACTACGCCGCCTCTGCAGCGTATGCCGTTGGGCACTGCGGGCACGCTACCGGCTGACACGACGATCCTGGCTCAGCGCGCAGCGGCGGCTTTTGCCAAAAAAGACTGGGATGGCGCGCGTGCGGCCTATCAGGAGATGCTGACTTTGGATCAAGAGAATGCTTTAGCCTGGGCCAATTTGGGGGCGGTTCAGCAGCAAGCAGGCCTGGCCAAAGAAGCGCTGGAATGCTTTGAAAAATCGGTTCTGTATAATCCTGGGCTTGTGCAGTCTTGGAATGCGCTGGGTCTTCTGTATTCGGCCAAAGGGGACAGCTATCAGGCGATGTCGATGTTTAGCCGTGCGATCCATGAAGATCCTGAAGATGCGCGTGCCCATAATTATTTGGCGATCACGATCCGTAGCCTAGGCTGGAATGCGGCTGCCGAGTCTGAGTTGCAACGTGCGATCGAGCTGAATCCGAAGTTTGGGATTGCCCACTTTAATTTGGCACTGCTTTACATGGATCAAAGGCCGCCAAGCACTGAGCTGGCCAAGATGCATTATAAGAAAGCTCAGTCTTTGGGGGTAGAAAAAGATGAGGTGCTAGAGCGGAGGTTGGCCGAGTGAGCTGGGATCTGGAGTCACAATGTGGGGATCTCCGTGCTCAGGGACTCTGGCGTGATTTGCGTCTGCTGGAGGACGTGAAGGGGCCGATTGTGCACGTCGATAACCAGGAGTTGATCAACTTTTCCTCGAATGACTATTTAGGCCTGGCCACATCTACTGAGCTGATGGAAGCCTTTAAAGAAGGTGTGAGTCTTTATGGTGCGGGTTCTGGGGCCTCTCGATTGGTGAGTGGCACACAGAGGCCACATCTTCAGTTAGAGGAGGCTTTGGCTGATTTTAAACAGACTCAAGCCGCCCTGACCTTCAGCAGCGGTTATGCGGTGGCGCTGGGCACGATTCCAGCCTTGATGGGGGCTGCGGATACGATCATTTTGGATAAATTATGTCACGCCTGTTTGGTCGATGCGGCACGTCTGAGCGGCGCTACGATTCGTGTTTTTCCACACAATCATGTCGAGAAACTAGAGCGCTTGTTAGCGACTGCTAAAGGCCGTGTGTTAGTCGTGACTGAGGCGATCTTCAGCATGGATGGCGATGCTTGTGCACTGGCAGAGATCGTAGCTTTAAAGGAGCGCTATGGTGCCTGGCTACTTCTTGATGAAGCTCATTCTGTTGGTGTGCTCGGTCCACAGGGCAGGGGACTGGCAGCGGCGCTGGGCCTTGAAAGCAAGGTGGAGTTGCATATGGGAACGCTAAGTAAGTCTTTTGGGCTATCGGGTGGTTACCTTGCAGCCTCGCGTCAGGTGATCGACCTGCTGATAAATCGTGCACGCAGTCTGATCTACTCGACAGCTCCGCCTCCAGCATTGGCTCATACGGCTGTTCACGCTTTAGCCTTGCTATCTGGTCAGGAGGGCGATCTGCGCCGGCATCGGCTCTGGGCCTACCTTGCGATTTTGCAACCGGAGAGTCAGCCAGCTAGCGCCATCTTGCCAAAAGTGATTGGTGACGAAACTCGGGCGCTTAAGGTGAGTTTAGATTTGAAAAGTAGGGGTTTTCTTATTCCTGCCATTCGCTATCCGACCGTGTCACGAGGAAGCGCAAGATTGCGAATTACCTGTACTTCAGGGCATTCGCAGGCACAAATTGAGCAATTGAGAGCGGAGTTGCAGTCCGTAGATGTGGCCAAATAACCTCCACTTTGAGCTCAAGTTGTCGATAAGTTTTCAGACTCTATTCACAGGTTATTCACAGTGATAAAAATAACTTTTGTCTAACCTCTCGCGGCTAACATTTTCTGCACGCTTAAGCCTCCCTTTGATTCTGTTTTTAAACGCTCATAAGGCGTGGAACCCTTACTGTAGTTGCGAGGAACGAAACGAATCTGTCACGTCGGAATTTCAGTGGATACGATCAAGCTAGTTGATGTATTAAACTGGCTTGATTGATCTCGTTTAGTTTTATTTACTTGATAATGAAGCGTTTAATTGATCCGCCAAGGGTTGGTGGAGCGTCCGTATTCCATGTGAATTTTTGGGCTGTTAAGGGCAGTTTTGGCATTCAGGATGCCATTCCTTAGGAATTATCTTAGTGTCTCAAAAAGACCGCTGTCCCGTTGGGAGTGATCCGGCCAATGATCCAATTGTGACTAGGATCGAGAGTTTTATGATGGGGCTGCAACTCTTGGTGTTGCCCCCATTTATTCACCTTTCTTCACAAGAGCTGAGAAAGTTATTTGGTGGCGAATTTTTGACCTAGATTATCCTGCCCAAGCGCTGACAAAGTGAACTAGCCTGGATGTTATAAATCAGAGCCTAGCTCACTGCCGCTCTTGCGATTTTCTCACAGGATTGGACGTCGAGCTTGCCGGAGGACAGGATGGGGATGTCGGCGACACGGACCATCTTTTTTGGGATCCAGAGCGGGGGCATGCCTTTTTCAAGCAGGCGATAGCGTAGATCCAAGATCTCTTGCTGCTCAGGGCCACCTGGGATGGCTGTCAGGAGGATCAGCGCCTCGCCTTTATCAGGATCAGGCACACCGACGATGGCGATCTTGCGGCTGGACTCGTTTTCCAGGCCCATGGCCTTGACCAAGGCCTCTTCGACCGTTTCATGGGGAACCATTTCACCAGCGATCTTGCTGAATCGGCTCAGGCGGCCCTCGATGTAAAGAAATCCGTCCATGTCCACGCGTCCGATGTCGCCAGTGCGGAACCAGCCATCTTTGTTTTTCACTTCGCTCGTGCGTTTTTCGTCGTGCAAGTAGCCTTCAAAGATGTTGGCTCCTTTGAACCAGATCATGCCGCTAGAATGGATGGACTGCGGTTCAAAGGTCTCTGGGTGGGTGATCCGCACGCTGAGACCTGGGACCATCTGCCCAACACTGCCTTGGCGATGACTAGGAATCCAGACATAACCCGCGGATTCCTCTCCCAGAGGCTTGGGATTGGGCAGATTAACGTTGGAAACTGGGGACGTTTCAGTGAGGCCGTAGCCTTCATAGACACGCTTACCAAATTTGGTCTCAAAGGCGTCTGATACCGTCGTTGGTAATTTTTCAGCGCCCGTGACACAGAGCTTGATAGAGGTCAGCGCCTCCTTGTTCACGCCACGCAGGTAACCGCGCAGGAAGGTCGGCGTGGCGATCATGAGGCTGACGCGGTATTTCTCGATCAACTCAGCCAGCTTCTTGGTTTCCAATGGGCTTGGATAGGTCACTAGATTCACTCCGCCAATGATCGGATACCAGAGGGTCACGGTGCAGCCAAAGCTGTGGAAAAGCGGTAAGCTACCCAAAATACTGTCGCTCTCCTTCATGCCAAGGCGACTGCCGAACTGGATGACGTTGGCGATCATGTTGCGGTGACTTAGCACCACACCTTTTGGCAAACCTGAACTGCCACTGGTGAAAAGCAGTAGGGCCTCTTCATGGCCACCTTTTTTCGGGATTCCCAGGATCATGGCCAGCAGGGATGCCGGCATGATCTTGCTCAAAATCAGCCAAAGGCCAATTTTGATTTTCATTTTTGGCAGTGCGCGCTCGATGAGGATGAGTTGCTTGCTGGGTGGCCATGGGAAGCTCTGTACTTTACGCACAAAGATGTCTGCTGTGATAAAGCGGTCCATGTCACCCGCCTTGATCCCATGCTCGATCGAAGCACGACCTGCGGTGAAATTCAGGTTTACTGGCACTTTGCCTGCAAGCAGCACGGCCACATTGGCAATCAGACCGCCGACTCCTGGAGGCAGGACAACTCCAACGCGTTTCTTTTTCGTCTCGGATTGAATGACTTTGGATAGAGCAATGGCGATGGCCAGGATCTTGTCATAGCCGAGAGTTTTGTCGTCTTTACCATCGATGATCTTGTTTTTGCCGCCGTGCTTTTTGAGCCCCAATAAAAGGGCATAAGCTAGGTGCATGTTCAGCGCTGGATGCGCCGAAAAGCATTGTTCTGCCAGGGCAAGCATGGACTCTTGATAAGCGGCCAAATTCACTTCAGCTGTGCCGCGTAAAAGACTGCCAAAGGCAAAGATAGCGTCGTCTTCCTTGTAGCGGGACTCGATGTCTAGGGCGATCTCCAAGCTGCGCTGGATGTAGATCGGCAGCACTGGCATGCCGGGTTTGAGAAGAAACTCCAGCTTGGTGCCAGGAACGGTACTCATCGGCGCATTGATGACGGCAGCCAGGGCAGGCAGATAAATCAGCACCTTGTCCTTTTGGATCTCTTCTAAAACGGTATTCTTGTAGGAAGCTGAATCTGTCGTGTGTGGAGCAAACTCGATGGCCTGCACCGACTCCTTTTCCAAATGCGTCCGCAGGGATGGCTCCAGTGCTGCCCCCTGCTCCACGAGATAGACGATTTGTCGTTCACCCAGAATCGTCTCCAGTCTCTGCAGGTCCGTGTAGCTAAGTTGGCTGGCTAAAATGAGGAAACCCCCGCCTGTCGGCAAATGCTCCTGACCGAGAATTTTTAGATGCTTGAGCGAGACGGGTTTTTCTTGAGGCATGATAAAAGAGAATCACCGACTTTAAGCCAGTTATCGACCTTTTTTCCAGCGGGAAAAACAAGCGAGCCGATTCTGTTATGCTCTGCACTAGCCTTTCATGGATAGATCAGGCCAGATAAAAGTGCGCTAAAATCATGGATGCAGGCTTAACTGGCCTCAATCCTGTTCGGCAGGCAGACCACGCTGGAGTCGGCGGATGAGTTCTTTGACTTCATGCGGCTTCCGAATATCAAGGAAGCTGACTTCAATGCCGGCGTTTGCCGCAGAGGACGCATCGAGTGTGCCGATACCTAGGATGCCTTTGATTCCGTTTTCTCGGACGTCCAGGCTGCGGATGTCGCAGATGCGGACTTCGTTGGAACTGCGACCAAGAATGCCCCAGAGGACTTCGACGCGATCTTCGGTGACGAGGTAATCACGGCAACTGCGGGCGATCATGATCGCAATCAGTGTGGCCAGTGCGAGTAAGCCCGTGATGAGTGAGTAAACAGGATCAATGAAAAGCAGCATGACTGACGCGGTCACCAAGAGCAGGAAAAAGAATAGCGCCTTCACATAACGGAACCAAGACGGATGCGAGAAGAATAAAATCAGCTCACCGCTGGCTGTGTAGCGCTCTTTGGGGAGTTCGGGTTCAGCTTCTTCAGGTTCCTCTTCAAGGGGTTCTTCCTCCAGTGGCGAGTCTGCGCGGAATTCCTGATAAGCTGGCCGGTTTAGGCGCGCGGTGCTGCTAGGGCTGGGCGGGCGCATTTGACTGATGACTTCCCCGACTGTGTGGTCACGATGGGTGAGCGTGTCGGTGCAGAAATCACCGCGAGCTAGAGAACTGCGCTCCACCAACTCATAGAGTTCCTCTTTGGAGAGTAGGTCTGGGAAAGTCGGGTGATTGTGCAGGAGGTAACGCATCGCGTTAGGGGCTGAGGCGCCTACTCTTCCTCAGGTGCGGGCGGGAGGAAGTCTTCACGCCGCATGAGGTCGGTGACCATGAGGAGCAAGAGCTCTGATTTGGGTGTCTGACAAATTTCTCCGAGGAAGGGGGTCAGGCGATCCATCTCAGCAATGGAGGCATGAACAAGAGTGGCGATGATGCGCTCGTCGTGATGCAGGGCAGGGAAAATATTCGTCACGCGGAACATCACCAGTCCGCTATCCCAATCGAGCTCGAAGTTGCCGATGTTCAGCTCCTTATTGGTGCGCATGATGAGCTCAGCCACATGCATGCGATGTGTTTTTGGCACAGGGATGGTGGAGCGGGAAACCACACTGGCGATGTTTGCCTCGCCATGAATCTGGACATGCAGAGGTACCTTGGTGTGGTGAGCTTCAAAGTCAGCCTCGATGACTTCCGCATCGGGCACTTCACGGTAGATCCAGCCTTGATCGTCAAAGGCTGACAGGGTAGCGGCAAAGAGGGCGGAGGGCATGGTTGGTGAGGGAATCGCCCAGAGCTGAGCGGAATTCAAGTATCACCGCAGGGGGACTTCGGTCTTTTTGACTCGAAGTGGTCGGGACGGCGAGATTCGAACTCACGACTTCTTGCTCCCAAAGCAAGCGCTCTACCAGGCTGAGCTACGTCCCGTTGTCTGCTCCGTGAGGAGCGGGTCGTGATAGTGGCGCATCTAAAACAATGCGCAAGGTATTTTACGAGAAGTTATTTTTGGCAGCTCGGACAGTAGAAGGTGGAGCGGTTACTCATGACCACACGTTTGACCTTGGTTTTACAGGTGTGGCAAGGTTCTTCGGCACGATCATAGACACGTAAAGTCTGCTTAAAATAACCTGGCTCACCTTTTTCATTGAGGAAGTCGCGCAGTGTGGTGCCACCCATTTCGATACTGGCAGCTAGGACCTCCTGGATCGACGTGACAAGTTTAGCTAGGCGCGGTTTACTAACTTTGCCGGCTGCTTTTCGCGGATTGATGCCTGCCATGAAAAGGGCTTCACAGGCATAAATGTTTCCGACTCCGACCACGATGTGGGAATCCATAATCACCGCTTTGATCGGCGCTTCGCGTCCAGCGCAGGCTTTTTGAAGCATGGCGGTGTTAAAATCAGGGCCGAGTGGCTCAGGCCCTAGGTCGCAGAGCAGGGGATGGGCCTCTGGCAGTCCCTCAATCCAGAGGGCTGCGCCAAAACGGCGTGGATCGTGCAGGCGAATTTGTTTTCCGCGATCCGTGGTCAGAGCCAGGTGATCATGCTTACGCCAAGCGATGTCAGGGTCGGTCACTCGCAAGCTGCCCGACATGCCTAGATGCAGAAGCAGCGTGCCTTTGTTGGAGGTAAACAGCAGATACTTTCCTCGACGCGCACCCGCAGTGATGGTTTGCCCTTCCAGATCATGGATGCAGTCAGGGATAGGCCAGCGAAGACGTTTGTCCCTGACGACGACCTCTCTCACTGTCCGGCCAACGAGCCATGGAGAGACGCCGCGCAGGGAGGTTTCGACTTCAGGGAGTTCGGGCATGAGGGTTTAGATAAAAGGGCGTGCTCGGCGTGGTAAGGGCATTTTTCAGCAGGAAAATGGCTGTGAAAAGCTGGAACTCCTGTCTTTGGCGCATAAAATCTCGAAAATCATTCTACTTCGATGGAAAAAGGCCTTGCCCATTTTCCATTCATCGCCACCTTCGCGACCCCTATGTCAAAAAACGCTGGTATCGCCAAAACGAGAAAAGCCGTCTCAAAACGATTCAAAGTCACTGCGACTGGAAAGGTGTTGCGCCGTAAACAAGGCAAACGCCATATCCTGCAGAACAAGAATCGTAAACGTAAACGCAATCTCGGTAAAGTCGCCCTCGTGGCAGAAGTGGATAAAGCTGCCGTCTTGGCGAACATGCCGTTCTCCCATCGCTAAAGCTCCCACGGTCCTCCTTCTTGAGGACCACGTTGCTCCGGACTGGTCCCCTGAGGGGCCTAGGATCAGGTGAGTCCGGTCATCGAATCTTAAAACAACAGCCTGCTCGAAAAAATAGAAAATGCCAAGAGCCACAAACGCACCCGCTAGCCGCAAACGCCGCAAGCGGACACTTGCGAAAGCCAAAGGATTCCGCGGCTTCCGCTCCACACACTTCCGTTATGCCAAGGACGCCGTCCGCAAGGCAATGACGTATTCTTACCGTGACCGTAAGGTCCGTAAGCGCACCTTCCGTAACCTCTGGGTGCAGCGTATCAACGCCGCAGCACGTCCGCTGGGCATCACCTACAGCCGTTTGATCGAAGGATTGAACTTTGCTGGCATCGTGATCGACCGCAAAGTGCTTTCCGATCTCGCGATCAAAGATGCAGCAGCCTTTGAAGCCATCGCCAATCAGGCGAAGGCAGCCATCGCAGCCAAGAAGGATCAGCTCGCAGCCGCAGCTTAATCCCCCACTTTTAAACACTTAATTCAACCGGCCGAAGCAGCAATGTTTCGGCCGGTTTGTTGTTGGGGCTGAGGCGTGGCCGGTAGGGATAGGAAAACAAGGGCAACAGCGGCTGGTTCTCCCTGAATCTGTGGGAGTGACAAATCATGATGCCGGCCAGTATATTCCGATGCTGCTAAGAGCTGCCGAAGAAGCCGCCGAGCTTGCGAATACGCGTCGGGTGGCGGAGTTTGCGCAGGGCTTTGGCTTCGATCTGGCGGATACGCTCGCGGGTGACTTGGAATTGCTTGCCGACCTCTTCGAGGGTGCGGCCAGAACCGTCGGAGAGACCGAAACGCTGCTCTAAGACTTCGCGTTCACGTGGGTTGAGTGTGTCTAGGACATCCTTCAGTTTATCACGCAGGAGATTCATTGCCGTGAGTTCCATCGGATCACGAGCTTCCTTATCTTCGATGAAATCGCCAAATTCCGTGTCGCCTTCACCATCGCCGACTTTGGCCTGCATGGAGACGGGTTGCTGAGCCATGCGCAGCACCGCATTGACACGATCGACAGGCAGATGGATTTCCTCAGCGATCTCTTCCGGTGTAGGATCGCGACCCAGCTCTTGCACGAGTTGTTTGTGCACACGCATGAGCTTGTTGATCGTCTCGATCATGTGCACCGGAATGCGGATGGTGCGTGCCTGATCGGCAATGCTGCGAGTAATGGCCTGTCTGATCCACCAAGTGGCGTAGGTGGAGAATTTGTAACCGCGTCGGTATTCAAACTTCTCCACAGCGCGCATGAGGCCCATGTTGCCTTCTTGAATCAGATCCAGGAAGGAAAGGCCACGGTTGGTGTACTTTTTGGCGATGGAAATGACCAGGCGCAGATTGGCCTCGATCATCTCGGTTTTAGCACGGGTGGACTCGGCCACGCATTGGCGTGCATCTGCGGCGATCTGGCGGTAGCTGGCAGCGGATTGCCAGGCCTGTGCTTCAAAGCTGAGTAAGGCTTCGCGGGCTTCACTGCTGCGTGGATGCAGACGCAGTTCTTGTTCGATCTTGTTGAGCTCGTCCTGCTTCTGCTGGATCAGGGCGACGAAGTCTTCGTTGATCTTTTGCTTGAAGAAAAATTTGGCGCAGAGCTTGAAGTAGGCGGTGCGTGAGCTGGCAAAGTTCTCCAGAGCCGTCGCCTGCTTTTTCCCTGCTACACCGATGGAGCCCTGGTAGTAGGAGGCGCATTTGCCGTGAGCTTCAGAAACCTGGGCAATGAGTGGGACAAGTTTTTTGAAGTAGAGATCACGTTCTTCGTTCTTGCGATCAATCACCAGTCGATCAAAGCGCTCGGTTCCTTCGGCAAGGTTTTTGGCAAGATCCAAGTAACTCTGAGCGACGAAACCAACGTTTTGCAGGCACTCTTGAAGCCCCGTTTCAGCTTTCTCGATCCGCTTGGATATCTGAATTTCCTGTTCACGGGTCAGCAGGGGCACCTGGCCCATCTGGCGCAGATACATGCGGACGGGATCGTCCAGAGAATCGAGCCTGCCTGCTTCATTTTTTTCGGCCGCTGCATCAGCTCCGGTGAGTGAGTTGGGCTTTGCCGAGAGCGGAACCGCACGCCCTTCGACCTCGCCATCATCGGTGATGCGGATCTCCATGGCGCGGAGACGCACGAGCACTTCCTCCATGAGATCGACTGTGACGATGCCACTGGGTAGAGCTTCATTTATGTCGTCCCAGCTCAAATGATCCTGCTCTTTGGCTAAACGAATCAGTGTGCGCAGCCTTGCCTGGATCTCTGGGGCGTGAATGTCGTCATAGATCATGGCGACAGGTGATCCACCCGATCCGTTTTTAGGCGGACGTCCACGGCGGCGTTTGATCATGACTCCATTTGGCGTCTCGATGCTGGCTGTGGCTGTTTGCTTTGAGATCGGGTGGATGCGTGGCCGGCCTCGTCCACGTTTGACAGGAGTCGCTGGAGCGCTTTGTGCCGGTGATGTCGGCTCAGGCTTTTTGACAGTTGGGGTCTTCAGCAATTCTTTAGTCTTCTTTGCTGGCTTTGATGGAACGGGTGGTGCCGGCTTCTTGTTAGATTTAGGCGCTGGCTTGGGGGCAGACACAGACTCCCTGGCAGGCTTTGCAACCTTTGTCTTCAACGCTGGTTTTGCCTCAGCCTTGGTCTTGGCTGCTGGCTTGGCGCTTTTCTTTCCGGAGGATGGTTTTTTAGAGACGGCCATAGGTGCCGGAAGTTTGTCTGGGGGAATGACAAGTCTGCGCCAACGTTGGCGGAGGGCATTGAATATCAGAAAGACATGCCTTTGGTCAACTGGTTCTTCGACTCTTTCAGTGTCTTAAGAAAATGGTCAATAACCCTGCGACTGATCTGTGATCCGGGCCCTTGCCAAGCAAAATCAAAGCCATGGGTAGCCCAGGGAAGCCTCAGATAAAAATGCGGCACCTTTGCCAATCTGAGTGCTTCTGCCAGGCGCTCACTTTGCATGCGCCAGACGAGCACGTCTCTTTGGCCATGAATGATCAGCGTCGGGGGCGACTGTGGTTTGACTAACAGTATGCCAGAAGCGCTGGTGTAGCGGTCTGGCTGCTGCTCGGGGTCGCCTCCGACGTATTGGCGCAGCAGTTTTAAGGAATCCAGGATGTCGTTGGGATCTGCGTATTGATGGGCAAAGAACAGGTCCGCTGGTGCATAGACGCTGATGCAGCCGATGATCGTCGGGTCCTGCAGCCCATAGCTGGCTGCGGTGGCGATCTGGCCACCGGCACTGCGTCCTAAAAGCACGAATTGGTTTTTGCGGATACCTAAATCATCAGCATTGGCCTTCAGATACCGTAGCGCCTCCTCCACGTCTTCTCGTGGTGCGGGCCATTGATTCTGAGGTGCTAGGCGGTATTCGATCGCCGCGACCGCGTAGCCTTGAGTGGTCCAATGCTCATTCCAGGCCTGAAATTCATCTGGCGAACCACTCTGCCAGCCACCTCCGTGAATGACAATCAGGCAGGGGCTGGGCGCCGAGTTTGTTGAGCGGTAAAAGTGCAGGTCTAAGTCCTGAGCCTTTGAGTAAGTGTGGATTTGGAAGGCGGCCGTTTCTGACTTGGCGACCCATTTCCCGGTGAAGAGTTCCTGTGGCTCCAGTGCAAATTCAGCCCTTGGTCCCCCAAAGGCAGACTGCCACTCACTGGGCAGTTTTTGAACGAGAAAGACCGCGCTCGCGAGCGGTGAGAAAAGAATGAGTGAAGCCGCCGAGGCTGTCACCAGCGTTGCCAAGCCAAGCCGACTCCGTCTGCTGCGCCAGCTCAAAAGCAGGAGCAAAAGCGGCCCGATGGCCAGCCGGTGCCCGTATTCGCTGACCGCGAGTGTGAGCTTCCATAGCGGCAGGGTATCATAGGTGAAGACCAGCGGTGACGAGATGAGCAGGCTCAAAAGGGCCGTCAGAAAACCAATCCAAGAGATGATGGGGGATTTTGGAGATCTCGGCATAAGCAGGCGAAGTGTAGCGGCAAAACACTGCAGCCACAGGTGGTTTTGCGTGTGCGGAATCAAACTGGATTCACTTTTGATCTTAGTGAAAGCGTTTGCCTGATGAAAGTCACCGTGTTAGCAGACGCGCCCCAGTTTTTCCAACCCATCGAAAACCCGACCCAATGACCGCTCATCAAATCCTCGAAGCCATCGGCCCTGAACTGCGCGCGCAGATCTTCACTTACTTTCAGACCAATGAGCGCCCCGCTTACCGTGCCGTGATCGACTCGCTCACCGGTGCTCGTAAACTTCGTCCACAGTTCATTTTGGAAAAGTCACGCGCTCAGCAGGCTGAGTGGATGCTGGCGCAGCTCGGCATGAAGTCCAATGGCCCGATCATCGAGCAGATTCTGCAAATCTGGCTGCTGAAGTCCCAGGGTGCCATGCTGACCACCTTCCTGGATGCCGCAGGCATCGAGCACGACGGCAAAGGCCAAGTGGATGAACTGCCAGACGACATCGCTGAAGATAAGGCAGAGGCAGGTGTGAAGGCGCTTTTGGCAGCCTTCCCAGCCAAGCAAGCCGCGCTCTATCTGCACATGTTCCAGATTCAGCGTCCCGAAGGTTGGGCTGGTTTGACCAAGGCTATGGAAGCCCATCCAGAGTCGAAGCTTTGATTTTTTGGGAAATCAAGTTGGCTGCTGGACAGAGACTTGATGCATGGCATTTGTAAGGGATTGCCATGGAATCTTTTCGAGAAACAACACTGCTGATTTTTAGTGTTCCTGTGATCTTGGCGGCGATCCTTTTGGAGATCGCCGTCACTCATTTTAAGGGCATACGCGCTTACACTTGGCGTGAGACCTTGACCAATGTTTACATGGCCTCCCTCAATGGCAGCATGGATCTAGTCCTGCGTGCTGTCTTGGTGGCTCCGGCCCTGATGTTCTGTTTTCAGCATCGTGTGGTGAGCTGGGAAAGCGGCTGGTTGTATTGGTTGGCACTCTTTCTCGTCGAGGACATCGCCTATTACACGCTGCATTACGTGGATCACCATTGCCGGCTGTTTTGGGCAGTGCATGTCACCCATCATTCGTCGGAAGAGTTTAACCTCAGCACCGGCTTTCGTTCCTCCGTTTTCCAGCCCTTGTATCGCACGATTTACTTTGCGCCCATCGCTCTGCTGGGGTTTGAGCCGTTGGACATCCTCTTCATGTATGCGGCCACTCAGATTTATGGCAGCATGATTCACACCGAGAGAATCGGTAAGCTGGGTTGGCTGGAGTACGTGCTGGTCACTCCCTCCCACCACCGCGTGCATCATGGGTCAAACCCACGCTACCTGGATAAAAACATGGGCATGTGCCTCATTTTTTGGGACAAGCTCTTTGGCACCTTCGAGCCTGAAGCTGCTGAAGATCCTCCGCGCTACGGCCTCACCCGCCCGATCCCAGATCGTGGCCCCGTCAATATCGTCTTCCATGAGTGGAAAGACATCATCCGCGACATCCGCAGCAGTCCCCTGCCATGGAGGCAAAAGCTCGGTTATTTGTTTCGCGGCCCCGGCTGGAAGCCGTCCGCGGACCTGAATGTGAAAGTATTCCTTCCGTAAATGCTTCACCCTCTCTGTTCATCGAGCCTCTTGCAAACCCTCGGATCTAGAGCCCAACCCGGAGATTATGAGGAAAGCAGGAATGCAGGAAGCCTGATTTTCCTACCTTCATGCCTTCCTCATCCATTCAGAACGGCTTATTGCTGGGGGACAGGTTGCTCTACAAATTGACAAAAAATCCAAGTTTGAAAAAACACCTTTTAGGCAAGTCGGATGGAAGCGCTTCGTAGAGACTCTGCGTCATTACGTTTTTCGAAAGCAAGTGACGTAGCTGGACTGCTCTGAGCGCCAACGGCGCGGCTAATCCCAGCCTGGGCCAACGGCCCAGGAACGCAACCAACCACCGCAGCCCCTGGCAAAGGGCTGAAAGCCTGCCCCATGCTCTCCGCTCCTCTCCATACCACGAGGCCGCAAGGAGCAACGAGCCAAGGCGGACGATCCTGATTTCTGAAATCATGATGGATGCAGACGAGATTGAGGAATCATGGACGGGCTTTCAGCCCTTCACCTCAATCAAAGGAGACTGATGCAGGAACTGAGGCAACCGTTGACTTAACCGGCTCAAATCGCCATTCTCTGGATCAATTACACCTGTACAATATCAGCGTGGCTGATATTGCTTCACGCAAATTAGACCGTTCAATAAATATGAAGGCTCTTCAATCGTTTCTCCTAATCGGAGGAATTCCTTTTCTAGCTTTTGGCATTTTTGCCTTCACTAATATCTCTTTTTGGGGCAAGCAACGGGAGCAAAGAAAAGCTGCTGTAGATTCTGGATCAGTTTTTCCAATCGAGGCTTCAATAAACAAAAAGTGGACATCGAGGAGCCGGCGCACCACCAATTATAATCTAGCAATCGAAACTTCGGAAAACAGGGATTTGATTTTTCGCGAAGTAAGTTCGTCTGTTTGGAATGCTTTTACCGTTGGGCAGGCACTTTAAGTCTATTATTTTGATGGTGACTAGGAGGTGTCCGAAAGTATGTGTTTCGGGGATTGGGTTTAGGGTTTGGAGGTAGCTGCGTTTTTTTGATCCGCAGCTAGCTGCGGATCAAAAAAACGTGCACCGAACTGGATGGCAAACT
>JAIXOU010000073.1 GCA_027486585.1 Verrucomicrobiaceae bacterium | reverse complement strand
GCGATGAACCTCTTCAACCGCAACGAATCTCTCTAAACCAAACCTCCACATCAAGATGAAACGCAAATACGAAGCCATGATTGTCCTCGACATGAAGGGCAAAGAAGAAACCGTCGAACAACTCGTCACAGGCATCAGCCGTGACTTCGAAAAATCTGGGGCCAAGCTCGAACAGATCGACCACCTCGGCAAACGCCAGTTCCCCTTCAGCCCACGTCACGTGACCAGCGGTTACTTCGTGAACTTCCAGATCGAAGCCGACGGCGCTGCCCTCGATTCCGTCCGCGGTAAGCTCGTCCTGAACGAAAACGTTTATCAGCAGTATTACCAGCGCATCGACATCAAGGAAAAAGGCAAGGCCAAAGCCAAAGCCTAATTTTCCCGAGATCGCCTCAACTCCTTTAAAAACCTGATTTGTCGGAACGTCTGTTCTGCAAATCAGGTTTTTTGTTGAGGGTGTTGACGTTTTGTAAACCGTCCGCCTAGCTGGCCCAAGGAAGGCTTCGTTTAAGCTTCATCCTGCCGTGGATTGTCGGTTATGCGCTGCTAGGTCTGTCAGTGGAGCGCGGTTGATTGACAGGATTAACAAGAAAACAGGATTAACAGGAATCAGTTCTGGCCTGTAAATTGGGCTGCCCTGTTGTTTGTGACCGTAATGAATCTGATATTCGGACGAAAATATCAGTTCGCTCAAAAAGCTAAATTATTCACTCGGCTTAGTGAAATGAAACTGAAACCGAAACCCATGCGACCGTTGACTTTACAGGCTTAAATCGTCACTCTGCAGGAATGAAATATCAGCGCGGCTGATATTGAATCACACTAGTTATACTGTTAGCCAAAGAAGAAGCCGTATGCCCGACGAATATTGGAAACTAGTCAAGCCGATCTGGAATGAGATCAGCATTAACGACAGTGAAGAGAAATTCCTTCGGGATTTCGAGAATGCGGATGAGCGTCCGAGACTATTATTCGCTGCACATTGGGCCCAATCTGAATTCATGAACGGCGGGTTGGGTCAGTTCTTCGCTAACCCAACAGGCATTCTGGCACCTGAAGCGGTTCGTGCTTTTCGAGCTATTGGTATGCCACTCACTGCGGCTACCCTGTCCGAAGCAATGAAGTTTTTTGGCGATCCTTACCCAAGAGATCGAGAGGCTAGATTATCAATTATCGAGCGATTTTTTGAAGATAACGGAGAAGATGAGAACCCCATCCTAGATCAAGAAGAGATTTTCGCTGTTCAGATTGAGGAGGAGAATGGAGGTTTTTGGGAAGCAGCAGACCGATATGCAACAAGCGGCTAACAAGTCGCGTCATGACAACCACTACCAGCCGCCCTGTTTCGATGATTTTACATATCTACAACCTCAACCCCTTGATCGACGCTCGCCCCCGCTGGTAGGGGTGCCTGCGCTCTTTCGTTCTCCAAAGAAATGAAGATCTTCATTCGGGTATTCCTAATCATGGCAGCGGCGATATCTGCTCTCGTCGTTTGGTCTTCCGCTCAATTTGTGGGTGCACCCCGATCAGCCACCAATGAGATCGCTGGCTTCAATATCCCCGAGAGTGCTAAATTCATTGGAAGAGGAGGCGACACCAACAACGCCTATTTCAAATGGGCGGTCGATCCAGCTGTTGCCGTGACATTGGGCGCGCCACCAGGGGCAAAGCAGCTGTTCGACTACGACACCGCTTGGCATCCATTCAATTTGGGTTTCTTTGGCAAGCTGAAGGACAAGGATGTCGCTGCTGATGCGGAGGCCCTCTACTACCGCACGTCAGTCTGGGATGTGGCACTTATCAGAAGTAAGTCTGAGCGGTCACTGATTGTGGCTGGCATCTACACCAACTAAATAAGATGGAGAACAAGCTGCGTCATGCAACCACTACCAGCCGCCCTGTTTCGATGATTTTCCGTAGTTCAACCATCAACCCCGTGATCGACGCTCGCCCTCGCTGGTAGTGGTGCATGCGCTCATCGTCCGCCTAGCTTCGATGCCCTTCCGTGAGTGCCCAAATACCCATTTCAGACAACCTTGCCGCTGACGGACGCCCTTCGTTCGATGACGCAGTCAGAGACTTCCTTCACTGGCTGCGGCAAGAGGGACAGAGTGATGCGATCCTTTGGCTGACTGCTGACCGAGTCACGGGTCATGGCCGAGATTTCTGGGTGTTCCGCCCCGATGAGATGACTTTACCTGACTCGTCACGAGCTTTCTACGAGTCGGCACGACATACCAATTCGAATATCAGGATCGATATGTTTTGTGCATGGAGAGGCCAGACCATCGCTTACGTCGAGAACTTTGGCGGTGATGGACGCCATTTGAACTTTGGTATTCCTACTTCCAAGCGTGTAGTTCACGCCATAGATTCGGCGTGGATTTGGAGGCTTCGTAGGGCGCGGTGCAGGTTATCCGGTTTGAGTCCTTTCCTTGCGGACATCTCAATAACTCCAAGATTCGTCGCATAAAGATGCATCACGAGCCAACGAAGGCGAACGTTAAAGGGTGCCTTGCAGCAATGAGGCTGATGCCATTTCTGGCGTAAAAATCACTTGCTGCCTAGGGCTTCACCTTTACCATGTCCGCCCTTCTGAACGGCATTGTGCCGGACAGGAGACTTCATTAAACCAAAATTGCCGGTCTCTCGGATCAAGGCTCACTGCCTTGAGCGCATGTTCTCTGAACTTTGCGTGCGGAAGATTAGCCCCCTGAAAATACTACATGTCACAGATCCTCGCCGAACTCGTCGAAGCCGGAGTCCACTTCGGTCACCAAACCAAGCGTTGGAACCCAAAGATGAAGCCATTCATCTTGGATACCCGCAACCAGATCCACATCCTCAACATCGAGGAAACCGTCAAGCAGATCGACACCGCTGCTGAATTCCTGGCCGACCTCGCCCGCAAGGGTAAGCGCATCCTCTTCGTGGGTTGCAAGCGCCAAGCTCAAGAAGCCATCCGTGAAGCTGCAGACGCTTGCGGTCAATTTTATGTCAATCATCGCTGGCTCGGTGGCACCCTCACCAATCTTGAAACCATCCGCAAGAGCGTCGCCCGCCTTTGCTACTTGGAAGAGATCGAAAAGAAGCCTGAGTTCAAACTCATGTCCAAGAAGGAACTCGCCAGCCTGAACCGCGAGCGTATCAAGCTTGAGCGTAACCTTCGTGGCGTTCGTGGCATGGAAAAGTTCCCTGACGCTGTCGTCATCGTGGACAGCGCCCGTGAGCACATCGCTGTTCATGAGTCCCGCCGCCTCGGCATCCCGATTGTGGCTCTGGTCGATACCAATGCCGACCCGAACATCATCGACTACCCGATCGCTGCGAATGATGACGCTATCCGCTCCATCCGCATCATTCTCCAGAAGCTCATCGATCCTGTGATCGTGGCGACTGCAGATTTGAAGAAATAATCTCCACCCTTTTTATTCACTGATCTATGGCTGAAATTTCCGCTAAAATCGTTATGGCCCTGCGTGAGAAGACCAACGCAGGCATGATGGAGTGCAAAGCTGCCCTGAAGGAAGCCGAAGGCGACCTGGAAAAGGCAGAAATCATCCTCCGCAAAAAAGGCACCATCAAGGCTGAGAAAAAAGCCGACCGCCAGACCAAGGAAGGCATCATCGCTTCTTACATTCACATGGCAGGCCGCATCGGCGTGCTCATCGAAGTGAATTGCGAGACTGACTTCGTGGCACGTAATGAGAACTTCCAAGCCTTTGTGAAGGACATCTCCCTCCACATCGCCGCTGCGAATCCGAAGTTCCTCGGACGTGAAGAAATCCCAGAAAGCCACCTGGCCAAGGAGCGCGAAATCGCCACTGACCAAGTCAAAGGCAAGCCAGAAGCTATCGCCGAGAAGATCATTCAAGGTAAGATCGACAAGATCTTCTCCGACCAATGCCTGCTTGAGCAAGCCTTCATCAAGAATCCTGATCAGACCGTGGGTGACTACGTGAAGAGCAAGATTTCTGAGCTCGGTGAAAACCTCGTCGTGCGCCGTTTCGTGCGTTATGCCGTGGGTGAAGACCTTGCCTAGGACTTCCTAAAACAGACCTTTTGAGGGCGGACGTCAAGTCCGCCCTTTTTTGTCTTTGGGTGCGTCATTTTGGTCTGGTGGAGCTGTATGACCTATAGGACTTATCTGCCCTGACAGCTTCTTCTCAAGTCACAACGAACCGCTAATACAGTAGCAGGTGAATCTCGTTGGCTGTCAGCTGAGAGGTGTCTTGCACGGCAAGTAGAGTGCTGGTTTGCTCTAGGTTATTGAGTTCAGAAACAAATTCTGGGACGATGGGGAAGTCGATCTCCGTTAGCAGGACTTCTTCGGAGATGGCGGCTGGTGGCTGCTTTGCTACGGTGGGTGCCGAATCCTGCTGGGATACGAGTACGATGGATGTGGCGAGTATCAGCATGGCGCAGACCGCAGCGCTGGCTGCCCAGGTCAGGGCAGGGGACGGGGAGACGCTGTCTTGCCACCAACCTTTGAGTCTGGCCAGCAGGCCATGATCTTGGGGTGTTTGACGGGCTTCTCTGACGACGTTTTGGACGAAGTTGGCGCGTGGCACCACGGGCTTGGCTTTACCAAGCAAGTCCCAGAGAGGATCATTGGGGGTTAACGGTTCCATGTTGAAAGAAGTAACCCGGGTCCCTGAAGAAAGTTGCGGACTGGGGCCGATTTTTCAGAAATCAACCCGGAGGCCAATCAAGCGGGCGGCCAGCGAGCAGGTGGACGTGTAGGTGCGGGACGCTTTCTCCAGCGTCTTTCCCATGATTGATGACCAGTCGGAACCCCTGACTGCGGTCCTTGATGCCGAGCTTGTCGGCAATCTTACCTGCGGCTAATAATAGGGCACCCAGGGTGGCTTGATCCTCTGGCTGGGCTTCGCCAACACGAGGAATGAGCTTTTTCGGCACGATGAGGACGTGGATCGGGGCCTGCGGCTGGATGTCATTAAAGGCAGCGACGAGATCGTCCTCATACACCAGCGGGGCAGGGATCTCGCGATCGATGATCTTTTGAAAGATGGTTTTTTCAGTCATGACTTAGCGAAAAAGCTCCTCTTGGCCGACATCGCGAGTACGCCGACTGTCCAGGCCTTTGATTTCGTCGATGAACTCGCCCACGTCTTCAAACTGGCGGTAAACGGAGGCGTAGCGCACATAAGCCACGTGATCCACGGCCTCTAGATGACGCATGACTTTGGCCCCGATGACAGTGGAGGGGATCTCTCTGTAGCCTTCTTCCTCCAGCTCGTTGGCGATGTCGTCTGCCATTTGGTCGATCTGCTCCATCTTGACGGGGCGCTTTTCGCAGGCCTTGCGCAGGCCGGACCGGAGCTTTTCTCGGTCAAAGTTTTGCGGGGCACCGTTGCGTTTGACGACACGCAGTTCTTCCCGCTCCACGATCTCATAGGTGGTGAAGCGGAAATTGCAGCGCATGCATTCCCGGCGTCGGCGTATGGCCTGCCCCTCCCGCGCTTCACGCGAGTCGATCACTTTATCTTGGGAACTTCCGCACTT
>JAIXOU010000079.1 GCA_027486585.1 Verrucomicrobiaceae bacterium | reverse complement strand
TTTGCCGTGCGGCAGAAGCATCTCACCGTGTGGCAGAAGCATCCCACCGTGTGGCAGAAGCATCCCACCGTGTGGCAGAAGCATCCCACCGTGTGGCAGAAGCATCTCACCGTGTGGCAGAAGCATCTCACCGTGTGGCAGAAGCATCCCGCCGTGCGGCAGAAGCATCTTGCTTTTGGGTCAAGGCGTCTGACCATGGGAAAGGGTCTTCCTAGCGTGGCGTTGCAGTTGCCGTCGTCAGGATTTGTCGATTCCCACAGATTACCTTCGGCTGTCTGCGGCTCCGAAAACTGGCCTATTTCTTTTCTGACTCCGGCAGGCTTTTGGACCAAACCAACTTTCACCGATCGTGAAGTTACAAGCCGTCCCTGTGGGGACTTTGATTTTTTGAAACCAAACTCTTTTGTATTTCAAAAGAGTGGTGCTCGGGAGGGGACTCGAACCCCTAAGCCTTTCGGCACAAGATCCTTAATCTTGCGCGTATACCAATTCCGCCACCCGAGCAGGGTCCCGCTGAATGCGGGGCGCGAAGTATAGCTTTGTCAGAGAAGATGCAACCAAGAGTTTGAAGTTTTTGCAAAGAATTTTGAGCTACCCCAGCAAATGGCACCCAAAAGACAGGCGATGGCCCCAAGTTCACCGATTCATGGACCAATGGCTGCCATTCCTCATCCGATCAAGGCTGTGATCGGTCGGCCACGCCGGGCACCACTGCCCCCGTGAATATTGAAATTCCCAGCAGAACCCACTGGTACAAGGTCGTCCTGGGCAATGCCGAGCAGTGCTCCGATTGTGGAGTGAAAGTCGAGTACACTGACAGGATTCTCATCGACACGAGTGGCAGTTGCATCCGTCTTCCCCCAGGCCTGGCCGCCACGCACTTTGCCACCAGCAATGAAGCTAGAAAAGGCAATGGGATGATGATCGCGACCACCGTCATTGATCTTCGGCGTGCGGCCAAACTCAGTCGTTAGCACCACCAGAGTGCGCTTGAGCAGTCCAGACTCTTCGAGATCGGTCAAAAGTGCACTCACTGTATTGTCCAGCCTCGAGGCCAGACCTTCGACTGAGGTGAAATTATCGCTATGAGTATCCCATCCACCGAGTTCGACCTCGACAAACTTTGTCCCACGCTCAATCAGACGCCTAGCCAAAAGCACACCTCTACCAAAGTCGTCATTGCCGTAGGCCTCCTGCACCTGATTTTTCTCTAGACTGAGATTAAAAGCGTCGAGATCTTTGCTTGTCATCAACTTTAGAGCATCGGCATAGACGTCCACATGAGCCTTGACCTCCTCGGTGGGATAACGATTCATGAAAGCTTGATTCAGGCGGTCAGCGAGATTCGTGCGGCGATTGAGCGCAGTCATTGAATCACCCTTTTGAAGCTTCGTATGCTCAAGACCTTTATTGGGATCCAGCACGGGCACTGGAGCATACCGTGCATCTAGAAAACCACTGCCAGGATGCCCGGCGAGGCCGCCAAGGCGGATGTAGGGCGGCAAAGTCGAGTGCCCCTCGACCACCTGCCGCGCCACCCAAGAGCCTAAGGCTGGATACCGAAGCGAGGCTGATGTTTCAAACCCCGTCATGACCTTATAAGCGCCTTCTTCATGGGCACCCTGCGTGTGAGTCATGCTTCGGATCACCGCCATTTTATTGGCATGATCGCCTAACTTTGGCAGGAAGTGAGAGAACTGAAGCCCGTCAGCCTTGGTCTTGATCGTACGGACCGGGCCACGATAATCGGCCGGAGCATCGGGCTTGGTATCAAAGGTGTCCATGTGGCTCATGCCACCCCTCATGTAGAGGTAGATCACATGATTTGCCGGAAGCTCGATGTTGCTCGTGGTGCTTTCTGTCTCCTTGCCAAACAACGGAGCCAGAGTGCTGGCAGACGGCAAGAGACTGACACCAAGACAGGTGCGCGCGAGGCGCTCCACGAAGCGACGGCGACTGAGTTCATCGAGTTTGAGAAGTTCATTTTTCATAATCGTCGGGACAAGAATTAATGTTAGTGTTGAAAGGCAAATTCAGCCGTGGAAAGCAGCGTGCGGGCAAGTGTCTTCGGGTTCCGTGCTTCACCGAGAATCTCGATGCAGGCGTCCAGCTCAGCTTTGTCAGGCTCCCGTATCAGAATGGCTCGGAAGGCAGCGCGTGCGACCTCACGAGCATTACCAGAACTGCGAAGACTCACATTCAGTGGACTGCCTGAGCGAGCCACATGATCGAAGAAATCACTGTTCAGCATGAGCAGCGCCTGTGGCACCGTGGTGGCGGTCCAGTTGTCGTCGATAAAGTCACGATTACCCTGGCCAAAAAGCCGCAGAAAATGTCCTGCAGGGGTGGGCTGCGGCAGCTCAGAGGCACGCTCAAAACCGCCACCTGCAAACTCAGCAGCCATCTCACCGCGCAGACGTGCACGGCGCTGCTCAGCGTCCATGACGCGTTGCTCATCACTGGCCATCTGGCGGGCCACCGTGGTGACTTCGCTGGCTTTTTTCGCATTCACCGCCTTCTCTAGCTCCTTCACACCAGGCGGATCAAAGTCGAGCTGATCATCTAGTCCAGCCACGGACAGGGACATCATCGAGTCCCACACCTGCTCAGCTTTAAGCCTCCGCAGCACCGGGCCAGCAAAGCCAAATTGGCTGAGTTCATCTACTTCCTTTGGCAAGATGCTAGACTCATTCCGATACGCCTGGGTCAGGCAGAAAATGCGTAGAATCTGACGTAGATCATAACGTGAATCCCGCACCACATTGGCAAGGTAGTTTGCCAGATCAGGATTCGTGCAATCTGCGATCTCACGCACCTGTTCAGGCGACCCAGCAAAAGGCAACCCAAAGAGCTTTTCCCAGAGTCTATTGGCTAAAGCGAGAGAAAAGCGTACGTTCTGTGGTGCCGTGATCCAAGACGCAAGAGTATCAGCCGGACGTGCTCCTGCCTGCGGAGTTTTCCCATAAAGAACGGAGGCAGGCAAAAGGTCGCCAGGCTTCGCATCAGCGTATTGGTAATCTTGCGGTAACTGCGCAGACTGCCCTTCACCATTCACCAGCCCCGCCCCCCCAGCAGCACGCTGAAGCGCTTCCAGAGCGCGCCCGATTTGAGCATACTTGGCCTGCCGCGCAGGATCCATGCGATCCATCGCTAACTTATCATAGCGCTCTTTGGCCTTTTGGATCTCTTCAGACTCGACCTGCCCCACTTGACTATTCCCGCTACCCATCTTGATCCCAGAAGTCCAGGCCATGAACTGGTGATAATCCTTCCTCGTCCACTTATCATAAGGGTGATCATGACACTGCGCGCAGGAGATTTGCAGACCTAGGAACAAGCTGGCTGTCGTCTCGATATTCGCCGCACGATTTGCCCCGTCACGCAGGTAATACCCAGCAGCAGGCGCACGCCAGCCAAATCCCTCAGGGCTGAGTAGCTCACGCGCCCACTGGTCATACGGTTTATTGTCCCTGATGCTCTGCTTGATCCAGGCAAGATAAAAGGAGCCCTGCACATCCCCCTCCAACCGATCCCGGGCGCGCAGCAGACTCGCCCAGAAGTTGAACATGTGACTCACGTGCCCATTCGAGGCTAGCAATCGATCAATCAAATGCAGGTAACGCTCAGGCGATCGATCAGCTAGAAAGGTCTGCGCCTCCAGCGCCGTCGGGATACGCCCAACCAGATCGAGATGAACCCGCCGCACAAACGTCAGGTCCGTAGCTGCTGCGCGGGGCTTTTGGCCGCGCTTTTCAAGATCGTTGAGAATCAACTCATCAATTCGGCGAGCCGTCGCAACCGGATCTGCCGCGTTAACGGCTTCCTCAGAGGTCGAAATCGTTACTTCACGGGCACGCTCAGAGGTCCAGTCGCCAAAGTCCGCTCCCTCCTCGATCCAGCGATGGATCAAGCCTGACTCTTGAGACGTAAGCTGCGTCCCTTTACCCTCAGGCGGCATCGCGTCCTCATGATCACGAGGCAGAGTCAGACTCCGCGTGAGAGAACTCTTGTCGGGCTTATGCGGAAAGACCAGATTATCCGTCCGACTTTTTTCACGAATGGCCGCCAGATCATCGAGGCGAATATCCCCTTTAGGTTTTTTTTGTTCAGCGCTGTGACATTCAAAACAAGACCTTTTCAAAAGAGGCAACACCTGAGTCACGAAATCCACAGGTCCATGCTTCGGCAGCATGAGATCTCCGGGCATATCGGGACTGGGTTTCGCCGCCAATCGTTCCGTCATGATCCGGCTTTCGACCCTGATAGGCTGCAAAGGCTCCACCTTAGATGGCGCACTCGGCGGTGGCGTCGGGATTGACATTTGCAGAGGCGCTTCAGAAGGCCTTGATGCCTCAGCCATGACTTTCGGTGGATCGACTTGAACAGGCAACGGCGTTGGTCCTGGCACAGGCTCTGAAGCTCGCGGCAGCCCACTACCCGCTAGTCCCTGCTCAGGCAAAGATTGCTGGATTGGCAAAGGAACTTCTAAAGCAGGCAAAAAAAGAGCTTTCCTTGCTGCAACGATCTCAGTCATGCCCGCCTGCTGGATCAAATCATGCCAAGCAAGATTCCCAACTACACCACCTAACACCAATGCGGCCGCAGCCTGCCAGAGTCGTGGCGCTGCTATCCACCAGCGCGCAGCAGGGCTGCCAAGCCGCCGCCGTGCTCCACGACGGAAGCCAATCGTCGCCTGCTCGATCTCGTTTCGAAGAGACTCAGAGCTACGCACATCGAGACTGGCCATGATGGCATCCTCAATCCGCTGCCCTTTCGCCACTGGCTCTAGAGCCACTCTCAGGAGCGCATCCATTTCGATCTGTCGGCGCAGTTCAACCATGGCCAGCTCATCCTTTTGCAGGGCCTGCCAGCTTTCTGCAGACAGCTGATCATTTAAAATAACGTCAATGAGGTCTTCCGGCTTCATGAGGGGATAGATTGTGTTTCGATGCAGTCGCGCAGTTGCTGCCTCACTCGCATGAGCAGAGAGCGGATGGCTAAAGCGCTGCGTCCTGTGCGGCGGCCGATCTCATCATTGCTCAGTTCATGCTCATAACGCAGATCCAGGATCTCCCGCTGGGAGTGGCGTAGTTTTTCCAGACAATGACTTAATTGATCAGCACGAGGGTTTTCCGCAGGTGACTCGACATTTTGCAGGGCTAGCTCTAGCCGCAAATGATCGAGGTAGCGCTCCTGCTTCAGTTCATCACGCGCATGAGCCTTCAGGCGGTCTCTGAGCAGATTGAGCGCAATGCTACGCAACCAGGGCTGAAGTGATCCGCTTTTAAAATCCTCCAGATGCTGATAAGCAAAAACAAAGGCATCATGCGCGACTTCATCAATCAAATGCGGCACTGGTGCACGCAGAGCCAGATAGGTCCTCAAGGGTTGCAAATGGCTGGAAAGGAGCTTCCGAAACGAAGCTTCATCCCCATCAAGCACCTGCCGGACAAGAATCTCGTCGGTAGTAAGTTCAGTTGGCAGCAAATCGATCATTCATATGAGTTATGGACGACCAGCCACCAAGTGTTGCGGAAAAAATACAAACTTTTTTAAATCCCGTTTTAATCAACCTGCTTCACCACTCGAAATGAAAGTTCGATGAGTCGCTCCAAGCCTCAGATTTCACCAAGCATTTCCGGCTCAAAACGAAAAAAGGCCGACAACAGAGAGTCGTCGGCCTTTTCAAATGAGCGGAAGGATCGGTTAGGCTTTACCGACCGCGGCGACGATCTTCTGCGCGGCATCAGTCAGACCTTCAGCATTGGTGATTGCAAGACCGCTAGCGGCCAAGGTGGCCTTACCGGCATCGACGTTGTTGCCTTCAAGGCGAACGACGAGAGGGATGTTCAGAGACACCTCTTGGGCAGCGGCGATGATGCCGTTGGCAATGATGTCGCAGTCCATGATGCCACCGAAGATGTTCACCAGGATGCCTTTCACATTCGGATCACCGAGGATGATTTTAAAAGCGGCTGTAACCTGCTCTTTAGTGGCACCACCACCGACGTCCAGGAAGTTTGCAGGCTCACCACCGTGCAACTTGATGATGTCCATGGTGCTCATGGCTAGACCGGCACCGTTGACGAGACAGGCGATGTTTCCGTCCAATCCGATGTAGTTCAGACCAAACTCACTAGCAGCGACTTCACGGGGGTCTTCTTCCGTGGTGTCGCGCATGGCCACGATGTCTTTTTGGCGGTAAAGTGCGTTGTCATCAAAGTTGAACTTTGCATCCAGCGCCACGACTTGGTTTTCAGAGGTGATTGCCAGCGGATTCACTTCCACAAGGCAGCAGTCGCTCTTCAGATAGAGGTTCCAGAGAGACATGAACAACTTCACAGCCTGATTAGCCAGGGCTCCTTGGAGTCCGAGAGAAGCTGCCACTTTGCGTGCCTGATAGGCCTGCAGACCGAGTGTCGGATGGACAAATTCTTTGAAGATCTTTTCTGGGGTCTTTTCAGCCACTTCTTCAATGTTCATGCCGCCTTCGGTGCTGGCAATGAGGGCGTGACTGCTGCTCACACGATCGAAAAGAATAGCGAAGTAGAACTCCTTTTTGATGTCCACTGATTTAACGACGAGCACCTTGCTCACCAGTTTGCCTTCTGGACCCGTCTGATGGGTGACCAATGTCTGCCCCAGCATCTGTGCGGCGATCTCCTTGGCCTCAGCGGAGGTGTTGATGACATGCACGCCACCTTTAAAGCCATTTTTAAAGGTGCCTTTACCGCGGCCACCTGCGTGCACCTGCGCTTTCACCACCAGCCCTGCACCACCGAGTTCATCAGCGATTTTACCCGCCTCCTCAGCTGTAGTAGCGACCTTTCCGAGTGGAGTAGCGACGCCGAATTTTTCGAAAAGTTCCTTGGCTTGGTATTCGTGGATGTTCATGGGGGAGAGAAAAGAAGCGATTGGATAGTAGGAGCGGGTGACATGCCGTCAAGAACGCAATCCATGCTAGGCTAAAAAGTGCTTTCTAAAGCACCCTCCGCTACCGGTAGCGTGATAGGCCATCCAAGTACTCTCGCGCTAAGGCCGAAGTCGGTTGCTCAAAGAACTGCTCAGCGGCGCAAGATTCCTCGACGCGACCTTTGGCCAGAAAGACGACCCAATCGGCTACTTTTCGTGCAAAACTGATCTCATGAGTGGCCAGGACGATCTGCTGCCCACCTTCTGCCAGTTCGCGAATCACATCCAAGACCTCGCCCGTCATCACAGGATCCAGGGCCGAGGTGGGCTCATCCAGCAAGAGCAAGTCTGGCTTGGGCGCGAGGGCTCGGGCGATGGCGGCACGCTGCTGTTGGCCGCCGGAGAGTTCAGCTGGGCGCTTATGAAAATGTTCTTCTAAACCCAATCGCGTCAATAACTCGAGAGCCCGTTCTTTGGCCTCTGATTCGCTGAAGCCATGAACCGCACAAAGGGGCAGAACAATGTTTTGCAGAGCGCTGAGATGAGGAAAAAGATTGTAGCCCTGGAAGACAAAGCCGTTTTTCCGCAGGGTTTTCAAGGCTTCGTCAGGCTCGTGCGGCAGAGGTTGATCATTGACGACGACCTCGCCGGACTCTGGCAGCAGCAGGCCGCCGAGAACGCGCAGCAGGGTGGACTTGCCACCACCGCTCGGGCCGAGGAGCGCCACGACACGCGCATCTTTGCCCGTCTGAAAGCTGGTGCCATCTAGGGCAAGAAAGTCGCCATAGCGCTTGGTCACTTGGCGGGTCTCAAGTTTCATAAGCAAACCTCCTCTCTAACTTCCGCGCATACCAAGAGAGTGGAATCGTGACGACGAGATAGGCCACGGCTAGAGGCAAATAGCCCTCCAGTGCGGTGTAGCTGCTGCTGTTCATGATGCGCACTTTTTGCACGAGTTCCTCGATGCCGATCACGGAAAGTAGCGACGAGTCCTTGATCAGAGAGACCATCTGGCCTGTCGTGCCGGGTAAAGCTCGACGCACGGCCTGGGGAATGATCACGTAGCGATAGGTCTGCGCAGTATCAAAACCAACAGCTCGCGCGGCCTCACGCTGACTGGCACCGATGCTTTCGACGGCTCCGCGAAAAATCTCTGCCAGGTAAGCGCCCTCAAAGCAGCCCAGTAGAACGGTGCCCACCACCAGCGGGTCACCCACGTGCAGCGCGGTGGCCACGATGTAGTAGCCAAGCAAGAGCTGCACCAGCAATGGCGATCCGCGTAGAACCTCAACGATGCCGGTGCTGAGCAAATGCAAAGGCATGCAGGTAGATCGGCGGCCTATCATGAGGGCAAATCCGACGATGATGCTTACGACCATGGCCCCCAAAGAAATACCCAAGGTGGTGAACCAGCCCCAGATAAACTGCAAGCGGTATCCCCAGACCGAAGACCAATTCCAGCTGTAATGAACCGCAGCAAAGGTGATGTAGAGTCCCAAAGACACGGCAGCTATGAGAGCAAAGCTCCAGAGCAGGCGGCGAGTCGGAGGATGATTCATGGATGACGCGATCAATCAATATAAGCCCGTTTAGCAGGATCTGTGCTCTTATGCACGCTGATCCTTTCTTTGATTCACGGATTCTGAACCTCCAGCTTGACCTCAGGTTCCGTTCCTGACGGTGAATTCCTCTCTAGATGACCCGCAGGCCGAGCTGGCTGCGATTGAATAAACTCAACCACTCCTTTGGCGATCCCTTGGGTCAAAGCAGCCTGATACTCACTCTGCTTCAATTTGGCCACTTCATCGGCGTGGGTGAGGAAGCCGCACTCGACCAAAACGGCGGGACATGGCGTGTGAGTTACCACAGCATAATTTTTGGCCTTGATGCCGCGATCCTCAGCTTTTGAACCAAGACAGGCCTGCAATTGCACACTTCGCGCCAGCCATTCACTGGCATTTCGGCCAGGACTACCGCCTTGCCCCCCCCGGGCAGACAGGGACTTTTGTTCGGCATAATAAGTTTCGATACCGTGAACACTGGCAGTCTCGCTGGTATTTAGATGCAGACTGACAAATAAGGTGGCCTTTGCCTGCTTAGCGATCTGGCTGCGCTCCTCTAGCTCGATGAAGACATCACGATCTCGCGTCATTTTCACCCGCATCCCCAGATCCTGGAGCTGATCTCGAAGTTTCTGAGCCAGCTTGAGACTGAGGTTTTTTTCAATGAGCCCCCCAGCGACCGCCCCGCCGTCCTGGCCGCCGTGCCCAGCATCCACAATCACCAAAGGAGCCGAGTCCAGCTCCCAGGGACGGATGATCACCGCAGGCACAGCCTCGAGTGATCGCGCCAGCCAGCCGAGGGCCAGCACGACCCCTGCCAGAGCCGAATAAGAGGCGCCGGAGCGAGTGATCAGGACGAGTTTTGAGACCCAGGGTGGCATGAGAAAAAACCGTTTTTTTGAAATTTATACGGAAATTTTAAAAATTAACTGGAGCGAATTATTAAATAGACTAAATTAATAGCATGAAAGCACGGTATATCGCAACTCCGCTGACACGTTTTTGCCTTTTTTCTGCCTTACTGGCAGCCCAGACTGCTTTTCTATTGGCTCAGCCTTACGTCCCCCCAGCAGGCGGCGGATTAAACATGTCTCCTGGGGCAATCCAACCGCCCATGTATCAGCAGCCAGCACCTTATGTGGCCCCGCCTGTGATGCCTCAGCGTCCAGTCCCTCCGACTCCGCCCCCAGGCTATACTCCACCCACAGGTTATCGGCCCCCCGGTTTGGCAAAGCCATCCACCAAACTTGCGCCAGCCAAGAAAACTTCTGTCGTTGCCGCTAAACCCAAAAGCTCATCCTCTAAAAAATCATCCAATTACAGACCACCGAGCACCAAATCATCTAGCAAGACATCGGGTAGCACGATTGAGACAAAGGTAGCCCGCCTGGAAAACAATGATTTCCGCCAGGACATCCGCTTGGGTAATTTGGAGCGGAATGTCGGACTCCTGCCCGATAGCATCGAAGGCGGGGGCGTGGCAGATCTTACCCCGATTGGTACCCATTACATCGTACGTCCTGGCGACACCATGCTCAGCATCGCTGCCCGTCATGGCACCAGCACGAATGTGCTGCGCAGCCTGAACCACATGGATAGCGACGTCGTGGACATTGGGCAGTCACTCCTGATTCCTAATCGCGGCGGCAGCTCATCCAGCGGCAGCAGCTACACAGGAGTCCACATCGTTAAGCCGGGCGATACCTTCACCAAGATCGCCCGGGATTACGGTATCAGTCAAGATGCCCTGGCCCGCGCCAATACCACCGTCTATCCTGATCGACTTTTGATCGGTGAACGTCTTTTTGTCCCAGGCGGTAGCGGCAGCAGTTCCAGTCACAGCAGCAGTTTTACTGATATCGGCTCATTTTCGACCAGCAGCAAATCAAGCACACACACGGTCAGAAAAGGTGAGCACCTTGGCTCCATCGCCAAAAAGTATGGCGTTAGCACCTCAGCCCTTGCTCGCGCTAATCGCCTGAAAAACGCTAACATCATTGAAATCGGTGATCGTCTGATCATTCCTGGCCGCAGCTCCAGCCGCTCTTCAAGTGTGCTCGCCATCGCCGATCAGGATGCCGAGCCCCTCGCTGACTTCCGCATCCCTGAGCCACCCCCACCGCCCGTCAAACCAGAACCAATCGCCCCCCTGCCCGCCATCACCGACAGCGTGCCAACTTTGACGACCGTCACATCAAGTAAGCCACGCGGAGTCGTCGCCTACCGAATGGAGCGTGGAGACACCCTCGACAGCGTTGCCAACATGTTCAGCACCACCACTGAAAACATCCGCGCCCTGAACAAATTCCCCGCCGACAAAATCCTCAAGGAAGGCAACGAACTTTTCGTCCCCTCTGTCGGTGCAGTCTCAGTGAATTGAGACTTTAAGTTCAGGGAATGTCTTCCTGCGGATACGATACTGCAGCCCCCTTTTGGTCCAAGACACGCAAAGGAAGGATGAAAAACTAAGCATAGAGTCTTGCATAACTCGAAGCGATCTCGTCGAGGAACAGACTCTGATCGGTTGCCCACCACTTGTTGGAGAAGATTTCGACCTCCCGGTGACCGGTGAATCCAGTGGCGTCCACCCAGTCGCTGATTTCGCGGATGTTGATGCAGCCTTCACCCATGAGGCCACGGTCGTTGAGGAGATCGGTGGTCGGGGTTTTCCAATCGCAGATGTGAAAGGCGTGCAGGCGATTGGTGCGGCCTGCGAGATCGATCTGCTCTTTCAACTCGGGGTCCCACCAGACGTGATAGACATCAACAGCGATGCCGAGCATTTTCGGTGAGCCGAGGGCATCACAAATCTCGTGAGACTGCCGCATCGTGTTCACCGCGCTTCGGTCATCAGCATACATGGGGTGCAGGGGCTCGATGGCGAGCTTTACGCCTGATTGCTCAGCAGCAGGCAGAACGGCGGCGATGCCATCGGCAATCTGTTTGCGTGATTCGACAAGACTTTGACCAGGAACAGCGCCGCAGACCAAAACGATAAGCGGAGCGCCGATGGCGTGGGCTTGCTCGATGGCGAGGAGATTGTCATCGATCGCTGCCTGACGCCCTGCGGCAGTGTTCGACGGGAAAAAGCCACCACGGCAAAGGCTGACGACATCCATGCCGGAATCAGCGGTCAGACGCTTCACATCGGCGAGATCGCGTCCCTCCAGCGCTTGACGCCAGAGGGTGATACCACTCACGCCACGTTTCGGAAACTCCACGAGGCATTGGTCGAGGTTTAGAGGCTTGGTGGTGACGGTGTGGACGCAGAGTCGGCTCATAAGTTATCATCACTGCCAAGTAGTTGCTGCTGGTAAATCAGTTCTTTCCGATGATTATGGCTTGGAAAAGCGATGGAACTTTACCAACTCGAATACTTCCTGGAAGCCGCACGCCAACGGAACTTCACGCGCGCTGCTGCGCATCTACATTTGGCGCAAGCGGCGCTGAGTGAGCAGATCCGCAAGCTTGAGGCCGAACTCGGCACGCCACTCTTTAATCGCGGCCGCCGCGAGACGGTTCTCACTGCCGCTGGCGAAACGTTGCGCGATCACGCGGAGGCCTTGCTTGAAAGGGCTGATGCGGCGAAGCGTGCAGTGCATGATCTCATCGGCCTGCGCGCCGGGAGGCTCACCATTGGAGCCATTCCCTCGGTGAGTGCCTGTTTGCTGCCCTCTGCGATTACGGCTTTTCGCAAACTGCATCCGCTGGTTGAGCTAGCGCTCTTTGAGGGCACCTCGGAAGCGGTGGCGCAGTGGATTGAGAGCGGACGTGTGGAGTTTGGCATTGTGCAACTGCCCACGACCAGTGGCAGCTTTGACGAGCATCTGCTTTTTACCGAGCCCTTTGTGGCGCTCACCGCCAAGAGCCATCCAATGGCTAAACAAAAGACGATCAGCCTCAGCAAGCTATCCGAGGAACCTTTCATTCTTTACAAAGGTCGCGCCCGAGACACAGCGCTGACGGCGTGTCGCAGTGCGGGATTTGAGCCGCGTATCGCCTGTGAAAGCAGCGAGTTAGAGACGATTCGCTCGCTTGTAGCTGCGGGACTTGGCATCGCTATCTTGCCCCAGCTTGCCACGCGACAGCCTACCGTCGGCTGCACAGTCATTCGGTTACGCGATAATCCGGTGGAGCGCCAAGTGGCTCTGCTAAGTCGCGCAGGGCATGCGGCATCACCGAGCGCGACCGTTTTCCGCGACCTGCTGAAGAACCGTGACAGCGTGTAATGGCGTGTTTTTCTGCAAAACGCTGGTCTTCTGACTCAATGTCACGCTACGATCTGTATTTCCATTTCATGCTTCGATTCATTCCTCTAATCATCGCCTGCGGCTTGTTGGCAACTTTGGGCCAAGCCCAGACACCGGTCATGCTTCCACCCTCACCTGCAGAGCTAGCGGTGGATCATGTGAAGCTGATCAAAGGCCTCGACACGGCATCAAGGGAGCGTGGTGCGACGCTCTACAAGACACTCTGCATCGCCTGTCATGGCACGCCTGAACGGGCGGGATCGCTGCCGCTGTCGCGTGCGTTTTGGAAGGAACCTTTTAAAAATGGGGCTGATCTGCATGGCATCTATCGCACCTTGACGACGGGTCTGGGACTGATGCCGCCGTGGACGATGCTGACGCCGCAGCAGAAGTATGACGTGGCGTATTTTGTGCGGGAGGAATACGTGAAGCCAACGAACGCCACGGCTTATGCTCCCGTGACAGACCAGTATCTCGCGAAGCTGCCAAAACCGCAGGGCGAGTTCGTGGAGACGGCGGAGATGAAGGAGTATCAACAAGGGCCGAAGTTTCTACGCATGGACTTTGGACCTGCTCTGATGTGGACGCTGGAGGCTGCGCCTGGAAACATCGCGTACAAAGGCATTGCCGTGCGCTTGGATGAAGGTGCTGGCGGGGTGAGCAAGGGCCGCGTGTGGATGCTCTACGATTACGACACAATGCGTGTGGCTGCAGCTTGGGCCGGCGACAAGTTTGTGGATTGGCGTGGCATCGCCTTTGATGGCTCACACGGCACGCATACCAAGATTGTCGGTGAGAAGGCCTTTGTGAATCCGAATGCTCCTGGCTGGGCGAATCCGGTGACGGGTGGTTATGAAGAAGTGCGTTTCATTGCGACTGATAAAAATCCGTATGGCCCGCTGCCGCGTGAATGGCTGAGGTTTAAAGGCCTACACCAGCAGGGGAATCGCAGCACTCTGAGTTACAGCGTGGGCACGGCTGAGGTGCTGGAGACCCCAGGATGCGAGGTGCAGGATGGAAAGCTGATCTTTACCCGCACTCTAGAAATCGGCGCAAGTGATGTGGCGCTGGAAATGCGCGTGGCTGATGAAACACAAACCGTGACGAGCAGTGGCCAAAATGTGTCTCAGATTGTGAAGGCGAATGGCTTTCAGGTGCTGCGTGTGCCTGCTCGTAAAGAACCAGAGCGTGTGGTGGTGCGCATTGCGTCGAAATTGCAGGCCGAGCCGAGTCTAAAACCAATCGCTGAGGCATCAGCTGATTTGAAACTGTTAACCAAGGGCGGAACTGCACGCTGGCCGACAGTCCTGACCTCACAGACAGTTCCAGCAGTAACGGGAGATGGTGTGGCGTCTGATACACTGGCTTTTCCTGAGAACTCGACGAATCCATGGCAAACTCAGTGGCGCATTGGCGGGCTGGATTTTTTTGCAGATGGCAATCGACTGGCACTTTGCACCTGGATGGGGGATGTCTGGATCGTCGAAGGCATCCTCGATCCGTCTGGCAAGCTGACATGGAAGCGCATTGGCTCTGGCTTGAATCAGCCACTTGGGCTGAAGATTGTCGATGGCATCATCCATATCACCTGTCGCGATCAGTTGGTTAAACTGCGTGATCTCAATGGCGATGGCGAAACCGACTTTTACGAGTGCTTCAACAGTGATCATCAGGTGACTGAGCATTTCCACGAATTCGCCATGGGCCTGCAAACCGATGCGGCTGGTGACTTCTATTATGCCAAGTCTGCGCGTCATGCCAAGCCACCGCTGGTGCCGCAGCATGGCACACTGCTCCGCGTCAGCAAAGACGGCTCGAAAACAACCATCGTGGCCAATGGTTTCCGCGCAGCCAATGGAGTGAGCGTGAATGGTGACGGTACCTTTTATGTCACCGATCAGGAAGGTCACTGGACACCCAAGAATCGCATTAACCTAGTCCGCGAAGGCCAGTTCTATGGCAATATGTGGTCCTATGGCCCGCCTGAGGACAAGGCCGATAGCGCCATGCAGCAACCGCTCATCTGGCTTACCAATGAGTTTGATCGTTCACCCGGAGAGCTCGTCCGCGTGACACCCAGTTCATGGGCTCCGCTGCAAAACAAGCTGCTCGATATTAGCTACGGTATGGGCCGCATGAACCTGATCCTCCAAGACGAGTCCGATCCATCTCAGGGGGCTGCCGTGGCCATGCCGATGCCTGATTTTCCCACCGGAGCCATGCGTGGCCGCTTCCACCCTACCACGGGCGATCTTTATACCTGCGGCATGGCCGTGTGGGCCAGCAACAAGATTCAGGACGGCGGTCTTTATCGTGTGCGTCGCACAGCATCTGCCTTGAACATGCCGATCAGCTGGAAGACCTCCAAGGACAGCATCACCGTCCTCTTTAGCGATCCTCTAGACAAAGCCAGCGCTGAAGACCTAACGCACTACAGTCTCAAAGTTTGGGATCTAGCCCGCAGTGCTAACTATGGATCAAAGCATCTCAATGAGCGCACGCTGACGATCACCAAGGCACAGCTGGCTGAAGATGGTCGTCGTTTGAGTCTGAAAATTCCTGGTCTGGCCCCCACTCGTGGCTTGCAGCTGCAATGCACATTGAGAGGCGCGGATGGAAAAGGCTTCACCCGCAGTATCCACGCGACAATTCATCGGTTGAGCTTGTAGCATGGTTCACAAGAGCCATGGCGACGGCAGCATGCGGAAAAGCTGGAACTTTGTCATGCGGTGGCTAAATTTCTCCCTTGCTGACTGAAATGAACCCTTTTCAGCCAGGCCACGCATCCGAACAATGACAGAAAGTTTACTCAAGCCCGACCAGAGCATCTTCATTTCGAAGATGGTCAGTCAGACACTGAGATCCGGTCAGGCTTACAAGTTCGGTATCTTTGCGGGCATTCATGGCGACGAAGAGGCGGGCATCTTAGCCGTGCATGAATTGATCCGTTGGGCCACCGAGAATCCAGAAGAACTGCGGGACTATGAACTGCACTTCTATCCCATATGTAATCCGACCGGTCGTCATCTCAGCACACGTCATAACCACAGTGGTCTAGATCTGAATCGTGAATTTTGGGTGGGTTCCACCGAGCCCGAGATTCTTTTTTTAGAAACAGAACTGCGTCGAGAAAGCTATGCTGGCATCATCGCTCTGCACTCGGATGATGAATCCGATGGCTGTTACGGGTTTGTCAGTGGTGCATTGCTAAGTGAGCATCTGCTGGAGCCCGCCCTGAAAGCCGCCTCAGCGCATTTGCCACGCAATGAATCGCCCATCATTGATAGCTTCCCAGCTGCGCGCGGTATCATCAAAGAAGGCTACCTCGGCATCCTGAGTGCGCCGCCAGAACAGAGTCCCAAACCTTTAGAAATCGTCTTTGAAACGCCTGCTCTCGCCCCGATGGACCAGCAAGTGAGAGCCACCGTCGCTGCGGTGAAAAGCATCTTGGCTGAGTATCGGCAGCTGCAGGCCTATGCAGCTGACCTTTGATCCCTGAAGCTAAAAGGACTCCGAGGGATAACCAGGTGCAGGATTTGCCGATTTCGAAAGCCGCAAGAAGACTTTTTAAAAGCGCACTTTGAAAACTCAGCGCCCCTTATGCGTTTACGGCAGGCATGCTCCGCCTCACCACGACTCTTTTTGTATTATCTGCGCTTTTCCTCAGGGCTTCGGATCAGCCTAATGTGCTCATCATCGTGGCCGACGACCTTGGCTACCATGATGTCGGTTTTCAAGGCAGCAAAGAAATCCCCACGCCCAATCTGGATAAACTGGCTGCCTCAGGCGTTCGTTGCACCAATGGTTATGTCTCGCATCCCTTTTGCAGTCCGACACGCGCTGGCTTGATGACAGGGCGTTACCAGCACCGCTTCGGTCATGAGAATAATCCCGCTTGGCTGCCAGAGGACACCAAGCAAGGACTGCCCATGGACCAAGTGACTCTTCCTGAGCTGATGCAAAAAGCAGGCTACGCCACAGGAGCCGTTGGCAAATGGCACCTGGGTGCGCATCCGCAGTTTCATCCCATGAAGCGCGGCTTTCAGGAGTACTTCGGCGCGCTCGGTGGTGGGCACATTTACTTCCCCGGAGACAAAGCTGGAGCTGAGTACACCATTCCACTGAATCGAAATGGCGTGGACGAGCCTCAGACTAAATACCTCACCGAGCAATTCGGAGACGAGGCTAGTGCCTTCATTCAGCGCCACTCTGGAGCTGAAAAAGCCCCCTGGCTGCTTTACCTAGCCTTCAATGCACCACACACACCTTTACAAGCACCCGAAAGCTGGCTGAAGAAACTGGCACATATCACCGATCCAGACCGCCGCACCTATGCTGCCATGATCTGCGCGCTGGACGCAGCTGTGGGCCAAGTGACCGAAAAGCTCGCCGAGACCAAGCAGACCGAAAACACCCTCATCTTCTTTATCAGTGATAATGGCGGCCCAAATCTCAGTGGCAAAGGCAAGAGCAACTTCACCGACAATACCCCGCTGCGAGGTGCCAAAGGCATGGTCTATGAAGGCGGAATGCGTGTGCCATTCCTGATCAATTGGCCAGCTAAGCTGAAACCCGGCACCTATGACCAGTCTGTGATCGCTCTTGATATTTTGCCCACTGCTGTCGCTCTCGCTGGAGGTGCGTTGCCGGATGATCGTCGCCTTGATGGCGTGAACCTGATTCCCTATCTCACAGGTGAAAAGCCAGGTGCCCCGCATGAGCGCCTCTTTTGGCGCAGTCTAGGACCGCAAGGCAATCATGCCATGCGTCAAGGGAACTGGAAACTCGTTCATCTCCCCGGTGGCCAGCCCGAACTTTACGATCTAGCCTCTGACATCGGTGAAACCAAAAACCTCGCCACCGAGAAGCCGGAAATCATCGCCGAACTCAGCGCAGCCATCACTGATTGGGAAAAAGGCACCATTCCACCCGTTTTCGAAGGCCCAAAACAAGCCAAAGGTCCGGCGAAAAAGAAAGCGAAGAAGTGAATTCGTGGCCACACTTGCCATCACGACCATTTCAGTGCATTAATAAAATTCTATCACGTCCCCGTAGTTCAACGGATAGAACAAGCGTTTCCTAAATGCTGGATACAGGTTCGATTCCTGTCGGGGACACTTTTTATCCGTGCCACAAAATAGACGTAAACTTTACTAGCGTCATGTTGCCAGAGACATGGGTCGCGCTTTAGTTAAGGGAATGAATCGCGATGTCGTTGAAGCCCAAGTGCGTGCCGTCCTCCCCTTAGACGGGAGTTTTGCTGTTTTTTTGGGTAATGAGGAAAAGACCTTTGTCATCTATGTGGATGAGTCGGTCGGCTCTGCGATCTCGATGTTCATGCGGGGTATCTCCAAGGAACGCCCGATGACCCACGACCTATTGGCCACGGTTTTGCTGGCCTTTGGGGCAAAGGTGGACCGCGTCATCATCAATGAGGTGCATGGCAGTGTGTTTCATGCACGCATGATCCTTTCAGCTGAAAATGAGCTGCATTCACGGAAACTAATCGAACTGGATACGCGTCCGAGTGACAGCATCGCCATGGCGGTACAGCAAGGCGCGCCCTTGTTTGTGGCTCAGCACGTCTGGGACAGTGTAGACGACATGACGGATACGCTGGCCGAGATCGAAAAACGTGGCCAAGAAGACAAGGACGCTGCTGCCGCTGCTGCGATTGAGGACGACGATGAAGATGTCGATGAAATCGACCCTGATGAACTGGATCTGGATCTGGATGCCTTAGCAGGAATCGACCTCGATCAGGACGAAGACGAGGAAGATGAAGGTTACAATGATGGCTATAAGGGCAACGACGATGATGATGAAGGCGAAGAGTGGAAGAAAAAATAAGCCGCCGCTTGCCAGGATGGCTATGTCCCTGCCGACGTGCTTGCATTAGCGCTACCTTCCCGCATGATGCGGACGTGTTTCGTGTTGTTCTTCTTTTGATTCTCTGCGCTGGCCTCTGCACGAGGACGCGCGCGCAGTCGTTTCAGGAGACTCTGGGCCTGCAACCGACTTACCTGACGCTGGATCAAGCCGTGCAAAAGGTCATGGAGAAGAGTCTCGATGTGCGGATCGAGTGGCTGAACTGGGCCATTGCTGAGCAGCAGACGAACAGTGCCCTGGGAAAATTTGAGCCTGCGTTTTTTCTGACCTCAACCTGGCGGGAATCAAACTTGCCTCAGAATGCTCTGGAGTATGTTCAAACTGGCGGGACCATCGTCGCGCTTCAGGATCCGCGCCTGTTTCAGCAGCAGAGTCTGCTCAGCCAAGCAGGTATCACAGGCAAACTACCGACAGGTTTGGAATACAAAATTTTTGCCAGCGCAGGAGAATTCCGCAATGACCTGAATCGTCAGAGGCCACCGGCTATTTTTTATCCTGAATATGCAGCGGCTGTAGGAGCCAGCGTAACTCAGCCTCTTCTGCGTGATTTTGGACCAGCGGTAAGTCTGGCTGAGGTAAGGGTAAGTCGTCGGAATTCGGCCATTGCGGATGCCAAATGGGAGCTGCAATTTCAGCGTTCGCTGAGCCAAGTGATCGTCGAATACTTTGATCTGATTTTTGCCCTGGAAAACATCGAGGTGAAGAGGGAGGTCGTGGCCTTTGCACAGACCTTGGTGATAGAAAACCAGAAGCGACTGGGAGTCGGTGTGCTATCAGCGGCTGATGTTCAGGAGGCAGAGGTCGCGGTGGCAGTGGCGCGTGAAGAGGTGATCTCAGCTCTCAGTCTTGTGGTAGAAAAACAGATGACTCTGAAGACTCAAATCCTCGGATCTCTGGAGGAAGGCGGCGGCATGGTTTTCCTGCCGAAAGACTCTCTGCCATTCATCGCACCGCCGACGGATCGCATTCAGCATTTACGGAATGCTTTGCAGCGCAGGCCTGATCATCGTGCCGCCATTGAAGACGCGGAGAAGCAAGCCATCATTGTGAAGTATGCACGCAATCAACTGCTGCCACGGCTGGACCTCCAGGCCACGCTTACCGCGAACGGATTGGCAGGTGGACGTGGCGATGCCTTTGGAAGTGCGTTTCAGCGTCAAGGCTACGACACCCAGGTAGGTTTTCAGTTCACCATCCCGCTGGGGAACCGCACAGCGAAGGCCAATAGCAACGTGGCTGACCACCGCCAGCAGCAGGCTATTTTAAACATCGCTCGCAGTGAACTCAGCATCTCAGTGGAACTCGACAGCGTGATCGCCCGAGTCAGATCAGCTCGTGCACGGATGGAGTCCACCCGTGAATCAGCGCGCTTGGCTGAGCGGCTTTTAGAGACGGAACAAAAGCGCCTGGAAGAAGGTTTAGCGCGCAGCTTTGATGTGCTCAAAGCGCGCACTTCACTGGCGGATGCACGCACGAGGCAGATTGCAGCTCATGCGGACTACAACAAGGCTGCTACACAGCTCCAGCTCGTCACAGGCACTTTACTAGAGAGATATGGCATCCGCATCGACCGTGGCAAAAACCAGCTGCAAAGCGCCCGGGAGGTGAAGAGCAAGTAATCATGGCGACAGCACCGACAGATCGTCTTCAGTCACTGCAAAAGCTCTCTGCAGAACTGGCGCGTGTGGCTGGCTCACCAGCATCGGATCAGGATGTACTGAAAGGAGTGCTCACACTTTTATGCAGTGCCACAGAGTCTCTAGGCGGCGCGATTTGGCTGGTGGCGAGACGCGAAGGACGAGATTTATCTCTAAAACTCGGTGCGGCTGACAGAATAGAAGAGGCGGCTGGCAATGCTGAAAGTGCCCAGCGCCAGCAAGTGCTGCGTGCCGCAAGTGAGGTCATTCTTTCTTCTCAGCCTCTGGTATTGATGCCTGCGCCCACGGGTCAGGAAGCCGTCACGCCCGGAGTCTTAGTCAATCTTGGCCCACACGGCATTGTGGCAGTGCCGCTGCGCAGTGGTGATGATCAGCTCGGCGCCGTGCAACTTTGGTTTCCGCAGCATAGCGATCCCAAAAAACTAGCGGAGTTAGCCCTGATGCTCCAGGCACTCATGACAGAACTGGGGCCACGGCTTAGGGCACGTCAAATGCGTGAACTGGGGGCGCAAAGTCAGCGCCAGCAGCAGCTCCTGCAAATGGCGCAGGACATGACAGGGCAATTGGATCCTGAGCAGGCCGCCAGACTGGCCACAGCTCATGCTCGGGAGCTTTTAGGCATCAATCGTGTCAGCATTCTCATTCGACAAGGAGATCGCTGGCGCGTCATCGGCATCTCCGGCCAACCGCAAGTCGAGACGCGCTCCGAACCAGTCGTGCGCATGATCCAGCTGGCTAAAACCGTTGCTGACGATCAGCTGCAAATCATCACCGCAGGGACTCATCGCGATTATTTTGCAGACACGCCCATGCAGTCGGTGGCACTGGTGCCTTTACGTGATGGCGCTGAGGGTCGCGTGCTTGGTGTTTTACTCTGTGAAAGTGCAGATGCGGCCAGCTTTGGCCCAACTGGAGTGGCAGGTGATCCAAGACCACCATCGCTGGCCCTGGCACAGTGGTTGGCCGATCTAACGGGGCGATCGATCAAAGCAGCGCTTGTACATCAGTCACTACCGCTAGCACCTCTCTTGGCCAAATTAGGACACTGGCGTGAATCCGCCACGACCACACAACGTCGGCGCTGGATGACCTGGCTGATTGTTTCCGCAGCTCTTCTCCTCATCGCTTTTCTTTGGCCCCTACAAGTCAAAATCGAGGGTGACTGCACCCTGCTACCACGGAAAAGAGCGATGATCACCACCGAGTCAGCGGGACGAGTGGATGAGGTGCTGGTGCGAGAAGGTGATCGTGTCAAAAAAGATCAGGTCATCGCCCAGCTCGATACACGCAGACTTCAGAGTGATTGGGAAAGCAGCGTGCAATCACGCAAACGACTGGAAGCCGAAGCCGAGCGCCAGCGTGGTCAGGGAAAAGAAGCTCTGGCTCGGATCGCCATGCTCGAAGCCCAGGCCACGGCTGAAACGGAAAAAAGGCTGCGTCTAGAGATGGATCTGTCGGCCCTGCGTGCGCCGATCGACGGTGTGGTCATGACGAAAGACGTGCATCTGCGCAGCGGCACCTTTTTACAGTCGGGCGAAATGTTTGCCGAAGTGGCCACGGTCGACACCTGGGATCTGCGACTTGAAATTGCCGAAGCCGACATCAGCGACATCGAGGAAGCGCTCACCGAGTCCGCGCCGAGAGAGGTGCGTTACTTGCTTTACACGCAAAGTGCTCATCCGCTGAAAGCCATGCTGGAAAGCAGAGAGCAAATCAGCCCTGCCCTGCACAGCAGCAAAGAAGGTGGCGTTTTCAGCATCACTCTACCCAGCATCAACCTACCGAGTGACCTGCAGCCGCTCATGCGTCCCGGCTTAACCGGACGGGCCAAGATCGAACTCGACCGCCGCGCTGCTGGCCGCGTGCTGCTGAGAAAATTCACCCGCTGGCTGCAAATGCGCTGGTGGCTTTGAGCACCGCGCTTGCCACCCAGTCATCACCCGCTTTCTTCTCATCACCATGACCATCACCCTGAACGGAACTAAACGCGACTTTCCTGCCCCCCTGACGATGACCCGCCTACTGGAGGCCGTGGGCCTGGCTGGCAAGCCAGTCGTCGTGGAGCAAAATCAACTGGCTCTTTTGCCAAAGGAAATCACCAGCGCCACGATCAACGATGGTGATGTGATCGAGATCGTACAAATCACGGCAGGAGGCTAGCGTATGGCGAAAAACGCCCTCATTCTGATTTTAGCGGCAGCCCTAGCCTTTGTACTTTGGCAGCAGGCCACTCGAGCGCCGGAGCCGATACCAGTCGTTGAAAAACCCGTGGTGCCGCCAGCACCAATCATTCCCGTGGTGCCACAGGAATCACCGATCCATAAAATCCTGCATGAGGCAGCGGCTAAGCCTGGACTGAAAGGAGCGGCCATTGGCTTTTGTCTCATGGATTCCGAGGGCGCGGTCATCGAAGATCATCAGGCGCAGACTGCCTTTATCCCAGCCTCTAGTTTAAAAACTGTCACCACAGCGACTGCACTGGAAATCTGGGGACCTGATTTTCAAATTGAAACCCACCTCAATGCCACAACACCGCCCAAAAACGGCGTCATTGAAGGAGACCTTATCCTAGTGGGGGGCGGTGACCCCATGCTGAGCTTGGCGGATCTTCACGTCATGGCTGAGGATCTGAAAAAGCGCGGAGTGACGACTATCCAAGGCCGCATCATTGGAGATGGCAGGCTTTTCAAAGGATCGATCTTTGATGATTTTTGGAACTGGGGAGACATCGGCAATGGTTATGGCAGCGCCGTATCCGGCCTGAATCTGGAGCATAACCGCTACACCGCCGTTTTTCGTGCCTCAGCCACAGTAGGCCAGCCGGCTGAATTTCTGGGCACAGACCCTGAAGTGCCTGGCGTGACGGCGATCAATGAAACGCTGACAGGTGCCGCCGACTCTGGAGATAGAGTCGTCATTCACGGTGGCGAGCATGCAGGCGTAGTCCACCTGCGTGGTAGTGTGCCTTTGGGCGAGAGTCACTTTCAGCTTCTTGGCGCGGTGCCCGACCCCGAATACTTTGCGGCGCATCATTTGAAAAAAATCCTCATCACAGCAGGCATCACCGTCAGGGGCGCAACAGCAGCCTGGAGCGCCATTGAAACGCCACCTGCTGAGCCAACGGAAGTGCTGGTCACGCACCAGTCGCCAACATTGAAAGAGATCATCACCAGCATTCACGCCACTTCGGACAATCATGAAACCGAGTGCCTGTTCCGACTGCTCGGCCTACAAGGACGGAAAGCACCTGATGCGGTCATTCGCGAGCACTGGAAAACTCGCGGATTAACCTTCACCGGCCTGCGGATGGAAGATGGCTGTGGCTTAGCGAGGGCTGATTTTATTACACCCCATGACCTGACTCGGCTGCAACACTTGGCGGCTCGCGGGCCATTTGGAGCGATTTATAAAGACTCCCTGCTAAGCAAAGACACTCTGCGTTGGAAAGGCGGCGCCATGTCCAGCATCCGATCCACGACTGGCATGATCACGACCAATTCAGGGAAAGAATACTCCTTCACTTTCATGATCAATCACTACGCTGACGGTCAGGCTGCCAGCGCACTGAGAGATGCACTGATCGAGGCCATGCTCGGCTTATAATCCAGATTACTTTTGGTTGCCTGTGATGATGCTACCCATCTTCAGGCCGGTTTCAGTATTCTTGAGGTTCTGTGCGAGGTATTGCTCCAGAGTCCTCAGCTGCCCGGGTGTCATGGTGGTGGCAGACTGCTCCAAAATGCGCTGATTGTTCAGTCTCATCATCTCCAGCAGGCGGGAAATGTTAGCATCATTGATCTGAGATGGATCCTGCAAAGACTTTGAAAGCGCCGCCTGCTCTGGAGTCGGCGATTTGCGGACCTGAGTCATGGTATTCATCAGGATCTGCTCCTGCTGCTGCGTCAGAGGCTCGCTGGATGAAGCAAACAAGGTGCGGCCCATGGCATCGAAGGAAGTGCGTTCAGGCTTGGTGTCCTCATAGGCTTGGAAGTTATTCCAGTCGCCCTCATTGTTCAGGAAGGTCTTGATGGCATCATCGTAAGTCTTCTTGTTCTTCTCCGCCTGAGCGACGATCTGTTTCCTTTGCTCAGGGCTGAGGTTGGGATCCAGCATTTTCATGCCGAGATCCGTCTCCACCTTCTGCTTATCGACGAGAAGCTTTTTGAAATGCGCTTTTTCTTCATCGGTGAGCTGCAGCTGATCCATAAGCCGTGCGTAACTGGCCTCCACCTGCATGGCTTGCTGCTGCTCCATCATGGCGCGCATGGCTGGGTTTTTCAGCATCTCGCGCAGAGCTCCAGCTTGTCCAACGACGGGTGTCGCTGTTGGACTGCCATTGACAGGTGATCCACCAGCACTCGGAGCATCAATGCTGGGAGCTGAGGTCATCGTCCGCGCGGGTGCTGGGACCGGTTTTTCCGCCAGTTCACGTCGCAACTGGCTGATGGTCTGACGAGCTTCTTTCAGATCCGTCTCCAACCGCGCCACCCGTGGATCAGTCGGTGCCGGCGTGCCTAAAATCCAGGCCAGCGCGATGGTGCAACTGATGGACAGAAGGGCGAGAGAGATGGTAATAGCTTTCATATCAAGGCGTGGGCACAACTTCTTTAAATCATCCCACGCCAGATGACGAGAATGAAATCACCGTCTTTTGTAGGCTTGTCATGTCGGTTTGTTCAATTGTCCGAAGTGATCAAGAAGGCCACTTGATGACCTCCTCCAAAAAGGAGCCAACTCAGCTGAGTCCCCCAAAGTGACATGATTGTTTAAATACATCCCTTAATAAAGCGAGAAATCTGTGTCTTCTTTGAGATTTGATCAGGCAATGTGACAGTTTCGCCATGATGGAGTTTTTGCCGGGAAGCCATTTTGGCGGCAATAAAAGATGCCACCGTAGGCTTGCCCACCCAAACTTTAACCCGCATGAAATCTGTACTGCTATTCTTCATCATGATGATGTCGATGGCTACAGGGCTAAAGGCGCAAATGACCCTTCGTATCCGTGGATCCGATACCCTTGGGGCGAAACTGGTTCCTCAACTCGCTGAAGCCTTCAAAAAGCAGGGCCATAAAGTCAGCTTTGACATCGCCGCAGAAGGCTCCTCCACCACCTTTACCAACCTAGCCTCAGGAACAGCTGAAATCGGCATGTCGAGTCGAAAGGTCAAAGCAGACGAGCGTGCCTTGATTCGCAGCAAAGGGGCACTCCTCCACGAGTATGAGCTTGCTTGGGACATGATCTGCATCGTGGTAAACAAGAACAATCCGATCAATGATCTGAGCAAAAAGCAAATTCTTCAGATCTTTGCCGGAGATATCAAGGACTGGAGCGAGGTCGGAGGAACGCCAGGCCCCATATCCATCTACACTCGTAATACATCTTCTGGAACGTACAGAGACTTTATCTCGATGGCCATGAAAGGTCGTGAATATGGCGCACAAAGCCAGAAAATGGCCGGTAATGAACAGATCGCCTCTGAGGTCGGCTCCAATATGAATGGCATTGGCTATGTCGGGCTGGCTTACGCCCAGTCAAAAGGCATCAAGATAATCACTGTTGGCGGGGCAGAACCCACGGTGCCCAAAATGAAGCAGTACCCCTACGCCCGTCCAACTTACTTTTACACCTGTGGAGAGCCAACAGGAACAACCAAAGAGTTCATCGACTTTTGCCTGAGTGGGGCTGGTGAAGCCATCGTTAACAAAGTCGGCTTCATACCACTCACTCTGGCAAAGTAATCCGGCGTTTGACAGACTGCTGCTTCAGGCGAAAAGGAGGCATTTCCGCTGCCGAATTTTGATTGACCCTAACCTACCACACCGACCGACCAACTGAATGGAGGAACGACTAGCGCCATTAGAACGCCAATCCCTTGGCAGCATGCTTCTGAAGAAAAAGAAGCTCAACGCGCTTGGCTTCGACAGTCAAAAGTACATTCGTTTCTTTTTCGCCTCAAACGCGAGTGTGACCATAATTGTGCTGGTTCTCATCATGCTCATGCTACTGAGAGAGGGCGCTGGATTCCTTAAAACGTATAAATATGAGCTAGAGACCTATCGCCAGGCAGGCCTGGAATTTTGTGACATCGTCGATCGTCCATTGGCTCAACATCAACAGCTCACAAGCAGGCTGCGACGCGCACTCGGGGCCTCTATCGATACGATCAGCCAAAACGCCCGCAATCGCCGTGATGCTTACTTGCTGATGAAGCGACAAGTCGAAGAAGAAAGCGCGCTCCAGAGGGAAGCTCTATCGAAAGCTCTAGAACAGACTCCCCCAGCCAGTGACACTATCTTGGCACCGCTGCGCAGTCAGCTCGCTGAGGCCGCTGCAAAGTCCGCGGCGAGCCTCAAGCTGAAGAACCTCTTTTCACTCGAAGAAGCGAACAAAGTCCGGGCCGAACTAGGTCAACTAAGCCCTGAAGCCAAAAACAGCCCAGCCTTTCTGCAGCAACTCAACGATCATTATTCCGCCCGTGATAAAGAGGCAAAGACCAGCTTTGCAACGCTGATCGAAGCCACCGAGATCTTTGAAGAAGCGCCTGAACCTCTTCAAGAAATTCTCAGTGAGATCAAAGAGCATGTCTTGGAAACCAAAACAGCCGCCAGCGAATTTTACACATTGAAAAGCGGCCGCCTAAAACTCCTCGAAGCCGCAGAAAAATCCCAAGATCCAGCGGAAAAAGCCGATCTCCTCAAAGAAGCGGCGGCGACTCAAGCCGTGCCAGTGGACTTCAAGCAACGAATCAAGCTAGTCATCTCCAGAGCCGAAGAGCTTGGTAACAATGTCCGCCAATACATCACCGCCATTCAAAAAGCCGCTGGCAATCTTCCAACCAATGGAAGCCCTCCCAATGCAGTCGCATTGCTTGAGGAAGTTCATCGTCAACTACCTTTGCATATTCAGGAAATGCAAGTTGCCGCAGAGGAACTTAAGACATGGAGCCCTGAGAAGCCTGTCTCCTTTTCCACGGTCATCGGAGCTTTTTTCTTCGGCTCTAACTGGATCACCAATAGCTCATGGCAGGATTCTTTTGGATTTGTCCCACTCCTTACGGGCTCGCTTATCATATCGCTGATCGCCATTTTAATCGCCACACCGATCAGCCTCATGGCGGCCATTTATTCCAACCAGTTCGCTTCAGAGCGTGAAAAGGAATTCATCAAGCCAGTCATTGAGTTCATTCAAGCCATCCCATCCGTTGTTCTTGGCTTTATAGGCATTTCTGTTCTCGGAGATTTGATCAAGGATGTCAGTGAGGTGCCCTGGTTGCAATGGGTGCCAGGGTTTCCTATTCAGGAACGACTCAACATGTTCAATGCAGGATGTCTGCTGGCTCTGATGGCCATCCCCACCATGTTCAGTCTGTCAGAAGATGCGCTCAACAATGTGCCCGAGGCCTATGTGGACGCTTCAGACGCACTCGGTGCCACAAAACTACAGACGGTCTTTCGTGTCATTGTGCCCTCGGCTTTTTCAGGCATGGCAGCGGCTATTCTACTTGGCATTGGGCGGGTCATTGGTGAAACGATGGTCGTGCTCCTAGTTGCGGGGAATCGCATTGCTATTCCAGACTTCAGCTCTGGAGCTGGGGTTATCTTCCAGCCAGCGCACACGCTGACTGGAATCATTGCGCAGGAACTTGGCGAAGTCTCCCGTGGCAGCGCCCACTGGCAGGCTCTGTTCATGGTCGGCATTGTGCTCTTCTGCATTTCTCTCATCATTAACTGGTGCGCGCGGTTCTTTGTCCGTCGTTTTGAACAATTCAAAGCATGATCCCAACGCCCATCCATCCCAAACTTGATCCTGCAAATCCCTTTGTTGGTCACCAGTCACGCAATCAAATCCGGGAATCATTCGTACGCTGGATCTTACGTATTGGCACTCTTATCATCGTTTCGGTGACAGCGGCCATCATCCTGCATATCGCGGCTAAAGGCGCACCTGTCGCGCTTAGCCGCGAGTGGCCTTTCGTGAATGTAGCCTTTTTAACTGAACTTCCCTCCACCCTGCATGTCATTCAGGACCATCAGGGCCATATCATCGAGACTGATGTGAATGGTGCCGATGCCATCAAAATGCAACTGGGTGCCAATCTGCGTGAGGAAAAAACCATCTCCTACTCTGGGGGCGGCATCCTAGGTCCAATTGTGGGAACGGCCATGCTGGTCATCGTGAGTGTCGGGGTCGCCCTGCTTTTAGGTGTGGCCAGCGCTATCTATCTTAGCGAGTACGCCAGCCATGGTAAATTCATCGAGATGGTGCGATTAGCCATTCTGAATCTCGCTGGAGTGCCATCAGTCGTGTTCGGTCTCTTTGGCCTTGGAGCCTTCGTCTTAACAGCTCCAGTATTTACCAACACGCCTCTGGATCGCGCTATCTTCACCATCCCGCTAGGTTTTACCACGCTAAGCTTTCAGGGCTGGGATACTTGTGTGCTCTCAGGTGGGTTCACCCTGGCCTTTGTCATTTTGCCCGTCATCATCACCGCCAGTGAACAATGCCTGCAGGCCGTCCCCCTGGAATTTCGAGAGACCAGCATGGCCCTTGGTGCCACACGCTGGCAGACGATTTGGCGTGCCGTACTGCCCTTTGCCACTCCAGGCATTTTGACCTCCAGTATTCTCGGCATCGCCCGTGCAGCAGGCGAAACTGCTCCCATCATGTTCACCGCAGCCTTGGCTTTTAAAGACAAACTTCCCTGGCAAAAAGATCTGGTGGCACTACCTGCGGACGCCAGTTGGTTTGCGCATTGGGAACAGAGCATCCAGCGCTTCTTGGCCATCTTCACCGAATCTGTTCAAGCACTGCCTTACCACATCTACACCCTAGCCGCACGCATCCCACAAAATGAGTATTCTGAGCGCGCACAATATGGCTCTGTGTTTGTCTTTCTCATTCTCGTCGCATCCTTAGCCGCCACATCGATCTGGATGCGCCGCCGTCTGCGGGCAAAGTACAAATGGTAAGTCATAACAACCCTTTTGCTCTTTCATGCTAGTATCTGCCACCAGTCCCAAACAGCTTCCTCCCATTGTCGAACTTCGTGGCGTGGATTTTTGCTATGGCACTCATCTGGCGCTGCATAACATCCATCTATCCGCCGAGCGAAACAGAGTCACCGCTCTGATTGGACCCTCTGGCTGCGGAAAGAGCACCCTGCTGCGCTGCGTCAATCGCATGAATGAGCGCTTAACCGGCGCCAGAGTCAGCCAGGGCCAGGTTTTCGTGAAAGGCAAAAACATCCACGATGCTGACGTAGATCTGACCCAGCTCCGCAAACAAGTGGGCATGGTGTTTCAAAAATCCAATCCCTTCCCCAAAAGTATCTACGACAATGTCGCTTATGGTCTGAAAATCCATGGCATAACTGCCAAGGATATCCTGGATGATGCCGTCGAACGCGCCCTGCGTTCTGCCGTGCTTTGGCACGAACTTAAAGATCGATTAAATCAAAATGCCCTCCGTCTTTCTGGAGGTGAACAGCAGCGCCTTTGCATCGCCCGCGCCATCGCCACCAATCCAGATGTTTTGCTGATGGATGAACCTTGCTCAGCGCTAGACCCAATCGCCACACTCCAAATTGAAGAGCTCATGCAGCAGCTCGCCCATGATTATACAGTTATTTTCGTCACCCATAACATGCAGCAGGCTGTGCGCGTCTCCGATTACACGGCCTTCCTGCATTTAGGGAAGCTCATTGAGTTTGGTGACACCGAAGAACTCTTTTCCACCCCCAAACAGAAACTCACCGAGTCTTACCTGCGCGGCACCTTCAGCTAACACACCGCTTGCTTTTTCAGAACCCGTCAGCGGTTTCCAAATCATGTCAGACAACCCGACAGCCAACCATGACGCCCACTTCATCCAGGTGGAGAAGTTTAACTATGCTTACGGGGATCATCAGGTACTCTTTGATGTGGATCTCGACCTGCACCGTGAAGATATCACCGCGCTAATCGGTCCCTCTGGCTGCGGTAAGAGCACGCTTCTGCGCTCTATCAACCGCATCAACGACCTCGTCGAAATCGCCCGTGTCGTCAGCGGCAGTATCAAAATCGACGGTGTGAATCTCTATTCCCCTGAGGTCGATGTCATCAGCCTGCGTCGGAACGTCGGCATGGTCTTTCAGAAATACAATCCTTTCCCCCGCAGCATCTTTGAAAACGCCGTCTATGGCCTACGGGTCGCGGGCATAAAGGACAAATGGGAACTGGAAGAAGCCGCCGAGCGCAGCCTACGCATCGCTGCACTTTGGGACGAGGTCAAAGACCGCCTGCACACCAACGCCACCAGCCTCTCTGGAGGTCAGCAACAGCGGCTTTGCATCGCCCGCGCCGTGGCCTTAAAACCACGAATCCTTCTCATGGACGAGCCCTGTGCGGCCCTGGACCCTATTGCTACTGCCCGTATTGAGGACCTCATCGCTCAACTTCGCGGTCAGTTCACCTTTGTCATCGTTACCCATAACATGGAACAGGCCAAACGTATCGCCGACAAAACTGCCTTTATTTACAAAGGCAAAGTCATCGAGTGCGCCGACACCATGGAGATCTTCGGCAACCCGAAAAACAAACTCACCGAATCTTACATCACCGGGCGCTTAACGTAACGGTATTGCTGACAAGAACTAAAGCCCCGATGGCGGAGGAATATCTGTGCCACTAAATGAGGTGCCGGGTGAGGGCACCAAAGGTGAACTTAGAGAAAGAGTAGCATTTGAGGGAATATCTTTCTCAACACTTAAAGCTAATCCACAAAGATCACCCATCACTCGGACGAGGAGAGGAATCAGTGCCTCAGTACAGATTTGAGAAAGATGAAAAGCATGTGTGAACTCGTGATCACTGCGCACAGGCAGCCTGAGGACAGCAGCAATGGGGGGATGATTCTCTAAATAAGGATGTCCCACATTTCCAAGTACTTCGATGCATCGCCGTGAGGCTGCTTCAATGCGCTCAGAGATTCGGCGCCCCTGCCGCTCTAGTGTGTATCGATCCTGATGATTGGCCGAGTTTTGCAATAGAAAATCTAGTGAACGAATAGCGCGTGAGACGTCAACCAAATCAGTGATCATGGCAGAGAGACGCTGCTGAGCTGCAAAAAGTCGGTGGAGCTCAATGTGTCTGGGATCGTTTCCCCTATTTGAAATCCAGCGCAGACAAAAACTGAGCCGCTGATTCATCGCTTGTTCATAAGGTGCCATCTTGGACTTAAGTTCGGCGAGCGTTGTCTGTGTCTGTATAAGAGCTGCATTGGCAGAAAGCTCTGTGCTATCACGCAGATGAAATTCCTTCGGGGCAGATAGGCTATATTTGGCCAAAATAAGGTCCAAACCAACGGTCTGATTCAACAGCTGATCTTCTAATTCAGCATACTGAGCCAAAAGAACATCGTAATAACTGCTATTTTTTTCAGCTTGTTCGAGTGCCTCTGAATGATTAATCTCACCGATCAAGACCAGTGGGCTCAGGCGCATAAAGTGGAATCGTTTGCCATAAAAAGCATCAATGTACTGGTCTGATGCATCAGCAGACTGCCGATCCTCAACCATTTTGTCAGTGGTTCGGAACTGAACTTTATCCAGGGAGACAGCAAGTTGATGCTCAAAAAAGTGTCTGGTAACAGAGCGGCTCAGCGAAGTGAAATCCGTAAATAGCTCTGAAGCGGGATTCTCGAGATGATACACGCCTTCGGTATTCAGGGCCAAAGCAGCCTGAATGCGATCAGAATCGGCAGGATGGGTCTGACTCCAGGAGGTCTTTGACTCCTTTAAATGCTCGGTCACCTGCTGACGGACCTTACCCGAAAGCCTACTTTCCCGCCAGACGACTAAGGCAGGCAAATCATCTGGCAATTCCTTCGCCTGAAACGTTTGATAGGCATCATTCATGGCTGCTCCATGAGCCACACTGAGCAGCTGCAGGCGCTCCGCAGTACGTTCAAACTCGACGCTTCCCGCCACTTTAACCTCATAGCTATCAGCATCAAACTCCATCTGCCGTGACATGAAGCAACTGATGGCATGACCCACCTGCATGAGACACCAAAGCACGCGACGCCCGACCCAAACACCGCCTTTGGCCATTAAGAAAACAAGCTTCACCCACATGTTTTCATCAGCAGCCCATTCCTGAAGCTTATCATCCCAATGATCGCGCTCATAAACCACCCGTGCAAACCACCCATTGACACTGCGAATGATGAAGGAAAAACGCATTCCAGCTCCTTGCGCAAAATGGCCGAATTCATGAGCCAGGACGCCAGCCAACTGACGCATACTCATGCCTGCGGCCAAAGGTAAGCCGATGACCAGCACAAGATCATTTCCGAAAAAACTCAACCAGCCACGGCGAAATCCGGCTGCAGCATTGACCTGCATGTCCAACCGAATTTCCTTTGGCATTGGCGCACCAATCGCTTGGCAAATGTTTCTCACCAAGGCAAAGAGTCCAGGCTCATTGGTTTCCGGTACCGTGTATGGCGGAGCCGACTTAGCTGGTCTAGAAAACAGGGGCTTGATCAGAAAGAGAATAAAGATCAAACCCGCCACTGCCGGACCCAAATAAAGCACCACTCCAATAATGACTGCTCGCCCACGCAAATGGCTGAAAAGGGCTGCGTCATTCATCAAGTGCCACCAGACAATCCATCCTACAGCTGCGATGAGTGCTAGATAAAGAATGGGCAGTAAAACAAGCGTCAAAGCGACTACGCCAAGTCCAATTTGATAAAAAAAAGACAAGCGTGCGGGTTCAATCCGACCAATGAAAACTTCAGGCGACTCTAAAAGAGACTTTTTCGACATACATTCGATACCTAGAATAGCATCCAATATCGTCAAGCTAACTTAGTCTCGATAACTCATAATCTACTCCCTCAGCTGAGTGATACCGACCTTGGGACCTGCATATTTTGGTTGTGTATGAAGGATTGCAACATCGATCACGGCCTGGACACGTGCTAAGAATTCTCTGTAATAAGTGGCGGGTGCGAATCGGCGAGAGACGTCTTTGGCATCAAATCCTTCGGGTTCGAGCCCATGCTGACGAGCAAGGAAGATGGCACGTTCGTTATGAAAGTGCTGGGAAACTATCAAGAAACGCTTTTGACCAAAGATGGTATCGGCACGCACAACGGAATCAAGCGTGCGGAAGCCGGCGTAGTCGCAATAGATGATGTCAGCAGGGATGCCTCGAGCCACGAGATCGGCCTTCATGGCCGTAGGTTCGTCGTATTGATGGGTGGCATTATCTCCACTGACAATAAAGGCTTTTACCTTGCCGGCTTTATACAGAGTGGCTGCAGCTTCCATTCGATGGGTGAAAAACATGTTAGGACTACCAGCCACCTTGGGAGAGCAGCCAAGCACCAGAGCCACGGGCATGGCTGGCGCAGTCCCGATTTGATGATGGCAGTAGATGGATGAACGCCGCACCCAGGCATCACAGCTCCAGATGATCAGCACAATGAGCCAAAAGCCGAGCACAGAAAGTAGCGTGACTTTTTTCCAGGTTAGCCGGCAAAGAATGAGAGACAGGCTCATGTAGTGACGATACTGCCGCGTTCTTTGTGTGCTTCAACCTCAACCCGCCTCCTTTCCCATGAATCGCCGACACTTCATCGCTACGACAGCCGCTTTAGCCGCATCCTCCCTGCAAGCCAGTAGCCAACGGTTAAAAATCGGCCAGATCGGCACCCAGCACGCTCATGCTGGGGGCAAGATGCAGTCAATCCGTGGTCTGGGTGACATCTGGGAGATCGCCGGAATCGTGGAGCCATCAGAGCAGGCAAAATCAGAAGTGTATGCAGGGCTAAATCGGCTGACAGAAGCCAAGCTTCTGGCCATGCCTGATGTGAAAGCGGTGGCTGTAGAGACAGCCATAGAAGACTCTTGTGCCACTGCCATGCGCTGCATTCAGGCGGGGAAACACATCCATCTAGATAAACCCGGCTCCCTAGATCATACCACCTTCAAAGACATGCGTTTGGAGGCAGAGAAACGCGGGCTCACAGTTCAGATGGGCTACATGCTGCGCTATAACCCAGCCTTTGAATTACTCTTCAAAGCAGTCCAAGAGGGATGGCTGGGCGAGATCACCGAGATCGACGCAGCCATGGGCAAGTTGGCCGATCCTAAAACTCGTGCTCAATTGGCCCCATTGCCTGGCGGTGGCTTTTTTGAACTAGCCTGTCACGTGACTGATGCGGTGCTGACAGTGATGGGCAGACCCAAGTCGGTTCATGCCTTTTCCACCCCGGTAGGCAGTGATGGCATGAAGGACAATCAAATGGCCGTGCTGGAATACGCCAAGGCCACCGCCGTCATCCGCTGCAATCACGCGGACCCTTTTGGCGGACCACGCCGACGCTTTAACGTCACGGGAACAGAAGGCACGTTAGAGATCCTGCCGCTGGAATCAGGCCGGGTGAATCTCTCCCTCAACAAGGCCAGCGGCGGCTTCAAAAAAGGCACCCAATCCCTCTTTCTTGAAGTGCCAAAAGACCGCTATGTGGGCGAGTTCTTGGATTTGGCCAAAATCGTGCGTGGCGAAAAAAAGCTGGCCTGGGATGCCAAGCATGACATCGACGTTCATGAAACGGTGCTGCGGGCAGCAGGTGCTTGGAAGCCATAAGGAGCCTACTATCACCGTTCATCACCCACTCCGCATTCTGGTCCGTGTGAGCGGGACATCTGCACCACGGGAACGCGAGCTCATTCGCCAAAGCAAAAAACCCCAAACTTGCGTTCGGGGCTATTTGATTGTGATGCTTTAGTACGGTGACTCAGAACTCTTCGCTGCCGACGGTGAAAGTCACGTTACTGAGGCGGGCTTTGGCCATGGCGTTGAGGACGTCAATGACGCGCTCATAGCGGGCTTGCTCTTCAGCTTGGATGGTGACCATCACTTTGGCAGTGCGAGAATCAGCTTCCTGCTTCAGGCGCATGAGTGTCGCAGTGAAGTTAGGGAGTGATTTATTGTCAGGCGTGTCGAACTCCTCTTCATTGAGTGTTACAATCCCTGACTCTTCCACCGTGATGGTGATTTCGTCAGGCGGAGTTTGCTCATCACTGAGTGCCGGGGTGCCCATACCCGGAAGCTGGGTTTTCAGCTCGCGCTCCACTTTCACAGCACCTGCCATGACCATGAAGAAAAGCATGATGACGAAAACAACGTCAATCATGGGTGCGATCTGAAAGCCCATGACGGCCGCTTCTTCTTGAATGCTACGATGCTCTTTTTTACCGTGGCTCATGTGGGTTTAATCCTTGTTAAGTGCTGAGAAGGAAATGTCATCGATCCCAGACTGGGCGATCAAAGCCATGACTTTCTGAATCTCCACCGCAGGCACATCGCGATCTCCGCGAATAATGACTCGATAGGTGGGGTTGTTATTTTTGCGCTGAGTGAGTTGTTCGACGATCTCCTCGTTACCAAGCTCGCGGTCATCGAGCTTGATTTTCGATTCTTGCTTAGCCGCAATCCAACGGACGTTGAGGGCGGCTTCGAACATGGTGTTCTTACCCTCCTTCTTCTTCGCGTCTGTTGCGATGGGTAGCTTGATGTCTTTATCAATCCTCAGCACCTGTGCCGAGGTGATGCTCATAAAGAAAATGAGCAGCACCAAAAGCACATCAATCATTGGAGCAATTTGAAACTCCGGTTCGCCGTCTCCGCCGCCGCCTCCTCCGCCCATAGTGGTGTAGTTTAGGGGTTAATGAAAATAGAATGTTGGGAACAGTTCTGGCTTATGCCGCAGCTGCTTCACCACCGTTCACCCAGTTTGGAAGAGCTGCAAAGAACTCTTCTTCACCGACATGAGCATCTTTCAGATGGCTGTAAGGCATCTTACGGAACAGAGCACCAATGACTTCCTGGAGACCACTCATGGAAACCTGGAGGCGATTGCGGAGGAAGTAGAAGAACATGAACGCAGGAACAGCGATGAAGAGACCGGAGGCGGTAGCGATGAGAACCTCACCGATAGCTCCAGAGAGCTTGGATGGATCACCCACGCCGCTGGTTCCGAGAGTGGCGAAAGCGCTCATCATCCCTGTCACAGTTCCGGTCAGACCGATCATCGGTGTGCAAACCCCGATAACGGAAAGGTAATTAATGCGGGTCGTGATGGTGGAGTTCACTTTATTAAGCTCAGTGAAGAGGGCGTTTTCGACCGCATCTTCGCCATCACCGACGAAGCTAAGTGCCACACGGGCAACATCACAATAAGCAGAGTTGCTGTTTTTGCAGAACTGATAAGCACCGACATAGTCACCAGCGCGGAACAAATCCTGAACTTGGGATACCTGTGCTTCAGGGGCCATTTTTTTGAAGCCTGTGCGCATCCAGAGATCGACGGTCAGCCAAATGAGGGCAACAGAACAAAGGGTGATGGGATACATAACCCAGCCACCTTCAACGAAACGATCCATGAGAGTGTGCTCATGCTTCACGACTGCGGCAGCTTCACCACCGGCGGCAGGAGCTTCTTCAGCAAGAATAGGTGAGACGATAGCAAGATTACCAAACAGCATCATGGCGCAAGCAGAGGCGCGGACGAAGGTCTGGATCAGGGTGGCGGAGGTGCGGTATTGCATGGTGGCTTTGGGGGCTAGGGATGTTTGAGAAAAGGAGGATTTATTTAGCGGGGGCAGCTTCGGCAGGTTTTGCGTCTTTAGCAGCAGTATCGGCGGGTTCTTCTTCGGGTTCATTTGGCATACCATTGATCGGAGCCAATTCTTTAGCGGCAGCCTGCGCGACGGCAGAGCCTGGATAAGTTTCTTCAATGCGCTTAAAGACGATCTGTGCATCCGCAAAGCGTTTCATCTTAGCCAACATTTGACCAGCTTTGAGTTCGGCATCTGGCACACGCTGAAGTTGTGTACCGTAAAATACAGGAATGCGCAGGTAGGCCATCAGGGCCTTTTCCCACTCTTTCTTGCGGGCATGAATGTCAGCGATGATCGTCCAGATCGCCGCACCAACCCCTGAGTCATCGGTTTCTGTCAGAATGCTTTCGGCATCAGCCAGAATACTGGTGTACTCGGAGGAAGTCTGACGGTCGATATCAAGCTGGATGATGCGCAGCTTCATTTTTTGGCTATCGGTCAGCTTTAGGGCCTTTAGCTGAGGAATGAGTTTGATGGTTTCCTCAAACTTACCTGCTTGGCTCAGCGTCTCGACATAGGTGAAGAAAACCTCTGCATATGGATTGCCAGGGAAGGTCTCGAAGGTTTCAAAGAACGTTTTGGCTTTGGCGAGCACGACCACAGCCTCTTCCGTTTTGCCTTCTGTTAGCAGAGACCGCGCTTCGGTAAGCTCGGCCACATCTGACCAGTCCAAGGAAGCAATGTTTTGCTTTGGCAACTGCGTTGTAGCGGTTTTATTTTCACCCAGAAGGATGGTTCGGATGATTTTGTCGCCTTCAACGGTGAACTCGGACTGGGGAATCCGGCTGCCGTCTTTAAGGATGATGAACTGCGCTTTGGCGGCACTGGCCAAGAGAACTGTAGCAGCGAGGAACGTGAGAACGAAACGTGACATTGTCTGATTAAAAAAAGGTTACAGTTTGCTAAGTTCTGCTAGAGCCAGCTTCATCTCAGGCAATGTTTTGAGATCTTCTCGTTTGGTCATTTCGACCAACAGGACTTTAGCAGCTTCGCGGTCTGAATACTTGCGGTCAGGTAGCTCAGCGGGTCGATTGAGCTGAATGAATGCTTTTGCGCATTGAAGATAGGCCTTGGCCATGATCGGCTTCCATTTTTGATGGGCAATGAAGACGCGTTGATAGAACGGGATAGCTTGGCCCCACTTCTTTTGGTCAAATTCCATTTCACCCTGCATGAAAAGGGAGGTGGCATGGGCTTCACCGCGCCATTCCTTGGTGTTGAGGATGTCTTCGTAGAGCTTCTTGGCGTCGGGGTATTTCTTCAACTTGTAGAGCGTTTTGGCTTTTCCGAGGGTGGCGTCGAGCAAACGTGAGCTGCCTTCGTAGCCTTCGATAGCCTTGGTGAAGAGCTCCAGCGCTTTGTCGTTTTCACCCTTTTCAAAGGCGATTTCAGCAAGCCCCACGGCTGCTCCGTCAGCGTACTCGGTGTCTTTGAAGAAATCGTTCAGGCGATTGTAGCAGCCAGCGGCTTTATCCAGATCTCCCTTTTTACGGGCATTGTCACCCACGGTAGCGAGCAGCAATGGACTGAGGTCATCTGGTTTGGCCACCTCAATGATGATGGTGAAGAATTTCTCTGACTTGACTGGCTCACGCATGGTCTTGGCCAACCAGGCTTTAGCAAAAAGGATACGCATCTGTGCGGTGCCATTCATGGCTGCCTCCGGCGGTGTCAGTAGAGTTTCAAGCTGCTTTTCCACCTCTTCGAAGGTGACAATTGGAGCTGCTGGGGGGGCTGGCGTGGTCGGTGCGGCTGGTGCTGGCGCGGCTGCGCCATCGGCAGCTGGAGCAGGCGTGACTGCGGCTGGGCGGGCGCGGCGCTTTGGAGTCATTAAAGTGACCAACTGCTGGATCAGGCCTTCGACTTGTTCGTTGGCTGGATTCGGGATCTTGGGCTTGATGGCATCAGAGAGCAGTTTCTTGGCGTCCTCTGGTTTGTTTTCCTTCACGCGAGCACGGGAGATCCAAAGAACGGCTTTCAGTTCCTGCTCCTCGTTGTCCTTGTGAGTTTTGAGGTATTTCTCCCACATGTCGCCGATTTCTTTCCACTTACTCATGGAAGCATAAAGATCGGTTGCCTGATCCATGGCGTATTTGAGGACGTCGTCCGATTTGGCTTTATCGACAGCTAGGGCAAAGTTTTCGAGCGATTTCTCTGCATTGGTCTGCTCACCTTCTTTTAAATTGGGAGAATCAGGGATCTGATTGTAACCATCTCCCAACAAGGAATAGACTTGGCCAATGTTTGGATCATTGGGCGCATCGGCTGCGATTCCCTTCAGGTCCTTCATGGCATCTTCAATATCCCGAGCCTGAAACTTGATGAAGGCGAGACGATAGCGGGCATCTACCACGTATTGTCCTTTTGGATTCTCCTTCATGTAGGTCTTCAGAGCCTTACTTGTATTGATCGAGTCATTCTGATAGAAATAAATGAGGGCGATGCGGTATTGGGCATCGTCTTTATAAGGGGTATTGGGAAACTCATTGATGAGCAGCTCGAAAGTCGTGCGGGCATCGTCGAAGCGCTGCATTTCAAAAAACACATTGCCACGCAAGAAGCGGAGGCGCTCTTTATCGGCTTTGGGGAAGCCTTCGGCTTTATCGAAAGCGTCGGCAGCCTCTTGAAGCTTGCCATTTTCATAGGCCAACATGCCGAACATTTCGGAGACGGTGCCAAGATCATTGCCATCTGGGAAGTCGGCGATGTATTTCTCACAAAGCTCGCGGGCAGCTTTAACGCGCTTGAGCTGGGCATTAGCGATGATCATGCCAAACATGCAGCGATCACGCTGTGGGAAGTCTTTGAAATCTTTGACGATTACGTCAAAGGCCAAGATGGACTCCCACTGACGGGACATTTCATAATAGCAACGACCGAGGCGGTAGTAGAGAGAAGCGTCGTAGTCCGTGCGCTTTTCCAATTCCTCGAGGAGGCCATTATTCACCTTCAATTTATCTTCAAGCTCTTCTTTGGTACCTTTAATCGGACCTTTACCTGGGTTTTTCAGGCTAAGCTCAAGCTTGGCGATGACATCCTTCTGCAAGCGAGAGATTTCATTCTTTTTGCGGACCAACTGATAAGCGCCGAGCGCCTCACGGAAGCTTTTTTTCTCCAGCATCTGGTCGCCGAGCTTCAGATAAATGTTATTCATCTGGGCAACGTTGTCACCGCCACTGGCAAAGCTTTTGATGTTTTCCATCAGCTTACCAGCTTCATCCAGCTCGCCTTTGGCTACATAGAGATCAGCGGCCATCATCGCTGCCTGAATCCCTTCGGCGCTGCGGGTGCCGTCTGCTACGATTGATTTTAAGACAGCTAAGGCATCATCGTTTTTACCCTGTTTTTTTAGAGCTTCAGCGACAAACAAACCCGCCTCTGCCTTCATGGTTGGTGCGCTGTTCACGACTCCTTTGAGGATCTCGATACCTTTATCCGGCTCGCCCTTATTGATGTAGGAGCGGCCAAGAGCTAAGCGGACAGGATTGATGTATTCACCATCTGCGAAGTGGGTCTGATAACCTTCCAAGGCAGTGATCGCATTGGGGTAGTCATTCAGGTTAAAATAGGAGGCACCTTCAACAAAGAGGATCTGAGGGAAAGGCTTATTGTTCAGGTTTTTCTTTGCCTCACCGATCTTGGCAAGCGCCTCAGTGTATTTCCCTTCTGAGAACAAAGCCAGACCAGCATTCATTAAAGCCTCCGTCTCGGCCTGAATATTTAGGGCACCACCGGCAGCTGGAGCGGCTGCGGGTGCAGCAGACGCGGCGGGGGCTGGTGGCGGGGCCTGAGCGATCAGCAGATCAGAGCCTGAGGCCAAAATCAATGCAGCGCAGAAAGTGTGACGCAGAAGGTTCATCGGACGGTAAAACATGGCAGCCAAAGTAAATGAAATCAGAAACAGGAAAGTGGACAAAAAGTGTGCTGGAGGCAAAAAGGGGCGGTCAAAACTGGCACTTTCAGGGGTAAAATGTGGATGATTTTTTCGGAAATGAGACGCGAGATTAGCAGGCCGACCTTTTTTGTCACCAACGAATACACGTTCTAAAATGAATTTTACTGGGGTGCCAGCTCAAAATTCTTTTTCAATGCAGTCATCGCAGCCAGTGTAGCTGTTGTATCTAGTGTTTCAGGAATACTTTCTACCACCGCTCCCGTTTGAGCGGTCCGAAACGCAAGAGAGACATCTGAGAGCACCTGCTCCCCTGCCCCGCCGAGTAAGGTGACCTTCATGAGACGCTCTCCACGATTGGCCATGCCAAAGGCAAACCGCTCCAACGCGCTGCGCCCGCTGGGGTCCTTCACCCCCATGGGCACAGCGGCAAAACGCAGGGTATCCTCTGCGCGCTTGCCCGCCATGGCATTCGCTAGACTCATCATGCCGCCAAGGGCGTGAGACTCGGCCTGAGCGCGCGCTTGATCGCCATAGACGACTAAGATGAGGCGTACCTCACGCAGCCGCTGGGCACCTGCCATCTCTGCATCGACATTGGACACTTCCTGACTGCCTGAGAAAAATCGATCCCGTCTGGGCTCATAGCCCATGTTGTCTGAGCTCATCGAGGATTCAGCAAAACTCGCTACCGAGGGCAAACGCTCCACCTCTGGAAGCTGTAAGACGTCCTTAAAGATGCTGACATAGCGCTCTAAAGCGGTCGGGGTCATATCACGACGCAGAGCTGTGGCATAAGAGTAGCTGCGCTCTTCGACCTGGACACGTTTGACCCACCAAAAGCCAAAGGAGGCGATGCCAAGGATAATGGTGCCAAAAGGAAAAATGATCAGTGCCGCACGAACGACGCGACCAGAAGTGGTGATGGAGGAGGTAGGAACAGTCGCAGACATAAGCTCTCTCATCAAACGCCTAAACCCAGCTACACGCAGCCAAAATCCCTGTTTTGATGTGAAATACTCTGATTAACTGGCTGCCACCTCCACGGCTTCACACTTTTCCCGCCAGCCTGGGAAGTTCCAGACATTGGGGAACCCAGCACATTGAATGGGCTTCACAGACTGGATTTGGCAAGTATTCACGCCCTCTAAAAACAAGCATTCACCATTGGGCTTATCGATGATTGAGAGACCCGTGCGATTGGCATTCAAGCGGGTACAGCTTGAGATGAACTCCGCTTCATCACGCCCTAGAAAGGCAGCGATCGTGCTCACCTCTTCCGGTGTCACATTCACATCACCAGGCCAGCGGCAGCAGTTCCCGCAGCGGACGCATTGGTAATAAGGTTTTGAACTGTCAAGAGATGGGATTTCAGACATGAGAAATTTTGCGTTCGCAGATAGGCGCGACGCGTTTCATCTTTCACGGATGATTCGGCTCTTGCAACGAATGGATGACAAAGTTCCCCGCGCACCTGCGGCGGAGACGCAGTCTGCTGGCCATGAGCTCAGAGCTGTCACTCTGCTAGCGGACGCCGATGAGTCAGCCGAGCAAGCTCTGAGCGACTGGGCGCGCGGGCTAGAGTGGGTGGAGTGGCTCTTTTCCGGCATCCGCCAGCGCATGACGCATCTGCATTTCCAGCCCCCAGCTTCTGGAAAACTTCTGCGCTTTCAGATCGCTTGGGAAAAGTTTGCCCAAGAATCCCTGCAATCCCTACTGGTTCCCCAGCTCATGAAAGCCTGGGAAGCGGCAGAGGCCATGCAGTTAGGGTCCCTCATTTCCGCCGATGTCAACTTTGGAGCGAGCCTCTCCAACAAAGAAAACGCCCAGAGCTTGGAAGCCGGACATCTTCTTCTAAAGGCGACGCGTGGCGCGAGGTATCAGGGCATATTAAAACATTATCGCACAGCTGTCGAAGAGGGTCGTGCTCCTGGCCACTTTCTCAGCGTCTGGGCAGCCGTGGGACATTTTTTCCAGCTTAGCCTGACCAACCTGATCGCTGAGTATCTGCGGCTAGAGTGGCAAACAGCGACACGTGATCTTTCGGGAAGTCCGCCCTTGGCTAACCTGCCACGACTAACTTCACGGCTTCTACAAGATCACTCACCAGCCTTGCGAGTCGTCGTTTAAACCTCACACGAGTCGAACAAAACGTCGGCCTGGCAGGGCACGGATCAGGCGTTTCATTTCTAGACGCATTAAGGTCACATTGATCGTAGCCGGAGTTAGTCCTGAGAGCTGGGCCAGATCGTCGATGTGGCGCTCCTCAGCGTCCAAGGCTCGGAACAAGATTTCTTCATCCAAAGAAAGCTTTACGACAGCTGCAGGCTGCTCGATCAATGGGGCCTTAGGTGCAGTCGGGAAAAGGGTCATAAGATCATCCAGCACATCCCCGCCATCCATGACCAGCTTTGCCCCCTGCTGAATCAACCGGTTACAGCCTGCCGAGGTGGGTTTATCAATCGGCCCCGGCACGGCATACACCGTGCGCCCCTGCTCTGTGGCCTGCTGCGCTGTGATCAATGAGCCACTGCGTAGAGGTGCCTCCACCACCAGCAGCCCACTGCACCAACCTGCAACGATGCGATTTCGATAAGGGAAGGTCTGCTTGTCCGCAACGCGATCCACTGGGTACTCACTGATGACCGCACCATTTTGGGCGATCCTTTCAGCGAGGGCCATATTTTCCGGCGGATAAAGTTTACCAATGCCAGAGCCGAGCACGGCCACCGTGCGGCCTTTCGCCGCTAGGGCTGATTCATGAGCTGCAGTATCGATTCCACGCGCTAGACCGCTGATCACCGTGAATCCTGAGTAGGCGATCTGAAAACTCATCTTCTTCGTGGCATTCAGCCCATACATTGTGGCATGTCGGCTACCGACGACACCTACGGCCTGATGATCTCGCTTGGTTAATTCACCCCAAACATAAAGGACGAGGGGAGGATCATGAATAGCTTTTAACAGCGGCGGATACAGCTCATCTTCTTGTGTCAAAATCGTCAGACCGCGCTCTTGGATCTTTTTCAGTTCCGCTTCCAAATTGACGCTAGACTGCCAAGCAGCAATCGCATCGGCCTGTGCTCTACCGATGCCTTCTGCCTGCATGAGTTCTGAAGGCTTAGCTGAAAGAATGCACTCTGGCGTGCCTAATGATTGTAGCAGCTTCCGCACGCGCACCGGCCCCACCTGGGGAATCAGATTGAGAGCGATCCATGCTTCTTTTCGAGTCATGAGCCATGCTTGGAATAAATCGCCTCACAACACAAGCGATTCAGCATCAATACCCCGCTTTAGCCATTATTTCGATTTTGGTCCATATCACGGACTGGTAAAAAAAAGTGCGGCACATTGCCCGCTTCATAAGGACTCCGCTGATTTAAGGTGTCATCAAATGGCGCATGGTCGATAGACAACAAGGATTTCACTACTCAAACCAATCAGTCATTCAAAATTCATTACGAATAAAACTCAACAAGAACCGAAATTACTATTTTAGATCAATTGATATTCTATCCACCACCCCAAAATTAAGGCTGAATTTTGAGAATCTTCATATTTTAAGAGGCTAAATACAGATATTTAAAGCAAAGTGCAGGAAAGCGGTCACTTTCATGAATTATTAGAGGCCAAGATGGCAATTTGCGGTTACTATAGCCGTCCATGTCCACACTTAAACGCACTACATTCCTCCGCCGCTCAGTCGATCATGTTACGGATGAACTCGTCATCGCCCTCGCTGGAGGAGAGACCATTGAGTTCAAAGCCCTGTTCGCAAAAGTTTTTGAAGGATTAAAGAAAAAGAATGCTGTGAGTGGTGGTGAAGAAATGTTACGCCTCCGTTGCTATGAAAAGCTCCTGAAGCTGGCCAGCAGCGGCTTGGTGCAGAAAAAAGACAAAACCTACCGTGGCCTTGAAGGATTAGATCAAGCTTCCAGCGTCAATCGCCTCGCTCGTGCTGACGAATCCATTTCTGCCCGCACTGCCACCACTTCGGCAACTGCTGCGGCTGCTGTGTAATTGAGATTCAAGTTTCTCCCCAAAAAACCGTGAACTGCTGGTTCACGGTTTTTTCTTTTTGAGCTGTGGTTGAACTCCGTGAGCCACTATCGCCCTCTTGTAATATCCGCCATTTAGACTCTTGAAAGCAGGCCTAGAGGAATCGATCGTTGAGTGCTGCCAGAGCTTGGTTTCACAGGGCTTTTTTGTCTCGCAGAGTTGTATCCTGGGAATACTGGCCGGGAGTTAATATAGCCTTATGGAATCAATGACACATGCAAGTCAGCGGATCGGCCATACCCGATTGCAGACTAAGGCTCTCTGAAGTCAGGCTGAGCAGTCTTCGGAAGAAGGAATAGTGCTTGGCTAGGCGCTATAAGAACGGCGCGAGATTGATCAAGCTGGCCTGCATCATTTTCCTGAATCCAGATCGAGCCTGCGCTGCGCTGCTGGAGGAATAGACTGCGGTAGGTTGCAGCGCCTTCAGTCGTGTCCCCCTCCCAGAGGCGGAGTCGATCAGCGGATGAGGCACGGGTGCCGGAGGTGAAGCCATTGGTCGTGGTGAGACCGAGACTGACCGGGCTATGATCCATTGGGAAGCCGCTGCCAACCAATTGAGCACCAGCTTTCAATGGCAGGTGGAACTGATTGCTACGCAGGCTGCCCGTCAGGGTGAGCGTCACTGCGCTTGTCCGTGCATGAACAATAAGACCTTCACCTGGCGCCAAGATGCTCGTACCGACTGCCGAGCCTGTCCAACCGTCGTTAGCCAGCCAAGAGCTGCGGAAGGCATTCGTCTTGCCATCAAAGAAGAGCAGACGGTCAGCTTCATCTGCGCTAGGGCCAGCCTTAAAGAGAGTGGTAGGGAAGAGTTCATCCACGGTCCAATGGCTGCGTAAAGCAAAGGTGGCACCGATCAGCCCAGCAGGCAGACTACCTTCAATCACAAGATCTGTCGATGTCGTAGCAGACGCATCAAGGTCAAAGCGGTGACCTTCATAGACTCCAGAGGTGACTTCGATGTAGAACAGACGATCGGCAGTTAACAACGTCGTCCAGACCTGGCTTCCCGAACGAAGTCTATTGCCTAATGTGCTGGTGATACGTCCACGGAATAAATCAGCTTTAAGGAGAGGCATCGAGAAGGTCATGCGCTCTGAGATGCTGCGGCGTATCCAGACCTGAGTGGTGCTGTAGGAGGTAGCCTCTGGAGTTCCATCGAGATTGGCATCAAGCTGTGTTTCTAGACGAACTAGACCGAGATTCGATCCAGCAAAAACAGTAGCGCTGGCAATGTTGGCATAACGAACGTTTTCAGTGCCATCATTGTTCTGAGTGATCTCAGGTGCCAGGCTAAGACGCGCCCAAGCAGTGTTGCGGGTATCAGCCTTGGCACTCAAAATGTAACGGATGTCTGCACGACCACCTGTAGGGCGAGTGATCACCATATCAACCCGACCCGTTGCCGTATCTGAAGTCAGCTTAAAGATAGGCTGAGAAGCACCGCTGCTAACCTCACTGCCCATGGCGTACTCCAAGAGATTAGAAGCAGAATCGTCGTCTGTATCTGATTCTGCTGTGCCAGGATGATCCAACTGCCATCTAGCGAATGTGGCAGGTGTAGTCGTTGTTTGCGGAGTCGTCACTGGGGCCACGTCCACGGTTGTTGGAACAGTCGTGATAGCTCCGTTACGATCTCTGTCAGCCAAAGCAAAGCCTTGAGGAGCTAATTCAAAACCAAGGTCAATCGTCATGTTACCCCAGGAGTCAGCGAAGTTGTCGAGAGTCTTCATGTAGCCTGACTCACCAGTGGTGCCGGTGCTGTCGAGGGGCATGGTATTGATTCCGAGAGTAAAGAAACCAGTGCTGATGCCATTGACCGATGGGGAACTAACACTGATAGCGTTCTGATCGAAGTTGTCGTCAGTCGATGCCGTGGGGGATCCTGCAATCGAACTGGCTTTCATCCCGACAAGCGCACCAGACTGTGACGCTAGGAAATTGCTATAGTTTACATGGATGAAGTAGCTGCCTGCGCTCGGGGCAAAAAGCAGATAGCTGCCATCTGCCGCACTGTTGGTGGATGCGACTGGCGAGCCTGTTTGAGGGTTCACCCCAGCAGCGAAGAGCTTCAAGGTAACGCCAGGAATGGCTACATCTGTGCTAGAGGTGTATTTGGAGTCGCCGTTGTTGTCACGGAAGACAAAGTTACCCACTGCGGGGCCATTTGGCACGAAGCCGAAGTCGCCAGTAAGATTCACATTGGAGTCTTCATCATTGTCACTGGTTTTATCGGTGCCAGCTTCCTGTCCGTTCGCGTCTGTAGACTGGGCTCCCAGTGCAAAGTTATAGGTCGAGGTCGAGATGCCGGTGGTGATGGGGCTAGCGCTGGTGATACCATCTTGATTCAGATTGTCGTCAAAGCCTGTGCCGGTGATGGTGGAGGCTTTGAGGTTGGCTAACTTACCGCCAGGAGCAAACATGGAGGCTGGAACGCGGCCTTTGTAAGTTCCAGGAGACACATTTAGACGATAGATCCCACCATTCGCAGTGACGGTGGTGTCCACGACGGCCACTTCGCTGTTGCCACTCATGCGGACGGCTTCAACTGTAACGCCATCAACGGTCGAATCGACGCCAGCGGTATATTTGCCGTCAGCATTGAGATCAATGAAAACAAGATTCCCAAGACCTATGCGGTTGATGAAACCAAAGTCGATAGTCAGATTCGCATCGCCATCAGCGGTATCGTCACTGGTGCCCATGAAGCCTAACTCAGAAGTGCCTGCGGGTGCTGTCCCTGAAATTAAGGTAAAATCGGCTGAGCGGATACCATTGGCTTCAGGCTTGGAGTTATCAAGACCATCTTCCCCTGCATTATCGTCAGCCGAATTAGCCTGCGCGCCGTAAAGAGAAAGCTTGCGATACAGAGGTGAACTGGCCGAGGCAAAATTCGAAGCAGGGATGAAGATGAAGTAGTTTCCAGGCGCTAGATTTTCAAAGAGATATTGGCCCATCAATGATCCCGTCATTACAGTCGTCATAGAGGCGACAGGCGTGGCTGTCACAGGATTAGCGCCAGCACTGAAGAGCTGCACCAATACGCCACCGATACCTTCACCTACATCAGCGATACCATTGTTGTTTAGATCATGGAAGACTAAGTTCCCGACCTTCAGAGTCGCTGGCACCGGTGCATTTTTGAATCCAAAGTCGATGGTCAAATTCACGTTTGAATCATTGGCATTGTCAGTGGACCCCTCAAAGCCTGCCTCCGCGGTGCCGACAGGCGCGGTTCCGGCTTGGACACTGAAGAATGGGCTGCTGATGCCCCACAGGGATGGATTGGAAATATCCTCGCCATCTTCTCCAAGATTGTCATCGGCAGAGGTCGCCGCGTTTTGATTACCCGTGACTGAGACCATACCATAGAGCGGACCATTGCCCTGAGTCGTGGAGCCGGGAAGGGTGATGTTGCTTTTAAAGTTATCTGCGGCGATGTGAACCCGATACGTATCCGCAGGCAGACTACTAAAGAGATAACGACCTGCACTGTCCGTGATGGCACTGCGGAAGGGGGTGAATGGCCCCACATTGGAGCTACCACGGTAGAGGATAACCCAGACGCCAGATTTGCCTTCACCACTGTCGTAGCGGCCATTGTTGTTTGTATCAAAGAAGACCAAGTTGCCGACCCCAAGATTCAGTGGTGCAGCGATCCCTGTGAAACCAAAGTCAATGGTATAATCATAATCAGCGTCACGGGCGTCATCGAGATTGCCCCCTGAACCCGATTCCACGGAGCCCGCCGGCTCAGTGCCATAGACCAAGGTGAAGGGAATGGAGTAAACACCAGTCGATGCTGGTGACGGCGCATTCAAAGTGTCTTCATTGAGATTGTCATCCTGCGGCACCAGGTCATCACCAAAGCCTGTTACCACTGAGCCACCAAAGAGAGCATTGCCTGAAGAAAACTGAGAGGCAGGAATGAACATAAAATAGTCACCCGCCCCAGGAGCACGAAGCTCATAGAGACCACCTTCTTTGCTGTAGGTCTGGGCCAGAGGCGTATTGGATCCGGGCACGCTGCCTGCTGAATAAAGTTCAATGAGCACACCCGAAATGCCAAAGTCAGTGCCCGACGTGAAACGCTTATCACCATTGCTGTCATTGAACACTAGGTTTCCAACGCCGATGGGTTTTGGAGCCAGCCCAATGTCCACCGTGAGATCAGAATCATACTCAAAGGTGTCATCGTCATAGGACAAGAATCCAGTTTCTCCGTTCGTGGCATCTGGTGTTAGCCCTGGAAGGACGGTGAAGTTTGCCGTGCGCACACCATTGCTAGTGACACTACTACCAGTGAGGTAACCGTCTTGCCCCGCATCATCATCAGCGGAGAAGCCTGAAGTATTAGCCGTAGGGGCGGTGTCCACGAGATTTTCTGCAGCTCCACCTGATCCAAAGGCACTCGCTGGAATACGAATATGATAGGAGCCTGGTGCGATACCGAAGCTGTAGAGACCGCCATTAAAGGTCGTAGTGGTTGCCAGTGGTGCCGTGGCATTCGCCTGACCTGACCAGAGCTCGACCGTCACTCCATCAATACCTGTTTCAATATTTGGATCAAAGACGCCGTCGCTATTCGCATCACGGAAGACCAGATTTCCGATCTGCACACGCGGCACAAAACCAAGGTCAATTGTTAGGTCAGTTGCAGCATCAGAAGCGTCATCGCTGGTTCCCGAAAGACCAGCTTCAGCGGAACCAATAGGGCTACCTGTCGGAGTAAGGGTGAAGACTCCGGTGCTCACCCCATAAGCATTCGGACGCCCTTCATCAATGCCGTCCTCACCTAAGTTATCGTCACCTGACTGCACATCTGCAACACTGGCCCGCAGGTAAAGCGGCGAACCAAAGGCAAACATGTAAGGCGGCACATGAATGAAGTAGCTACCTGCTGCTAAATTTTCAAATAGATAGCGACCCGATGAGTCAGTCGTTGTGGTGAACAATGGCTGATCAAAGACTGTGGAGTCTCCTGCCTCAAAGAGCTGAACTTCGACTTCGGCAAGACCTTCCGAAGACTCTGCGCGGCCATTGTAGTTGGCATCAAGGAAGACCAGATTACCAACAGCGACAGGTTTGAAGAACCCAAAATCCACAGTCAAATCGGTGTTGTCGTCATTGGCATCGTCCATGAATGCGTCACGACCAGATTCACCGGAAACGTTTTGAGGCTCACTATCAGGCAAGAGTGAGATGACGGTGGAGGTAACCCCGACAACACCTGGCAAGCCCAGTCCACCGCCATTCTCATCTGTATTGTCATCGATTTGATTGTCATTGCCCTGACCCACCATAGAACTCCAGCCACTTAGAGGTTTGCCTGCACCAAATTGAGAAGCTGGAATGTGAATGATGTAGTCCCCCGCATCCAGACCGCTGAATAGATAGACACCTTCATTGGAAGTGATAGTTGTGCGCATTGGCTGAGCCGTCTGTGGGTCTGCCAGAGAACTGAACAATTGCACGGCGACGCCATTGACACCTTCTCCGAGATCATAAGTGCCATTTCCATTAGCATCCGCATATACAAGGTTACCCACGCCAACGAGATTTGGATTGGATGGCGCGAAACCAAAGTCGATGGTTAGATCGAAGTTATCATCATCAAAACTATCGTCGGTCTTATAGAGACCTCTTTCGGTCCCCGCATCTACTGGAGCACCATCCACATTCAGAGAAATGTTACGACTGCGTATACCATTGATACCAGGAGCAGCATCGTCGATGCCATCTTCTCCGACGTCATCATCTGCAGTGCTATTCTGTGAACCGGTCATTGAGACGACTCCGCTCAGCGGCTGTCCGACTGCGAACTGGCTAGCTGGGATAAAGACAATATAGCTTCCAGTAGAAAGGAAATTGAAGGCATATTTACCGCCATTCTGCGTGCTCTGTGTGAAGAGCGGAGTCACGCTTCCAGGAGTCTGATCGGCACTATAAATTTCAACGGTCACATCATCGACACCTTCACCAGCATCAGCACGACCATTTTGATTCGCATCAATGAAGACCAGATTTCCAATCCCAACAGGACTCTGGAATCCAAAGTCCACCGTGAGATCGACAGATGCGTCGTTGTCATTATCAGCAGTGGAATCGACACCCGATTCGCCCGTCTGATCTGTGGGGCTGGCACCTGGGAAAATGGTCACAATATTGGTCGAAACTCCCTGCTGCGAAGGGATGGTGTCATTGAGACCATCTTCTCCAGAATCATCATCACCTGAGAGTCCTTCATCAATGCTTACTCGGCGGAAAAGCACCGCACCATCTTGGAACATTGACGATGGAATATGCAGTCGATAGTTTCCAGGACGCAGGAAGCTGAAGAGATACTTACCGCCATTGATGCTGGTCGTCGTGGCAATCGGCGTGTCAGTGCCGGGAATCTGATCATGGGTATAAAGCTGAATAGTAACACCATTGATACCTTCACCACTATCGGCATGACCATTGGCATTTCCATCAAAGAAGACCAAGTTGCCAATCGCCACAGGTCGGAAGAGACCAAAGTCCACGGTAAGATCGGTGTTGTTATCATTGCTATCATCACTCGATGCATTCACACCCGTTTCACCGGTGCTATTTGTCGGGGCGCTGTCAGCGGTCATGATGATGCGTCCGGTGCTCAGACCCGAGGTAAATGGAGTTAGGGTATCAATGGAGTCTTCTCCCACATCATCATCCCCAGCTTGGACATCTTGAAGACTGAATAGACCACGCAAGTCCCCAGTGGACTGGAACTGGGCGGCAGGCAGATGCACGAAGTATTGCCCCTGCCACAAGTTATTGAAGAGGTATTTACCACCATTGGCAGTCACCGTTGTTGCCACAGGTTGGCTTGCGCCTGGTGTCTGGCCCCAATAGTAAAGTTGCACGGCGACACCATCCAAACCTTCACCATTGTCAAAACGGCGATTACCATTGGCATCATTGAAGACCAAGTTACCCAGAGCCATGATGCCTGGCTCTACGAAGCCGAAGTCAACGGTCATGTCACCATTGGCATCTACGATAAAATTATCCAATTCACCACCAACGCCGAGTTCAACGCCTGTCGCACCATTACCTTGAGGCTCGGAACCTGGGTTCAGTGTAATCAGCGGACTGAGCGTCTCAGTGCGGTTACCACCCGTCTGAATACCATTATCATCTCCATCAATCTGATTGTCCGTGCTAACAGTGACTGGACTGCTGTAACCAGATCCAGCCAGAGGTTGTCCATCCGTAAAGTTATGTGAGCTCACCTTCAGCTGATACACACCAGGATCTTCCCCTGAGAAATAATACATTCCTCGTGAGTTCGTGAAGGTCCAGCCAATGCGTGACTCAGCACCATTAGAACTGTTCCCATCAATGTCGCGCCAGAGTTCTACTCGAACATTTGGAATGCCATTTTCACCAGCATCATGGATGCCGTTCGCATTGGTGTCATTCCACACAATACTACCCACAGCGACCGTCTCGGCGACAACGCTGAATGGTTTACCAATCGAGATGTCTCGAGGCCCCGCCCAGATTTCATTATTTGGACCAGGCGGTGTCGGAATCGGAGCTTCAAAGATATCAACGGCCCCAGTAAGGCTGACCCGCAGCATAGCTCCGCTGCTGTAAGTTCCGGCAACGACTGGTTTACCCCAATTGTAACCGGTCAAGTAAAGCAGATCATCTTTGGGGTTGTACTCAATGTCACGTGTATCCACATCCCCCTTACCTGCACTGGCGATTGTGGCCACAATCTGAGGTGCACCAGGAGCAGCAGGATTTGTCAGATTGATGCGGAAGATTTCACCATCAGAGCGATTGACGCCATAAAGAGTGCTCCCATGAATATCTATCCCTGAAACCAATGAAACAGGCTGACCTCCGGCTACCATAGAGACGATCTGAGAATCTGTCGCGATGACATTCATGAGCACACCGTTCGTGGCATTGTAGCGCCGGATTTCCCGTGTTGTGCCGCTTTGCACGACAAGATAAAGATTACCATCTGGGCCAAAGGCCACATCTTGAATTCCAGATTGTGTCAGGAAGGTAAACGGACTTGTACCCATCGGCACACCTGGCGTGCTGCTTAGCGGACCTGCGAATCGGACAATACGCCCACCATTATGATCCACGACATAAAAGTTACCATCAGGCCCGATGGCAAAAACCTGAATCTGACTCAGTGATGCACTGCTGGTATTGAGCACGCCTGCCGTCTGGACTCCTGCAGGACTGAGACGATAGAGATTACTGTCACCAAAGTGAGCTACATACCAATTGCCATCAGGTCCCAGCTCCATGCCATAGGGCACATCAAAAGGATTACCATCTCCTTGGTTATGACTTGTCCCAAATGGATGTCTCAAGGCACCGCTGTATTTACCGCTGGCCGCATTATAGGTCTGAATACTGTCGTCCTGAGTTGCAGAGAGATAAACAGTGGGGGTCACTGGGATAAGACCAAAATCGATGGTGTTTTCATTGTAGCCACCATCACTTACTTCCTGACCTGAGGTCAGCGTGATCAAGGGACTATAAATGCTCCCTGCTGCGACTTGATGACCATTATCATCATCATTGATACCATTATCAAGCAGCACCGAGCTAGAGCTGGAAAGAGGCTGGGCTTGAGGCGTGGTCGGAATGCGCAGATAATATTTACCTGGAGGTAAAGTGACAAAACTATACTTACCGCCACCAGATGTCGTAGTGGTCTGACGAAGTGCATCATCACTACCACCAATGCGCTGATCTGATCCCGCAAACCAAAGCTGGACGGATACGCCGTCAATACCAGGCTCACCCGAATTTTTGATGCCATTATCATTGGCATCTTCCCAAACAAAGTTTGGAGATCCTGGATTGCCAATAGTCAAGCCACGATAGAGACCAAAGTCCACGGTGAAGTCCGTATCATGATCACCATCCTCATCGATCGTCTCGCTGCCAGTGGAAAGCTCTACGACAGGGCCATAAATCACTGTGCCAGGGCCATCAGGCTGTTGAGCTGAGTTATTGTCATTGTCCACGCCGTTGTCAGCATCGACCGGAGATCCACCGGGAAGCGGCAGATTTGTCGGTGGGAAGACGCGCAAGTAATAATAACCAGGTAACAAATTCTGGAAGGCAAAAGTCCCGAAAGCACTCGTCGTCTTATCTGCACCCACCTGTACGTCTGCATCTGGCCCTGTGCCACCAATGGCATTGTCTGCTCCTGGATCCCAAAGCTGCACGGTGACATCTTTAACCCCTGCTTCACCTGCATCATGGATACCATTGTAGTCCACATCATCCCAGACCAGATCACCAATGGCTAAACCTTTCACCGTAAGAGTCGTGTTTAAAGTCGATTGGCAACCGTACAAATCAGTCACACGTACGCTGAAGGATGCTGAACCAAAAGCAATGCTCGTGCCACTAAGCACGCCAGCAGGACTTAAAGTGATGCCAGAAGGAGGAGTGCCAGCAACGATACTCCAAGCATAAGGCCCAGTGCCACCAGTCGCCGTCATTGCCTGAGAGTAGGCTAAATTGTAATAAGCATCATTCAGGGTTGAAGGAGTGATGGTGATTGCGGGACAAACAATGGTCAATGTATAGGCCCGCGTGCCAGTGCAGTTAAACGCATCCTTGGTCTGGATCGTAAAGCTGGCAGTCGCAGCAGCTGTTGGTGTGCCCGAAATCAAACCAGAACCTGACATTGTCAGCCCCGCAGGCAACGCACCGGAAATAACCGAGTAGGCATAAGGTGCTGTGCCACCTGCGGTGGACAAGCTGCTCGTATAGGTCGTGCCGACGGTCCCGTTGGCCAAGGTAGAGGGTGAAAGCGTGATCGTTGGGCAAGTGACTGTGAGTGTGTAGCTCTGGCTGCCAGCACATGTACCAGAAGCATCCGTTGCTTGCACGGCGAAGGTATAGTTCCCTGGACCAGAGATGGGTGAACCAAACAATAGGCCTTGAGAAGTGAAGGTCATACCCGTCGGTATTGCACCGCTAATCCGAGTGTAAACATACGGTCCAGTGCCGCCATTCGCCGAAAGCTGCTGATTATAAGCCGTGTTATTCTGGGCACCAATCAACGTCGTTGGTGTCAACGTGATCACGGGACAGGCAACAGTGAGAGTAAGAGCACGAGTTGCTGCACAGCCGTTGCTATCTACCGCACGGAAAGTAAGCGGGAAGGTGCCTATTTGTGTGGGCGTACCGCTCAGCACTCCACCAGAGGAAAAATTCATTCCTGAAGGCAAGGTACCGCTGGTGATGCTCCACGAGTAAGGTGATGTGCCACTGTTAGCCGCCAAGGTTTGGCTGAAGCTTACAAACTGCACAGCACCATTTAGAGAAGCGGTCGTCACAGCGACGGGTGGGCAATTCACTACAAAGGCATAAGCGCGTGAACTTTGGCAGGCAAAACCATCTGTAGCACGAGCGGTGAAATTATAAGTGCCTGGTGCAGCCGTCGGAGTGCCGCTCAATACACCTGCTGGTGATAGAGTCATGCCGGCAGGTAGCCCGCCAACAGTAACAGCCCAAGTGTAGGGTGCTGTTCCTCCCGAAGCAGAAATCGTCTGCGCACTGTAAGCAGCATTCTGAATGGAGGCAGGAAGAGTAGATGGACTGATGGAAAAGGCTCCACAATTCACCTGGAGATTGAGGGCGCGACTGCCAGTGCAAAGATTAGCATCGGTAACAATTGCCGTGATGGTATAAACGCCAGGGGCACCGCTCGGCGTGCCACTCAGAGAGCCCGTGCTGCTCAGGCTCATGCCGGTTGGCAGGGTGCCGGTGAGGCTCCATGTATAAGGCGCACTACCACCTGATGCACTGAATGCCACTGGCGTGTATAGCGCAGCCAATGTTGCGTCCGAAAGAGAGCTCGGAGTCACGCTAATTGTCGGGCAAGAAACCGCCATGGTGTAGCTTGTATCCACAAAACAGGAGCGGGCATCCGTTGCACGAATCGTAAAGGTGTAGCTTCCTGGCAGTGTCGGTGTTCCTGAGAATAAACCGCTAGTGCTAAGCGTCATTCCAGAAGGCACCGCACCCAATGCAACCGTCCAAGTATAAGGTGCCGTGCCACCACCAGCAGCCATGGTCTGACTGTAAGCGGAGCCCTGTGTACCGCTTGAAAGAATGGAAGGAGACATCGACAAAGCGGGGCAAACTAAAGTGAGTGTGTAAGCACGCGTCACCTTGCAGCCGGATAGATCAGTCAACTGAACCGTAAGATTGTAATTACCAATCGCAGCAGTCGTCGAGCCACTGAGCACACCACCACTGCTCAAGCTCAGACCCGTGGGCAGAGTGCCACTTATCAGGCTCCATGTGTAGGGTGAGTTACCACCAGAACCTGTGAGAGTCTGACTGTAAGGTGACCCCAAAGTCACCACAGGCAGTGATGTCGGACTGATTGTGATCGCTGGGCAGCCGCGCAGGCCAAAGTCGATCGTCGTCTCACTGTTGGTCGTGCCCGTATTACCAGGCTCGCCACCAGGAGTCAGCATGATGATCATGGATGAGATATCACTTCCAGCACCGCCCGGTTGAGTCCCGTTGTTGTCATTATTACTACCGTTGTCACTGCTTACCACCACGGAACTAGCCAGAGAAAGCGCCGCCGTCGGAGTGATCCGCACATATTGAAGACCCTGCGTGTAGGATCGGAAGCTATAAGCACCAGAGCTGTTTGTGCTCGTCGTTAGCAGCACGGTATCGGCATTCAATCCTGTGCCACCAACAAAGCCATCAGCACCTGGATTCATTAGCTCGACAGTGACCCCGCTCACACCTGACTCGGTCGTGTCCTTGAGCCCATTATTATTCAAATCACTCCAGACTAAATCACCAATCGTGAAGCCACTCCAGAGGCCGAAATCAACAGTCGCGTTTCCACTCGTGCCATCACCATCCACTGCAGAGGTTGGTTCAGAACCGACGGCTAGATCAATGACGGGACTGAAAAGATTCGTACCCGGACCACCTGGCTGACTGCCATTATTATCGTTATCCACATTGTTATCCACGGTCACAACGGATCCGCCGCTCGAAGGGAAAGTCGCGGGTGGCGTAACACGCACATAATACTTGCCTGGCACAAGATTCGTAAAGTTATAAGCACCCGTACTATTTGTTACCAAGGATGATCCCACCTGGAAATCTGCGTTAAGCCCAATGCCACCAACAGCAGCATCAGCCCCTGGGTCAAAGAGCTGCACAGTAGCACCACTCACACCGAGTTCACTAGAGTCCTTGAGACCATTCCAATTCGTGTCACTCCATACCAAATTCCCAAGATTCACCCAGGGTGAAGTCGAGCAGGGCTCAGTGGCAATGGTAAAGACACCTGCTGGATCAGTTTCAAACGTACCTTGTGTGGTGCTACTAGGAGTGTAATTAAATGCCGTCAATCGACCCGATGAATCATACGTCGGCGCACTGTTAAGATCAACAGTGCGCAAAACAACGCCAGACGATCCTGCCATCAAAAGCCCTTCCCAAGTGGCCGCATTGACACCCATGGCAGTCCAATTGGTGGCCGTATTAACGCGGTTGACGTCGATCACGAATTGGAAACGCACACTTGTACCCGTCTCTGTAACCTTATCCTGAAGAACGTCTGCGCTATTGGCTCCGCCAACGACCGTGCTCACCATGATATTAGAGGCAGACTGCCAACTCAGCTGACCTTGGGCTGGGTCGTAGCGATAGATCGTGAGCTGAGGAGCATTACGATTGAAACCGTCCATATAAATCACTGCATGCTCGGCATTTGCTGGATTGGACCCCGTGCTCACCAACATCCAGATGGCATCGACTTTGCGACCACTCACCTGAGTAAAGCTCGAGTCTAAAATAAGGCGCTTTGTCGGAGCATCATAAACGAGATCAAAATTATCGATGGTAGCGATGTTACCCGCATAATTAAAATCATAAGCTTGAGCTGGCACCCATTCCGTTGCCTTACTCAGAAGTGTGCCATCCTGGTTGTTGTCTCCGAAAACAAAATGATAACAGCCAGTTTCTGTCGGCCCTGTAGAACGGAATCCAAAATCGACCGTCATATTGCCGTTGTTATCGTCACTATCATCTAGAGTGGCACCAAAACCAGATTCACCAGTAGCAAGAGTCGGCTGGGTATCTTCAAAGACAGCCAATAGCGGGCTGGAAATTCCACTTGAGGCTGGCGTGGCATTATCCACACCGCTATCACCAGTGATTTGATCATCATCCTGATCATCGTCCACTGGACTACTAGGCTGAATGGAAAGCGTGTTTGCCAAAGCCATGCCTGAACCAAATTCACTCGGAGGAATGCGAACAAAATAGTTACCAGGAATAACATTTGTGAAGTTATACTGTCCGCGCGTGCTCGCCACATTACTCGTGCTCAAATTACGAACAAACACACCAGCCTCATTGAGCAACTCGACTCGGACATTTCCGACACCTTCACCAGTATCAAAACGATTATTGTTATTGCCGTCCTTGAAGACGACGTTACCAATGCTCACAAAAACTGGACGCAAACCAAAGTCGATCGTGGTCTCTGCATTGCTTCCAAAGGGTGCCAAAAGATTACCAGGCTCGGTCAATGCCGATAAGGTAACCATCATGGAATAAATAGGGGCGCTCGTTGCGGATTGGCTGATACCATTGTTATCATTATCCACGCCGTTATCACTGCTACTGCTTGTACTGCTGCGGCGGGGATGCGAGATAGGCGGCGTCAACTTGATATAATAACGACCAATCGTCAGTGCTGTGAAATTGTAACCACCTGTCGCATCCGTCGTGAATGTGCTGCCGATCTTCACATCATCACTATTATTCACCGTCGTATCGGTGGACTGAAAAAGCTCAACTTGGGCACCAATAACACCGCCTTCACCACTATCGACCAGACCATTGTTATTCACGTCACTAAAGACCAAATTACCAATGCTCATGCTGGCACAAAAACCAAAATCAATGCTCATATCACGATTTGTCGTTCCTGTGCTTCCGGGCTCAGTACTCAGTGCGAGTGTGATGACTGGGCTATTCACTGCGGTTCCAGAGCCCCCAGGCTGAAGACCGTTGCTATCATTGTCCACACCATTGTCCAGATTGACCGCAGGGGCAGCAGTCGGCCAGTCAGTGCTAGGCATTGGGATCTTCACGAAGTATTTCCCCGCAGCAAGACCACTGAAAAGATAGTAGCCATTAGCATCGGTCACCATGGTCGCGTGCAAGGCATCATCAATCGTATTAGCTGTATTGTCAGCACCTGCACGCCAAAGCTCAACCGTTACGCCAGGAAGTCCTGGTTCACGTGAATTTTTAAGGCCGTTACAGTTTAGATCACTCCAAACAAAGTCACCGACAGAAAGTGTAGGTGGCGCGCAGGTAGCGCTGCCTTCAAGGACGATGTTATCAAAGTCAATGTAACCAGTGCTGTCACCGCCCCAAAGATAGATTTCGAGAAGGAATGATTTCCCTGCAAGTTGGGAAGCAGTGGGCAAGGCAGTGGCACCACCGAGGAAAGTCGTCCAGTTTAGATTCAACGAATACCAAGTAGGCTGGGCAGCAATCACAAAAGCGTCCGTCCTGGCCGTTCGGAAACCAGATCCGTCATTCCATGTTAAATAGGCCCTGCCATTCACTGGCGAGGTCGAGTTCACACGTTGAACATCCATCAACAGTTTTCCGACGGTCCCTGTGGCTGTTGGGTCCATATCAAAACGCACCCAGAGACTGTCACGATTCTGGGTGAGGTTACTGCGGGCTGTGCTGTAAGCAGCATCAAAGGTATCATCCCAATCACGCACACGACGACTTCTTGCCCCACCTTTGATCGGACCACTGTAGGCTGGCTCACTAACATCCGTAAGACCATTAAGATCCTCTTCGACCTGAATTTTTGCCGAACTGACAATGCAAGGATTCTGATAACTCGGAGGCGCTGGCAAACCACCACTGGTGATGTTCATATCATACTCCAGCAAGGGTGATACTGTCGGCACTGAACGGAAACCAAAGTCCACACTTGCATCACTATCACCGCCACCGGTGAAGTCACCTGGCTCGCGCCCTACAGCAAGAGTAATGACAGGGCTAGTCACTGCTGTTCCCGAGCCTCCTGACTGAATGCCATTATTGTCATTGTTCACGCCATTGTCAGTGGTGACAATGATACCCGAGGAGAAAGGCAGACCTGCGGGTGGGGTGGCAATGCGGATGAAATAACGGCCAGGAGCTAGATTGGCAAAACCATAGATACCTGAACCATTCGTCGCGGTCGTGCCTACAGAGACGTCATCACCATCTCCTATCACAGTGTTAGTCGTACTAAAGAGCTGCAAGGAAACACCAGACACACCACTTTCACCTGCATCAAAAGCACCATCTTGATTCAAATCATTCCAGACGAGATCGCCAAGGCTCAGCCCTGTCACATTAATCGAACGTGTAGCTGAAACTGAGCATCCATTAGCATCATCCGATTTGACCGTGAAGGTTGAGCTACCTGATCCTGTTGGCACACCAGAGATCACTCCTGATCCATTCATGCTAAGGCCAGCAGGCAAGGAACCACTTGAAATCGTATAACTATAAGGAGCTGTTCCTCCAGAGGTGATCAATGATTGATTGTAAGCGACACCACGATTGCCACCGCCAAGAATTGCAGGAGATAATGTTAACACCGGACAGGCTGTGGTCAGAGTAAACGACTTAGATGCAGAGCAGTTATACGAATCATTCACGCTGACCGTGAAAGTGCTGGAACCGGCAGCTGTTGGCACACCGCTGATTATGCCACCTGGGCTGAGGCTAAGTCCCAACGGCAGCGTTCCCGAGCTCAAACCCCAAGAGTGTGGGGCCGTGCCACCCGCAGCAGCAAGGCTTACACTATAGGCTATTCCAGTCGTACCATTACTCACACTGGCTGTCGTTATGCTTACCACAGGGCAAAGTAGATTTATCACATAGCTCTTGGTGGCCTCACAATTATTGGAGTCTGCTGAGCGTACAATAAAACTGTAGATACCAGGGGCACCACTCGGCGTGCCGCTGATCAGACCAGCGTTACTGAGTGTCAACCCAGTCGGCAGAGCTCCACTAGCAAGTGACCAACTGATGGCACCGACTCCACCCGTGGCTGTCACTGACTGACTGTAAGCTGAAGATGTTGTTGCATCTGGCAGTGATGCTGGCGCAATCGTGATCGTCGGGCAGCTGATGCTCAGGGTGTAGCTACGAGTGCCTGTGCAGCCATTCGAATCAGTGGCCAGAGCCACAAAATTAAACCCACCAATTTGGTTGGTTGTGCCGCTGATTACACCTGCGGAAGAGAGTGTGATCCCAGTTGGTAATGCACCACTTTGCACGCTCCATGTATAAGCAGACGTTCCACCCGTAGCAGTCAGTGTCTGACTGTAAGCCTGCGTAGCAGTTCCAGACGCAATGCTGGTGGGTGATACAGCCACAGCTGGGCAAAGCACTGTCAAAGTGTAGGCCCGAAGTCCCGCACAAGTCTGGGTATCAACAGCACGCGCAGTGAAACTATAATTCCCAGGGGCCGCTGTCGCAGTGCCACTGATGATACCTGCTGCACTCAACGTCAATCCATTGGGCAAAGCTCCAGAACTCACATTCCAAACGTAACTACCATTTCCACCTGTGGCACTTAAGGTCTGTGAATACGAGGCATACTGTGTGGACGATGTGATCAAACTTGGATCAACAGTAATCAAGGGACAGGTCACCAAGATGGAGTAAGCCCGGGTTCCAGAACAGTTTTGCGCATCTGTAGCCTGAATGGTGAAAGAATAAGTCCCAGGAATCGCAGTCGGTGTGCCACTGACAAGGCCTGAGGCTGTCAGATTCATGCCTGTGGGTAAGGCACCGCTTGTGATCGAGTAACTGTAAGGTGAATTTCCACCAGACGAGGTTACCGTCTGCGCTGTGTAGGCAGAAAACTGCTGAGCGCTGGCAAAGCTCGTGTTAGAAAGAGTCACTGGAGGACAAACAACTGTCAGGGTATAGCTGCGGGTCGTCGTGCAATTGTTCACATCACGAGCCTGAACTGTGAAATTATAGGCACCTGGATTAGCGCCTGGAGTGCCACTCAAAACGCCAGCACTGCTAAGCGTCATTCCAGTCGGTAGTGCGCCAGAGAACAAACTCCAAGTGTAAGGTGATGTGCCACCATTTCCGATCAAGGCCTGTGAGGCGTAAGAAGCATACTGCGTGGCATTTGGAAGAGTCGTGGGAGTGATGGAAATGACTGGGCAGCCGATCACAAGTGAATAACTCCTCACTCCAGCGCAGCCGCTGGCATCATTAGCGCGAGCAATAAAACTATAGATCGCGGGCACACTCGTTGGCGTGCCGCTCATCGCACCAGTGGTTGCGTTAACCGTTAATCCAATCGGCATGCCATTATTACCTGTTATCGTCGAATTGTAGCGGCTAAGGACCTCAGCAACACTGAGAGCACGGTTATAGAGTGCCACTTCATCAATGCCACCTTTCCAAGCGGTACTGCCACCTCCATTATTACCAATACGCAAAACGTCAGCGCTATGAGCAATCGGCGTCGCATAGACCTTCACAGCCACTTGTACCCCATTCACATAGAGCCTCATGTTAGAACCATCATACGTGGCTGCGATATGGGACCAAACACCAGCAGTGAGCGTTGTTGTAATTCGATTGTTCGTGCGGTCATTCACCCAGAAGCCAAAGCTGGTTGTGCTGCCGAGATAACCAAGACCATAACCATCTGTGCCCACAGAACTGCTGGTCTTCGTAATGACCGTAGCGTTGCTCGGCAATCCAGAAGTGGCTGGGTTCACCCATGCTTCCAAAGTTAGTTGAGCAGGTTGTAGTGAACTGCTATCCGCTGCCTCCACGAGGTCATCCACTCCATCAAAGTTGAAAGCGCGACCAACAGCACCAGTCTGATAAGCCAGTCCATTGTAAGAAACCGAAAAGTTATTGGAAAGCACGTCTGCGGGACCATTTTCAGCGATCCACCAGGAGACCGCGCCCGAAGGCAGCGCAGGGCTAACACTCCATGAATACGGAGATGTACCACCACTAGCAGTCAAAGATTGAGAGTAACTTGAATACTGAACACCACCCGTGAGAGAAGCGGGAGACACCGTGATAAGCGGGCAAAGCAAAGTCAGGGTATAAGTGCGTGAAGCAGAACATCCGGTAGGACCATCCAGCGCCCGCAGCGTGAAAGTGTAATAACCTGGAAGAGCGGCCGCGGTAGGCGTACCACTGAGAGAACCTGCCGTCGTCAGGGTTAGACCCGCAGGCAAAGTCCCGCTCGTAACAGACCATGTGTAAGGCCCAGTGCCACCTGTGGCGCTTAAATTAACGCTGAACGGGCTATATTGAGTCGCTGTCGTCAAAGCCGTCGGACTGACACTGATCGTAGGGCAGACACGGAATCCAAAGTCGATCGTGTTTTCATTGTTCGTTGTACCGACGATCCCAGGCTCAGCGCCAGCTGTCAGAGTGATCAGAGGGCTGGTCACTGCAGTGCCAACACCACCTGATTGGATGGCATTGCTATCATTGTCTTCACCATTATCCGCCGGATCATTCACCGCTGTAATCAAAGGCAGCGAGGATGGCGGCGTGGGGATACGAATTCGATATTGACCTGGTTGGTAGGTGACAAAGTTATAAATACCACTGCTGTTCGTGGTCGTTGTTCTCAAGACGTTATTTGAACTGTCGAGCAGCTCTAATGCCACGCCGCTAATCCCAGATTCCGTGCCACTTTGAAAAACACCGTCACTGTTAACATCACTCCAAACCAGATTCCCAATACTGATCCCGCTCCATAGACCAAAATCGATACTCAGTTCTGTATCTGGGTTCGTATCACCATCCGTGATGGGCTCGCTTCCCGTCGCCAGATCAATCACTGGGCTAAATAGGGGCGTTCCTGGACCGCCGGGCTGGCTACCATTGTTGTCATTGTTGACACCATTATCCACTATTACAGGGATGCCACTCGTCGCAGGCTGTCCAGTTGTCGGTGTGACTTTGACAACATATTTCCCAGCATTCAACCCTGTGAAGTTATAAGCACCGCCTGAGGAACTGGTGGTGCTAGAAATCAAAATATCGTCTGCATCACCCGAAATGTTGTTAATACTCGAGTAGAGCTGCACAGAAGCTCCACCGATACCCAGCTCCGTGCCGTCACGCAGACCATTGTTATTTGTATCATTCCAAATTTGGTTACCCAAAGTCAGCGTGCTAGAGGCGCTGACCTGACAAAGAGTTAAATGATCCATAGCTATCGGACCAGTATTGGAACCACCAGAGAAAATCATCGTAGCTGTGTCAATTTGGGTAGGCGTCGCTGAATTCGCGATACGGAAGCGCCAAGTAAACTGACGCCACATAGGCTGCGCTGTGTTTGTGCTAGCCTCTGACCAATTATTGTAGTCGGCACTTCCAAAGCTTGAGAAGGAGCCACCGCTGCCACTAAACCCGCAACACTGTTGTTCACCAGGGGCCGTGCCGGTCATTTCACCCTGACTTACGGTGTAATATTGATACAAACCTGGCGTCGATCCACTGATGACCTGATAGATCTGAGTGTTCGCGCCTAGATCTAAAACAATCGATGCAGCAGCACTACTCGCATTAGCCGCCCAGATAGAGACCTGATATTCACGACCAGCCTGCAAAACCGAGCTCCATTCGCCACCACCTGCTGCACGCAGACTGACACAGGAGTTAGCCCCCTGGAAAAGCATGTATCGTTTACCATGACGAGCCTTTACAGACTCCACCCAGCTCACTCTTGACCCTGCATTTCCAGCCAAGACTTGCACGCGTTGAATAGGCTCACCAAGACCACTCGTTCCATTGGTGCCTCCCAGCCATTGGAACCCATTGATACCAAGCCCCAATGATGTGCCACTACCATTGTAATTTAAAAGGGCACTCGCTGTACCAGTGCTATTGGAAAGCTGTTGGAACTCGAAACTGGCGTTGTCCACCAGTGTGTTTGTATAGCAAAGGTCGAGGTTGGCAAAAGCAAAGTCAATGGTGCTATCACGATCTGAATCGTCGCCATCAACACCGGCAGCAGGCTCACCTCCGACGCTCAAGGTAATGAGCGGACTAACTACTGGTGAACCCATACCGCCTGATTGAACCCCATTGTTGTCATTATTGACTCCATTGTCAGTCGTTACTACCGTCGTACTGATGCTGGGATAATAGGTAGGCGGAGTCGGCAGACGAACGTAATAGACGCCCGCAAGGAGATTGGAGAAGGCGTAAAGACCATTGGAATCGGTATCTTGCTCGGTAATTTTCACGTCATCACCACCGCCGTTGTTCCGCTGACCATCTGAGCCTGGTGACCAGAGCTCGACTCTTAGATTGGGAACACCTGCCTCAGTACTTCCACGCAGTCCATCATTGTTCGTATCAACCCATACCTGGTTACCAATACCCATATTGCGCACCTGAAGTGTGAGTGCTTGAGTGGCAAAACAGCCGCCTAAATCTGTGACACGTACAGTGATATTAGCGGTGGTTGCAGCAGTAGGCGTTCCTGTGATTTCGCCAGCACTGCTCAGACTTAAGCCAGCAGGAAGAGTGCCGCTTGAAAGGCTCCACGTGAGTGGAGGATTACCACCAGTAGCATTAAGAGTCCGTGAGTAACTATTGCCCGTGAACCCATCAGGAAGAGACGTTGTCGTGATAGCCAGCGCAGGACAAACAGAATTCACGGTATAGCTGCGGGTGCCGAAACAAGGACCTCCGTCTGATGCACGGACGGTGAAAGTAAAGCTTCCTGGCACCGTCGGCGTGCCACTGATCTGGCCTGTCGTAGCATTCAATGAAAGTCCTGCTGGCAAAGCACCTGTGGCCACAGTGTAGCGATAGGTCTGCCATCCTGTTACTGGTTGCAGTGTGAAGCCTGGGCCTGACCACTGAAGACGAGCGACAGCAGAACCTGCGTTTTCATAATATTCGACACGCACAGTCGCAGCCACACCTGCAGTCAAAGCTACTACGGCTGTATGATTGGTAGCTCCCTGATCATTCCAGCGATCAATCACAAGATTATTATTCACCCAGAGACGGAAGCCGTCATCCGTGGTGGCTTGGAATGTGTGATTACCTGTCGAATTTGGCAACAGTGTCCCCGTCCAGCGAACGGAGAAACCATTGACTGGCACTGATGCTGATGGCGACCCTGTGCCCCAATCAAAATCGATTGAAGCATCTGAACGGGTCAATACCAGTGAGCTGAAATTTGTTCCTGAGTAATACTGCCCAATCAGTCCACTCTGCGGCGTGGCGCTCAGCGTTTGAGTGTAAGCCGATCCCACCGTCAGGTCTGGCAATGTGGTGGGGGAAAGTGTAATAACAGCGCAACCCGTGGTGATACTGTAGGTCCGAGTGCCAACGCAACCATTCACATCGGTCGCCGTAACCACGAAAGTTCCTGGCTCAGAATTGGTAGCTGTGCCTGTGATCACACCCGCGCTACTCATGCTAAGACCAATAGGCAAGCTGCCACTGCTAACACTGTAGATGTAAGGTGACACCCCACCACTGGCACTGATGGTCCTTGAATAGGCAACGCCAACAGAGGCGTCAGGAAGAGTCGTCGGAGTCAGGGTGATGACGGGACAAACCACAAACACCGAATTCAACGTGGACTGACAGCCATAGACGTCAGTCACTCGGAAACTCAACGAGACACCAGCACCATTCGTAGCCGTCGGAGTTCCCGAAAGAGTCGCCGTGGCAGCATCAAAGATTAATCCAGCAGGGAGCACTCCTGAAGTTTGTGTCCAGGTATAAGGAGCTGTTCCGCCTCCTACAGCCAACGCTTGAGTATAAGCGACTCCAACAAACGCAGAGGAAAATACCCCAGGGGTGATAGTCATCGCCGGACAAACGGGTGTGATTGAGTAAGCACGTGTGCCAGAGCAGCCATACTGATCCACCACGCGAACCGTGAAATTTGATGTCGTCGTATTGATCGGCGTGCCACTGAGTATGCCGCTGGAGCTATCCAAGATCAGACCAGACGGCAGAGCACCCGTGGTAATCGAGAAAGTGAAGGGCGCAGAGCCGACACTAGGGCTAAACGTAGTGCTAAAGAGACTGCCAACTGTTGCAGTTGGGAGTGTGACAGGATTCAGAGCGATCACTGAGCAGGAAGCAGAAATCGTATAACTGCGTGTTGCTTGGCAACCATTCACATCGGTCACTCGCACGGTAAATCCCGCTGAAGTGGCTGCGCTTGGTGTGCCGCTAATCACACCGCTGATAGGATCCAGTGTAAGACCAGAAAGCAAGCTGCCTGTGGCAACCGAATAAACGTATGGCGCGCCGCCATTCCCAGCAGACACAGCCTGCGAGTAGTTGGTGCCAACGACTGCATCTGGCAGAGACGCCGGAGCCAGGGTAATGACCGGACAAATCTTCAAATTGTAAACACGTGTTCCAACGCAACCATTAGCATCTGTTGCTGCCATGGTCAGACTAGCACCGCCGCCATTGGCAGAGGTTGGCGTGCCAGCAAGATCACCCGTGACCGAGTTTAATGCCAAGCCAGAAGGCAAAACCCCAGAAATCACACTGAAGGTGTAGGGCGCAGTGCCGCCAGATGCACCTAAAGTCTGCTGATAGCTACTACCCGACAAGCCCGCAGCTATAGCAGAAGGATTCAGCGTGATCGTCGGGCATACCGGAGTGATCACATAAGCGCGCGTGCCTTGGCAACCATTGGTGTCAGTCACGCGGATCGTTAGAGTGGCCGTAGCGGTGCTCGTTGGCGTACCACTGAGTGTGCCAGAAGTTGCATTTAAGCTTAAACCCACAGGCAATGCACCCGCTGACACAGTATAGGTAAAGGGAGCAATGCCACCCGTTGTGCTGAGCGTCTGACTGTAACTTACTCCGACCGTGCCATTGGGCAGTGATGTTGGGTTTAATGTAATAGCCGGACAGACTGGCGTGACACTATAGCTGCGCACTCCGATACAGCCATTGGCATCTGTTGCGCGGATCGTAAAGCTAGCGTTCGCAGTGCTCGTCGCAGTGCCAGAGATGACACCGGTAGTAGCATTCAAAGAAAGTCCCGTTGGCAACAATCCAGAGATCACGTTAAACGTATAAGGTGAAGTCCCTCCCGTGCCGCTGAAAGTCTGGCTGTATGCGTTACCTACCGTCGGAACAGTGAGCGAGATAGGACTGATGGTGATGCTCGGACACACTGGCGTGATCGTGTAAGACTGCGTGCCAAAACAGCCATTTGCATCCGTAGCACGGATACCAAAGGTGGAGGTCGTAGCACTGTTCGGAGTGCCGCTCACCACGCCTGTTGCAGAATCCAGAGTGGCCCAGGCTGGAAGCGCTCCATTAGCCACAGTAAAGACATAAGGTGAAGCACCGCCAGCAGCAGAAACCGTCTGACTGTAGGCAGTGCCCACAATGCCATTGGAAAGCGTGCTAGGACTTACCGTAATGACAGGACAAACCTTCACAGTGAGGGGAGTTGTTCCGACACAACCATAGGCATCTACGGCACGAAAGGTGACTGAAACGCCCGCGCCATTGCTTGCCGTTGGTGTACCACTCAAAACCGATGTAGTGGAATTAAAGTTCAAACCAGCAGGCAATGTGCCACTCGTGATGCTGTAAGTATAACTAGCTGTGCCACCACTAGCACTGATCACCTGACTATAAGCAACACCAATCGTGGCACTAGGCAAGGAAGCGGGGCCGATTGTGATGACTGGGCAGACAGGTGCCAATGAATAAGCACGTGTGGCTGCGCAACCGTTGGCATCAGCAGCATTAATGGTGAAAGAGGCACTTGTGGTGCTTGTCGGCGTCCCACTGATCACTCCGGTCGTTCCATTCAAGCTCAGGCCGGCGGGCAAAGAACCCGAAGCCAGACTATAAAGGTAAGGAGTCGCGCCGTTACTAGCAGTGATCGTCTGACTGTAGGCCGTGCCGACCGTCGCCGTGCCTAAAGTCACTGGACTGATGCTGATGACTGGGCAGATCTGAATCAGATAACTCTTTGTAGTGACGCAATTAAAGTTATCCACAGCTCGCACGGTAACGGAAACGCCAGCACCATTGCTAGCCGTTGGAGTTCCACTAAGCAGTCCACTGGAGCTAAGAACTAAGCCTGCGGGAAGAGTGCCGGCACTCACATTCCATGCATAGGGCGCTGTCCCACCTGTCGCCGTAATCAGCTGACTGTAAGCAGCGCCGAGAGTACCTACTGGCAAGGTATTTGGCGCGATCGTGATCGGAGGACAACTCATAGCCAATGTGTAGGAACGAGAACCTGTGCAGGCGTTGGCATCCGTTGCAGTGATCGTCACATTCGCACTGATTTCTGCTGTTGGGGTCCCCGTGATAGCACCTGTCGTTGGATTCAGGCTCAATCCAGCAGGCAAAGTCCCCAAGGTCACCGCATAACCATAAGGAGCTACACCACCACTTGCGCTAACCGATTGACTGTAAGCTGACCCGACGGTGCCCGCTGGCAGTGAGGACGGCGTCAGCGTGATGACAGGGCAAATTTTCAACGTAGCTGTTCGCGTGCCCTGACAGCCAAAAGCATCGGTAGCACGAAACGTTAATGAAACGGCAGTTCCAGTGCTGGCCGTTGGCGTTCCAGAGAGTACACCTGAACTTGAATTTAGCGTCAATCCAGCAGGTAAGGTCCCTGAACTCAAAGCAAAACTATAGGCCGCCGTGCCCCCAGCAGCACTAATCGTCTGCGAGTAGAGTGCCCCAACTGTGCCATCGGGCAGAGTCGTCGGATTGACTGTGATAGCCGGACAAACTGGAGTAACGGTATAAGCCTGGGCACCTTGACAGCCGAAGTTGTCCGTCACGCGAATCGTGAAGTTAGCGGCAGCAGCACTTGAAGGTGTTCCAGAGATGAGTCCTGTGCTGGTATTCAGATTCAATCCAGCAGGCAACGAGCCTGCACTGATAGAATAAACATAGGGCGAACTGCCACCTACCCCACTCACGGTCTGACTGTAGGCCGAACCAACAATGCCATTAACCAGTGTCGCTGGCGACAGTGTCACGACAGGGCAAACAGGAGTCACCGTATAAGCACGGGAGCCAAAGCAACCGTTCGCATCTGTTGCTGAAATCGTGAATGAAGCTGTCGTCACGCTGTTAGGCGTTCCGGTAATGACACCCGTGCTGCTATTCAAGACAGCCCAGGACGGCAGCACACCACTTGTCACCGTGTAAAGGTAGGGCGTAGCACCACCACTGGCCGTGATAGCAGCCGAATAGGCAGTACCAACGACGCCATTGGCAAGTGAACTTGGATTGACGCTGACAACCGGACAAATCTGAAGCGTCGCAGTCCGTGTCCCCTGGCAACCAAAATTATCTGTAACGGTGAAAGTCAGGGTAAAACCTGCACCATTCCCCGCAGTCGGCGTGCCAGTGATTCCCCCAGTGCTTGCATTCAGGCTTAGTCCGGCAGGCAAAGTCCCGGTCGTCAGCGCAAAGCTATACGGGCTCGTTCCGCCAGTCGCACTGAGTGTCTGACTATAAGCAGAACCGACGCTACCGATGGCAAGAGTCGCTGGGCTAACCGCAATCGTCGGGCAAACCGGTGTAACAATAAAAGCACGTGAACCCTGGCACCCAAAAGTATCCGTGGCACGGATTGTGAAGGAAGCAGCGACTGGGCTTGTCGGTGTGCCAGAAATCAAGCCTGAGCTTGCATTCAGAGCCAGCCCAGCAGGCAAACTGCCGACACTAACGGCAAAGCTATAGGGAGCTGTGCCACCAGCCCCACTCACAGTCTGCGAGTAAGCTTGACCGACTACCCCATTACTGAGCGTGCTAGGATTCACGGTCACTGAAGGGCACACGGGAAAAACCGTGTAGCTCTGAGTCGCGGAACAACCATTGGAGTCTGTTGCACGAATCGTAAAGCTAGCAGTCGTTGTGCTGTTAGGCGTGCCAGAGATCACCCCAGTCGTAGCATTCAGGCTGGCCCACGCTGGCAGAGCACCTGAAGCAAGAGTGAAGGCATAGGGTGAAGAGCCACCAGTGGCAGAAACTGTCTGCGAGTAGGCCGTCCCCACCACACCATTGAGCAAGGACGTTGGGCTCACGGTGATCAAAGGACAAATTTGCAGAGTCACCACTTGTGTTCCTTGGCAGCCAAAAGAATCAGTCACGCGCAATGTCAGGTTTGCCGCTGGGCTAGCACTTGCAGTGGGCGTACCACTGATCAATCCCGTAGCTGCATTTAACGACAGACCCGCAGGCAACGAACCCGCCGTTAGAGTCCAGCTATTGTAAGGAGCTGTCCCTCCTGAAGCGGCAAAGGATTGACTGTAAGCAACACCAACCGTGCCCTGCAATGCAGCCGTCGGTGTGATACTGATCGCTGGGCACACCGGCGTGATCGAAAACGCCCGTGTGCCGCTGCAACCATTGGCATCTGTTGCTTGAACCGTAAAGGAAGCTGCCGTGACCGAAGTCGGCGTGCCTGAGATCACACCCGTCGCAGGATTCAAAGTAGCCCAGGTTGGCAATGCGCCAGTTGATACACTGAAAGCATAGGGAGTGGCACCGCCACCAGCCGTGACCGTCTGGCTGTAAACAGTGCCCACAATGCCGTTGCTCAGTGTGGTTGGGCTCAAGGTAATCACTGGACAGATTTTTAAAGTATATGTCTGCACGCCAAAACAGGCCAAGCTGTCAGTCGCACGAACCGTGATGCTTACTCCAGTGCCGTTACCAGCCGAGGGCGTGCCACTGAGCAGACCCGTTGCAGTATTTAACGTTAAACCTGCAGGCAGAGTTCCACTCGTCACGGTCCAAGCATAAGCGGGCGTGCCACCCGTGGCGGTCAGGGTCTGCGAGTAAGAAACCCCAACCGCACCCACAGGCAAAGATGAAGGTGTCATCGTGATAGGCGGACAGCTCATCGCAAAAACCAAGCTGCGTGATCCTCTGCAACCATTGGCATCAGTCGCCTGAATCGTCACATTGCTGCTGATCTCAACGGTTGGCGTGCCACTGACAACACCTGTGCTGGCATTTAAAGTTAATCCAGTTGGCAACACACCCGAGCTAACCGCAAACGTGTAAGGAGCCGTACCACCTGTTGCGCTGATCGCTTGGCTGTAGGATGTGCCGACAACACCCGCGGCTGCCGCAGATGGATTCATCGTGATGACTGGGCAGATCTGCAAACTCACCGATTGGCTTCCTTGGCAACCATTGGCATCATTCACACGCACCGTGAAACTCGTGGCTGGGCTAGCAAAAGCTGTGGGCGTTCCACTGACGACACCTGTGCTAGCATTCAGTGTAAGTCCCGCAGGCAAAGCACCTGCTGTGATCGTCCAGGCACCATACGGAGCCACTCCGCCGGAGGCACTCAGAGCAGCCGAATAAACAGAACCAACGATTCCTGATGCCAGACTTGTGGGAGAAATCGAAATTGCAGGACAAACCGGTGTGATCGTATAGGCCCTTGTTGCAGCACAGCCATTGGCATCCACTGCGCGCACGGTAAATGAGGCCGTAGCAGTCGAGTTCGGTGTTCCGCTGATCACACCCGTCGTTGAATTGAGAGAAGCCCAGCTCGGCAACGCACCATTGCTAATATTGAAGGTGTAGGCAGCTGCACCGCCAGAAGCGGACACCGTTTGCGAATAAGCCGTCCCGACCACACCGTCGATCAAAGTAACTGGGCTTAGCGATATCACAGGGCAAACCTGCAAGCTCACCACCTGTGAACCAACACAGCCAAAAGAATCCGTTGCAGAGATCGTGAAGCTCGTTGCAGGACTTGCTGAGGCCGTCGGCGTGCCTGCAATCACACCCGTCGAAGCTGTCAAAGTTAGGCCGGCAGGCAAAGAACCCGCCGTAATTGTCCAAGTATAGGCAGCAGTTCCGCCTGAAGCACTCATGGCCTGTGAATAAGCGACACCGACCCTGCCCTGAGCCATCAGGCTTGGCGAAACTGTAATCACCGGGCAAACAGGCGTGATGCTATAAACTCGGCTGCCAACGCAACCATTAGCATCGGTCACAGTGATCGTGAAATTCGCTGTCGTCGTGGCATTTGGCGTTCCTGCAAGAACTCCTGTCGTCGGATTCAGCGTGGCCCAAGCAGGCAGTGCACCCGAACTTACGCTGAAAGCATAAGGGGTCGCACCACCCGTTGCTGAAATTGTTTGACTGTAAACCGAGCCAACTGTGCCGTTGCTAAGTGTCGTGGGATTGACGGCGATCACCGGACAAATTTTCAGAGTAAGCACACGTGTCCCATAACAACCATTGGCATCTGTTGCGCGGAATGTGAGCGACGTGCCGGCTCCATTACTCATTGTGGGCGTTCCCGTGATGGCTCCTGTTGAACTATTAAAGACCAGTCCTGCAGGCAAAGTCCCACTCGTCAAAGCATACGTGTAAGCCGCGACGCCGCCGCTTGCACTGACAGTCTGAGTGTATGAACTACCCACCACGCCATTGCTTAATGAAGTAGGATTCACCGTGATCGTTGGGCATTGTTGCTTGATCAACAATGAGTCTTCCAACACCGCTGGATTGTTCCCATAGAGCCCGATAGTCAAACCGTCGGCTGAGATTCCATCGCCACCATTATAGATATTCCAATTTGAGTAAGCTGCATCGATGGCCACATGACCATCGGTCGCGAGGATCGTGGAAAATCTTTGATAAGCACTGGCTGAGAGAGTCCACATCACCGCGTGGCTACCACTACTGCTATTAACCGTGCCGAGCACGCGAGCGGTGTCACTGACCGCACCGATTTTAGCCCCTTGCGTGTCAACGCCGCTGACCAGGCCAAGATTCGTCCGTGTGCTAGTCACGGTATCATACAAAAACGGCGCCGGGACGCCTGCAACCCTTTCAGAGGACGCGACATAGCGCCCATCAGGACTGACCTTACCACCACTCAAAACGTTGAAACTTGCAACGGTCGTCGCCCAACCAGCACCGATACTGCCCTTGATGATCTTGCCATTGCCTGCCGTATCGACCACCAACAACACCGATCCATCCGCTGAGGCATCTAAAACTTCACGCACACCGCTGATGCCAGTCCAGGCCAGTGTCGTCAGATTCCAAAAACCACCCACAAGCGCCGTCGATCCATTCACGCCATCTGGATCCACTGTTCCAAATGCATGACCGCTACCAGCGGTGATAGCCACCGGAGTCACAATCAAGCTGGTGCTACTATCAAATGGAGTCAAAAGACGCACTACGGTATTGGCACTGCGATCATAAAACCAGGCCACCACGTTAATCTTCGAGCCCGAAGTCCAGCGCTCAAAGCCGAGCACATCTCCCTCATCATTCACGTCAGCACCAACGGCATAGGGATGCGTTGAAGCAAGCTTAGCAATATCTGTCATCACTGGCGTACCAGACGTCGTCATGATGAACCCCCGCGTCGTTGAACCAAAGCGCATGCCCGTGGTGTATTGACCATTGGGAGACATTCCCATGATGCATTGAGATTGCGCATACGCTTCACCACCGAGCACATCCTTGCCTATGCGCGTCACTTTATAATTAGTGCCCGTTGTTTGTGCTGAGATATCTGCAACCAAAACGCCTAACCATAAAGCGATCAGCATCAACTGTGCAGCGGCGCAGTTGAGGCATCGAGAGACAGAGCGCAGCCCACTAATAGGGGTGCGCACATCTGCTAGATTACCAAAAGTTGAAGTCATTATTTTTATGGATAAATCAATTCTACTCATATTCATTATAATTTCAATATAAATTACATTAATAGTTAATAAATATTAACTATTTACCGAGCTAGCCCTGGGTTTTTCAAAAATCATTTGCTAGTGTAACAATAATACTGTTACACTAAACACACCCACTCCATGCTGCCCTTTTCAATCCAGATCCAAGACGGCGCGCCAGCTTCTGACCAGATACTTCTGGCCGTCCGGAAGGCCCTCCTCACTGGACAGATGAAAGCAGGCGATGAGTTTCCCAGTGTTCGAACGCTGAGTCAGGAGCTGAAAATCAGCCCGACAACTGCCCACAAGGTCGTCTTGCTACTCAAAGACGCTGGCTGGCTCAACTCGCGGCCCGGCATCGGCATGGTTGTCACCGTCCCCGACCAGCCAGATCTCCCCGAGCGCCTCACCCAAATCACGCCCGCATGCCGATCCCTTCTCAAAGAAGCCGCCGATCTCAATCTCACCCTCGAACAAATCATCGCCCACCTTAAAAGCCTATGATCACCATCACCGATCTTCATAAACGCTTCCGTAAAACCGAAGCCGTCGCTGGTTTGAGCCTGCACGTGCCCGAAGGCCAAGTCACCGCCTTCCTGGGCCCGAATGGCGCTGGCAAGAGCACCACCATCAAGTGCCTGCTCAATCTGCACCGGCCCGATAGCGGTAGCGCCACCATCCTGGGAGTTGATTCGCGAAAACTCGGGCCGAAGGAGTTCACGCAGATCGGCTATGTGTCGGAAAACATGGAACTGCCGCTGTGGATGACGGTGAAGCAGTTCCTCGATTACTGCCGCCCACTCTATCCGAACTGGGACGCTGCGTTCGAGAAACAACTTCTCACGCAATTCGATCTCCCCCTCGCCACGAAGCTCAAAGATCTCTCGCGCGGCATGCGGATGAAAGCCGCCCTGCTAAGCAGCCTCGCGTATCGGCCGAAGCTCGTCGTGCTCGACGAACCCTTTAGCGGACTCGATCCACTCGTGCGCGATGAATTCATCCGCGGTCTGCTCGAACTTACCGAGCAGGAAGGCTGGACGGTTTTTGTGTCCTCGCACGACATTGAGGAAGTGCAGCGCCTCGCCGATCGCATCGCCATCATCAATCGCGGCCAGCTCGCTCTTGATGAAACGAGCGACAGCCTGCAAAGCCGCTTCCGTGCTGTGGAAATCATACTTCCCGATCAAGTGCGGTCGCCCGTGAATCTACCCACCGACTGGCTGCACGCCGAGCAGGCCGGACGCACGCTACGCTTCACCGCGAGCCGCTTTCAAAACGACGCGCAGCTCGCTTCCATGCTCCGCGAAGCGCTGCCGAGTGCATCACTTCCTGAAATCCGCCCGATGAGCCTGCGCGAGATCTTCGTCGCTCTGGCTCGCGCTTACCGTCTCGAAGGGAAATGAGCCATGAACCTCGTCCTTCATCACTTTCGCAAAGAGTTCGCGTATCTGCGGCTTCGTTGGTTTGGCTTTCTGGCACTGCTGGGTTTTGAGCTGGCAGTGAATCTGGAATGGCTCTTCCCGCTACGGGCGGGTGTGCAGCCTCCGGCGTGGCTGGTCTATCTGCCGTGGGTGTTGATGCTGGCGGGGGTGAGTTTGCTGGGATCATGTCCTGAAGACAAGCCGGGCAGTGATCGCAGCTTCATCAGCACACGACCTTTGCCGACGCGGGCGTATTGGCTGACGCGCGTGGCTTTGTGGCTGCTGCTTTTGGTGCTTCCCGTCCTGCTGCAAAATGCGCTTTACCTCATGCTTTCGGGTCGTCCCACCATGGAAGTTTTGGATGGAACTTGGGCACGCGCCGTGTGGGTGATTCAATGCACAGCGTGGCTGCTGCCGATGACCGCGCTGTGGCGGCGGGGTGAGTTTTGGGCGGCGCTGGGATTGCTGGCGGCTGGTTGGCTGATCGTAGGGCGTTTGGCCGATTTCATCGCGCTCACAGTCTCGAACACGATTTTGAGCGCGGATCAAAGTGTGACGGGTGCCACTATGGGAATGCTCATGTTTGCAGCGGGCATCCTGTGGATGGCCTGGCGGCATCAATGGAGTCGCGTGGCGACGTTTCGTCGCCGCCTGCTGATCATGTTTGGCATTGGTCTGACGTGTTTCCTTTCGGCGCGATTCTGGCCATGGCATGAGCAGGATGAGCCGTTCGATCAGGCGCGCGTTCGTGAACTGGCCACGAAATTCAAGGCCGAACTCGATCTCACCTCTTATGGATTCAATGGGTTCGAAGAAGAGATGTACCGGCAGATGTTCGGCCAGGTGCGTGCAGAGACAGGTGATGCCTCTGTGTCAGTGTTGCTGCGACCGCAGCGAGCACGCATCACGCAAGAGGGGCGTGACCAGATCTCCGTTCCGAATCTCTACCACCGCACACGTCGGAACAATTTCCGCCTGCCGTTCGAAACGGTCATGAACACGGATCAGGTGCTGCGTGATCTTTTTCCAGCAGGCACGATCTTCACCACGACCAACGAAAGGTCGATGTGGGGCATGTATTCGGAGACCAACACTCACCTCGCTGAGTTCAAGCCGTCCTACCCGAATCCTGAGAAGCCGCTGCGGGTGACAACGGAGTGCGAGATCGACTGGTATCAGCGCGATCTCGAACTGAACATCCCGCTGAAAGTGGGAAGCACAGGGCAGTCTGAGAGTCACGCGTGGCGTGTGATTCAGGTGCAAGAGAACCAAAACGAAACCGGCACGCCGAGTCTCGGGCAGGTGAATGTGGAACTGCATGTGCAGACCCGTGGTGTCGAGATCGGACTACCAAGCGCCAATACCGTGCTTCTCTATTCACCGCAGCGGCGTCTGGTCTGGCTGGAGCCAGCTTTTCAAACAGGCAGCGCCCCCCGTGCCGGAGCCTCTGGCTGGAGCCGACATACTCTCCGCCTCGGCTGGCGCAAGGTGCTGAACTATGCCGATGGCGAGGACGCCGGCGTGGATGTCTCCCAGCTTCGCCTCATCATGCTGCGCAGCCGTTTTCTCGGCAGCAGCGAGTGGACCTGGAAGTCACCCGACATCGTCCTGCGTGATCATCCATCGCAGATGAGTGCCCCGACTATCCACAATCAGAACATCTATATTGGGCGGGAGATCAAGGCTTTCCAAGATCGGCTGGCAACGCTCAAAGCACCCACTGCCAGCACACCGGAGCCGGAAGTAAGGCGCTATCTTTATGACCTGCTCGCCACCGTTAGCACTACCGATGTAGCCCATCAAACGGCGGCATTAAAAGAGGTGTCGGACGCCTTCCGTCCACTGATGCAGTATCATTTGCCGCTGATGCTGGAACTGCCGAGTAGCCTCTGGCCCGGATGGAACAATCAGCCGCCGAAAAAGCTGCTCGACGAATACCTCACCGAAGCTCAACGCGAAATGGCCATCGACCTCGTGATGACGAACTCGGTGCTCACCAACACCTTGATCCGCAAAGGCTGGACGGAGTCGGCACGTCGTTTGCAGCCACGATTACTCTCATTGCCAAAGCTTCCGCATGGAGCGGACGAACTGCTGCTAAAATGGGGAGATGAAGCCTCCCACGAAAAGCTCATGCAGGAGCAGCGCAGTTTCGCTCAAGAAGATACTTTTAAGCAACTGAACCTAGTGCCAGCCTTGCGCCCAAGACTCGAAAAGCTCTCCCGCGAGATCATTCAAAACCAGACGCCTTTGCTCAAGGATCAGGGCTGGTGGGTAGCTGAACGTTTCCAGATCGCGGCTGACTTCGGTGATCATGATGCACTTGATGTCTGCCTGCGCTGGATGGCTTTGGCTGGCGATGTGCCTTCACCGAGTTGCAGTACGCCGTTTCCAAATCTCCTCAAAGCCGATGGATCGAAGCTCTGGCAACAGAAGGTGGACAGAGAAAAGCAATGGCCGCGCTACCGCCACCTCAAGGTGAGTGACTTCGATTATCTGCCGGAACAACGCGCCTGGAAACTCCGCCAACCATGACTGCCGCACTCCCATTCCGCATCACGCATCAGTTTCGCACCGAGTGGCGGCACCATCGCGGCTGGATCATCGCCTGGATTCTGTGGGTGATCCTTCGCTGGCTTTATCTGCACCAAGATGAGGACGGCACCTTTGCGTATCTCTACTTGGTGGACCTTATCCCACTCATCACCATCCTCATGGCTGTCACCGTGGCATGGCTGTGCGTGCGTTCCGATTCACCCTCAAATACCGACTGCGCCACGCTCACTCGACCCATCGGGCAAACAGCTCTTTGGTTGGGCAAACTCGCCTTTCTGGCCTGCGGTGTCGTCTTGCCGCTGGTGATGGTCGAAAGCACGGGCTGGGTGGGTTTCCAGCATGGCCTTGCCGCATGGTTGGCTCTCAGCAGTGGTTGGATTTTCTCCGCAGCTCTCGTGGTGGGCATCACCGGGGCACTGACAGCGCTTGCCAGCAACACGCGGCAGGTCATCGCCATTGCGGTGCTTGGCGTGCTCGGCGCGGGCATCTGGCTGACACTTGGTTTCACCATGGGCAGCACTCCTGTCGATCCCAAAGCCACGCCAGATTCAGCACGCATCTGTGGTGGCATCATCGCGAGTGTGATCGCCTGTGTCGGCGTCTTCATCGCCTGGTGGACGGCTACGGTGCCGCGCCGTCGTGCGTGGGCGGCGGCTTTGCTGCTGCTGAGTCTGCTACAGGCACCGCTGGTCATGGCCATGTGGAAGACGGACTGGATCACACCACCCACGCTGGCTTATCCTGCCGCCAAGCTCGGCGTGAAGGTCGGCAAAGCTGATCCAGCCGACAAAACTCCTGGTCGATCCCTTTGGCCCACCCTGCGCATCACCGGCCTCGGCAAAGACGAGGTCGCCAGCATCATCGACCTCGCGCCCATGAGTGAAAATGACACCCCATGGCCGCCGCTGGGCAGCTACACCGATCTCCCGGAAAACAAGCGTGGTTTCGATTCATGGATGCACCGGGATCACGTCCGCGCGCTGCTCAAACACAGCCCGCCCACCACGCTCTGGCAGGACTATTTAAACAATGACGGCTATTACAGCGGACGGCAGAAAATTCAGGAAGCGATCAAGCCTCTGCGACTCGATCCTAAGGCCATGCCTGCACGCTGGCGTCTGCGGTTGGCCGTGCATGAGATGCGCCGCGTTACCAGTGTGCCATTCAAGCAGTTCTGGACCCAGAACAATACCTTCCCCATTCGACCAGGTCTGCGCGTTGAGACTCGACCCTTTGTCCCTTCCAATGGGGCATGGGAGCTGAATGGCAGACTGTATCGCGTTCATTCGCTGCTCCTTCCACCACGACCAAACCTGCCTGCCATCTCACGCGGCCAGACGTTGGCAGACGCTTTCTTTCTCGTGCTCGAAGATCCCGAACTTCATGAAAACGCCGCCTACGATCTCGGTCCTGGGCAGCGTGGCTACATGCAAAATCGTCAGCAAAACTTTGCCTTTCAAGTGGAGGAATCCCAAGGATTCAACCCCCGCCTGTGGCCGCCACGCGTGCAGCATCTCATCCTGAAAACCAAACACGAGGACTGGGTGAACCGCCTCAACGCCAGCCTCTGGCACGCCGAAGAGCGCGGTACCGTCGATCTCGAACTCAGCGCTAAACAGATGGCCCAAGTGTTAGCGGAGCCGAAGCCTGAACCGAAGAAGCCATGAACCTTACTCTTCATCATTTTATCAAAGACTTCCGCTACCTGTGGCTGCGCTGGTGTGGGTTGTTGTTAGCGATCTGTTTCGATTTGGCGTTGCAGATGCAATGGGTTTTTCCGATCTCGCAGGAGTCGAACATCATGTTGCCGTCGTTCTTTTTGAGTCTGCCGATGTGGATTATAGCATGCTGGTTCATGTTGTGCGTGCCGCCAGAAGATCGCGATGCTGCGTTTCACGGAACACGCCCGCTTTCGCGCCGTGATTATTGGCAGGCACGACTGATGACAGGAGTCCTGCTGATGATGCTGCCATTAATACTCGAAAACGCGGCTTTTTTACTGTTAAGCGGTCGCGGTTGGGTGGATCTCCGAACAGGGATGCTGGAAACGGGGCTTGCTGCAGCGGTGATGCTTCTGTGGCTGCTACCAGCAGCGGCGTTGTTTCGCGGTTGGGAGAAGTATGTGGCGCTCGTGCTGTTTATCTATGGCTTGGGCGGATCACTTTCGACTTCGATTTTTGAAGGGCTTGGCCTTGCCTATCGAGGAGAAGAGCAGCGGTTTTATGACTCCAGCACGATGCTCATCTCGGGCGGGTGCCTACTTCCTCTTATTTTCATTTGCGCCTACTGGCACGCTCATCATCCATTTGGAAAGTCCGTACGTCTAGGATTGCCGCTGATCATGGGACTACTGTTATCGGCGCTTGCGCAATCCATGTTGATCCCTAGTCGCTTGGAGCGACCGCATGACCAGGCGCTTGTCGATGAGCTTGTCAAAGATCGCCAGCTGGTGATTGATCATCATAAGATCTCAGTTTTAACGTCAACTGAAAACAAACACCAACTGGTTGCTCAGATTCCCTTGAATGGTCTGCCTCCAGAGATCGTGCCGCACTGGCATGTGGTGCGTCATAAAATGAACCAAAAAGGTCAGCCGTTGCCAGACGTGGAAAAGATTAGTCTGAAAACGAAAGCAGCCGTTTGGGAGCTAAATCGAGTGACCTTTAATCAGTCTCTGGTGCCTTACCTGCCAGCAGCTTGGCCGAGTGACACACTGGCGGTCATGGAAGAACCAGCACAAGAAACCAACCTGGCCACGGTCGACATAAAAACAGACACGCATACTCCGATCACGCTGGACCGAGATCTGTCTGCGGAGTGGATGCGGCTGCGTGAATTAGGTCGCATGCCTTTGAAGCCTGGAGCGAACATCTGCACGCAGGATAGCGAAATTGAGGTAATGGAGGTCATCGCCGGCTTTGATAATCAAGGGCATAAAGATCCGGCAGCCATCACACTGAAACTGCTCGAGCGACACACGACCTTCGCGGGCCGAAACAAGATGCTTCCGATCTCCTCGCGTCTTTGCTTACTCGGAAAAGACAAGCGCCTGCTGTGGCATCAGGTGATGGACGGGGCTACACAAGAGCGCGGCGCGAATCAGGGCTGGGTGACGATCTCGCGCACAGTCACCTTCCTGCATGGCGTCCTGATACCTGGCAGCGGTGTCACGTCAGAGAATCTTGCGGAGCAGGAGCTGGTGTGGATCGGTGGAGAATATCTAGGCACGTCGCGGCATGAGGTGAAGGTTGAGAATTTCGTGCTGAGTGATCACATTCATGACTTGGATATATGGCCGCGCACTAAGGTCGCTGTAGAAAGCGGATATCCTCATGAAGCTTTTTTAAAACATGTAAAAGGAATCCCCAGACCGCAAAAAGGAGCAAGCAAAGATGAGGCTGCACGCTTTGTAGCTACAGTATGTTCGGCCTCTCTAGCATTCTCCAATCGGTACAATATAGATAAATTCAATCAGCAGCGCTGGTTAGACAACGAACGAGAGGTCGCTGCATTGCTAGCGCCTGTAATCATCGAACATCCCGAAATCATCAGCGCCATAGTCGCAAGCATGCCATTCAACGAAGGGACTTTGAAAAAACGCATTGTCAGTGAAGTGCTGTTTGAAGCTAAGATCCCAGGTTTTTTCATGCGTGTTTTAGAAGCAACCGCCCAGGGCGGCGAGCAACACACAAATCAAGAACCGTGGATCTCTTCATTTGAGCAAGATTGGTCTAAAATATCCACAGCCATAATCCAAGCTCTAAAAACACACTCTGATGAACCTCTGCGACCGCTCATGGAACGTGAAGAAAATACTTCGGAGACCACAGAGAACATCTGGGAAAAATTTTGCAGAAAACCTTTCTTATACATGGATGATTGGGACCTAAAAAGACTCTTGCTTGATCCCTTTTACCGAGATAAAGCCAAGATCATCGTTGACCAAGAGTATCTAAAAATACCTCGGGCAGCTTTATTCAGAAGAGAAAAGTCTTTCAGCATCATCGCGTGCAAATCTTTATTGGGTGATATCAAAGCATTAGATTTGGCACTGCGAATATTCGGCTTGTTTGATGACGCAAACCTATCTCATGAGGGCGCAATTCAAAATTTTCATAGCTCAGTTTTCGGTGAATCGATACAGCGCGCAGATACGGCGGCATTCATCAAGAACTGCCGCACTTGGAGCGCGCATGATTTTCGATACGACCCGGAAAAACTCCAGTGGAAACTCAACACGACGTCGAAGCCATGAGCTTATCCTCTACAACTTTTAGTTCCCGAGTAAGCCATCAATTCGCGCAAGAATGGCGAGCCCAGCGTGGACTGGTTTTACTTTGGTGGGCGGCACTAGGATTCCAGTGTTGGGAGGTGGTGAAAGATGCCCCGTCAAAGATCCCACTTCCAGATTGGCTGCCGGGCATCTTGGCTCTGCTCATCGTGGTGCGTAGCGTACGGGTAGATGCGCCAATGAATGCTGACGTAAATTCCCACACACGCCCACTGGGCCGTGACGCGGTGTGGCTGGCCAAGGTATTGTTCTTCATACTGGCGCTGCTGCTTCCCAGGACGGCCTGTGTGTGGCCAGAGTTCCAAGGCTTGGGCTTTGGTGCGGTAGAGTGGCTTTTTACGGTGCTAGGCCGTGCACTACCCGCAGTCATCTTGGGCAGCTTCGTCGCCGTTCTTGTTTGTGGCAGCAGCTCGGGTCGAAGAAATATGATCCTGAGTGGCATCGGCATCTCCGTTTTCATTGGCCAATGGTTCCTGGAAAGCACGGTGAAACTTGAGAATCCCGACGTGCGCTACATTTGGGCTGTGGCGGCCTGTGTGTGGTGTGTAACCATGATTGGGGCTTGGTGGCGGTTGAGCTTGGCTCGTCGTGCATGGCCAGTGCTATTCACAGGCACTGCATTGATTCTGCTAGCAGTGTATTTTTGGCGCTGGGATTGGCGTGCGCGGCCAGAACCTGTATTCGCAGATTCAAAACTAGCGCTGCATTTTGGAAAAAAGCCTGAAGCGAATTCACAAGAGCTTTGGCCAGGGCTCTATCTAACAGGTCTGCCCGCTGATCATGTCGCAAGTGTCGTGTCATTGTCAGAGTTTGGCAAAAAAAGCGTGTTTTCAGACTATACGATAACCCAAGAAATTTCAGGCCTCGTGACCCAGCGTAATCGCTGGATGACTCAGGAGCATACTCGCGCACTCATGTCTCATTACCCAGCAGGTTCGCTTTGGCATGGCAAAGTAGATTTAGCCAGTCGAACACCTCTAAAAAAAATCATCGGGAATGAACCCAAACCATGGCGAATCAAACTGGCTGTGCAACGTATGACCAAGCTGCACACGCTGCCGATGAGCCAGAGAGGCCATCATAAGGTAGTGGTGGACGCAGGCCGCCGACTGGATTTTCACATCCAGGACCTCAACAAGCACAGCAGACTCACTTTCGGAGCAGAGCTGAGGCATAGCTTCCCTATGCTGGCTCCGCGGACTGAACAAAACCGCTTCACGATCAATGGCACACGAACGGAAGATAATTTTCTCATACTCCTACACTCCCCCAGCATCCGCGAGGTACGCACGGCGAGCGAGGGCGATGAGCACTACTGGTCCCATGATGGCCTGCTGGAGCGCCATCAAAAACGTCCCGTGAATTTTTCGTTCTCTCACCCCCGCCCACAGATGGACATCGCCGGATTAAAGCTTCAAGACTGGCTCAATGACAGCACGCTAGACCTCTGGTGGCCGGTGGAGTGCGGTGTGGTGGAACTAGATACCAGCGTAGAAGACATGCAGCGTCTCATCGAGATGAAATGAGCCGCCGCTTGCATTCCAAGAGCTTTCCGATTCCAATCCCAGTGTGAGTCGCTACTTCCTTTTTCTTTTCCTTTCCACCCAACTCTGCGCTGAAAGCCCTCGGGAGCTCATCGAGCAATACGCAGCGGATGCCAGCCTGCACCAGCGTCACTGGGCCATCACGGGGGACTCGGCCAAGTCGTATGACCGTGAGCAGGAACTGACTCAGAGATGGCTGACGCGACTTGGAAAGCTGGACTTCACCAACCTCGAATCGCCAGATCAGATCGACTACATCCTGCTCCGCAATGACCTTGAGGCCACACTCATGCGCCTCGGAGATCGCCGAGATGATGCCCTAGAACTCACGCCATGGCTGCCCTTCCGCCCGATCATCGACAACCTCACTGAGCAGCGCGTTCACGGTGATCCGTTGAATGTCGAAAAGGCAGCCACTACACTAGCGCCATTGGCCAAAGACGTGATTGATCTGCAAAACAAGCTCAAGTCAGCTAAGGAGAAGAAGTCGGAGGGTGAAAAAAAGCCGCTCTCCCCTGCCCTGCCCACACCACTACAAGCCGTGCGCGCTGCGGATTCAGTGGATGCCATGCGGGATTCTTTGAAATCTTGGTTAGGCAACTACGAGGGTTTTTTGCCCGACTTTAACTGGTGGATCAAGCAGCCCTATGACGAGGCCGCCAAGGCTCTGGAAGGCTACGCCAAATATCTGCGTGAAGAGATCGCCGGTATCAAAGGCAAGGACGACGCCCCCTTGCTCGGCAAAGCTCAGGGGGCTAGCAACCTGCAAGAGCAGCTCGCGCATGAGTTCATCCCTTATACTCCCGACGAGCTCATCAGCATCGCCGAGCGTGAGTTCACCTGGTGTGAGAACGAAATGAAAAAAGCCGCCGAGGAGATGAAGCTTGGCGACGATTGGAAAAAGGCCCTGCTCCGCGTGAAGCTCCAATACGTCCGCCCTGGCGAGCAAGAAACGTTTGTCCGCGCTGAAGGCAAACGCGCCATCGAGTTCGTCACCAAGCGCGACCTTGTCACCGTGCCTACCGATTGCGCGGAGTGGTGGGGCACACGGATGCTAGGCCCGCAGGAGCAGAAAGAGATGCCCTATGCTGCCTACAGTGGACACGACATCCTCGTCGCCTATGCCAATGAGAGCATGAAGCACGAAGACAAAATGATGTCCATGCGTGGCAACAATCGCCCCTTCATGCGCAACGTCGTGCCTCACGAACTCATCCCCGGTCACCATCTCCAGCGCTACATGGCCGACCGCCACAGCATCCATCGCCAAGGCTTTAGCACCCCATTCAATGTCGAAGGCTGGGCTCTTTACTGGGAGATGCGCCTCTGGGATCTCGGCTATCAAACCACTCCCGAGGACCGCATCGGCGCACTCTTCTGGCGCATGCATCGCTGCGCGCGAATCATCGTCACGCTCAAGTTTCACCTCGGCCAAATGAAGTCAGACGAGATGGTGAAATTTCTCGTTGATCGAGTCGGTCACGAGAAATTCGGAGCCACGAGTGAAGTCCGCCGCTTCATCAAAGGCGACTACTCCCCGCTCTATCAATGCGGCTACATGCTCGGCGGACTCCAGCTCATCGCCCTGCACAAAGAACTCGTCACCAGCGGTAAGGTGACCGAAAAACAATTCCACGACGCCATCCTCCACCTCGGCCCCATCCCCATTGAACTTGTGCGAGCCAGCCTGCTAAAACAGCCCCTCACCCACGATTTTAAAACGAGCTGGAAGTTTGATGCGACGACTAAAAACTGATTTTAAATCACACCATGCCCACCGCCCTAGCTGCCGTCCTTTATGAATCAGGAAAGCCACTCGTCATTGAGGAGGTGGAAGTTTTACCGCCACAGGCAGGTGAAGTCTTGGTACGGATGAAAGCGGCTGGGGTCTGTCACAGTGATCTGCATGTTATGAATGGCGACCTGCCGATGCCAATGCCGATCATTCCGGGGCATGAAGGCGCAGGCATCGTCGAGGCTGTGGGGCCGGGTGTGACCAGTGTGGTGCCAGGGGATCATGTGATCCCGATTTGGCGCTCGTCCTGCGGTCGCTGCGACTACTGCCAGCAAGGGCGGCCTGCACTTTGCGATCTTGGCACGACCATGCGTTTCACGGGGCTTATGCCAGATGGTCAGACGCGCTTTCGTAACTCACGAGGAGACAGCATCCGCCATTACGCGGGCGTCTCCACCTTTAGCTCCATGTCCACCATGCCTGAGGCTGCCGTGGTCAAGATCGATCCTGATTTTCCACTGTGGAAAGCGGCGTTGATTAGTTGCGGCGTCATCACTGGCATCGGCGCGGTGACTCATGCTGCTCAGGTGCGACCTGGGGCCACGGTGGCGGTCTTTGGCTGTGGCGGTATCGGCCTAAACATCATCCAAGGCGCGAGCATGGTCAGCGCACGGAAGATCATCGCTGTGGATACGGTGGCTGGAAAAGAAGTCCATGCTCGCGCACTCGGGGCCACCCACTTCATCAATAGCAGCACCAGTGATCCAGTGCAGGCGATCAAAGATCTCACGGGCGGACTCGGCGCTGACTTCACTTTTGAAGCCATCGGTCTGCCAGAACCCATCGAGCAAGCTTTTGATTCGCTGCGCAAAGGTGGCACTTGCGTCGTCACAGGTATCAGCCGTGGAGATGCCCGTGCACGCATCAATACCAACCAGCTGCTCTATGCCGAGAAGACGCTCAAAGGCAGCCTCTACGGCTCCATGCGCCCACGCATTGATCTGCCGCGCCTCATGGATCTGCATCAGACCGGTGCCATAAAGCTCGATGAACTACTGACACGCACTTGGCGGCTCGATGAAATCAATGAAGCCTACGCTGCGTTAGAGCGTGGCGAGGTGGCCCGCAGTCTGATTGTTTGGGAATAGCTCCTCAGCCAACGAGGCCTTCTCGAAGGTCTGCTTTTTTCCTGCAAAGGTCAGCGCTACAATACTCAAGGTCGCGACTGAACTCAGCGGCATAAGAATCGCTGCGGCAAGAGGGCTAAGATGGCCCATGAGACCAGCCACGATGGTGACGGCATTATAAGTGACTGAAAAAGCAAAAACACGTCGTGTCGCGCTGCGATGCAGTCGAGCGACGTCCATCAGGCCGCTGACAAAACGCAGACTGTGCCCGAGGAAAAAGAAATCCGCCTTTTGCTCCAGGAAGCTGCGTCCAGTAACCGGACTTCCCGCACAAAGCGCAGCGTCAAAGGCAAGGCTGTCATTGGCTCCGTCACCGATGTAGAGAGTGTCATTGTCGTTTTGTTCTGTCACCCACGCTGCTTTTTGCTCAGGGGTCAGGCCTGCCTGCCAGTCTTTGTTTTTCAAACCAAGCTGGGCGGCGATATGTGCGACTTTGGCCTCGCGATCACCACTGAGGATGTGCACAGAAATGCCGCGCTCTTGCAGCGTACGCACTTCATGAAGTGACTCTGCACGCAGTTCATCTCGAAAGCGAAAGCCCGCCAGGGCCACGCCATCCAAGCCTAGCAATGCATCGGCACCCGCACCGCGACCGAGAAACCATTCGTGGCCAGATTCATCGGTAAACGACAAGCCTTGGCCGATGACTTCATGGACCTCATTCGTGCTAAGCGCACCGGGACCGACGGCATCAAACAAGCTCCGACTCACAGGATGCAGATTCCCTGTGACTAAAGTGCGCAGTGCGCGGCGAGCTTGGTCATCCAGTTGGTTAATCACCTCCCGATTCTCCAAGACTGGATTTTCCAAAGTCAGCGTTCCTGTTTTATCAAAGACCGTCCGCTGCACACGCATCAGGCGCTTCCAAAGGCCGAGCGTCCGAACAAAAACGCCTAGTTTTTCAGCACGTGCCGCAGCTAATTCTTCCGCCAATGGCACAGCCACGCCGAGGGCACAAGGGCAGGAGACGACAAAGATGGAGATCATGACCTGAACAGCCTGCACCACACCAGCCCCATGCAAAGCCCACCAGAAAGCCCCAGCAATGCCAATGATGACAACGATGCCTAGATACCAGCGCAAGAGGCGCTCCAATTTCAGATCGCGAAATTCACCTGGGCGGCGGGCTTCTAAAAGCTTCCGCAACGTGCTATCCGGCCAGCCTTCCAGAGCCTCTGCCTCCAGTCCGCGTGAGCCAATATTTAAGGCACCCGATGGCAGCAATTGGCCCTCATCACGCAGCTGAGCTTCGCTTTCACCATTGATCCACTCAAGACTGACAGAAGCTTGTGAACTCAGCAATCGGCAGGCAACCGGGATGGATTGCCCAGGCTTGATGGCAAAGCGCACTCCAGCTTTCAAGGCACTGAGAGGGCGCGGCTTATCCTCTTCAAGCAGTGTCACCGAGTCTGGGATCGAGGTGTCACGCATGAGCTTACGGCGATTCCTTTCCACGGCTGCCTGCTGCGCCCAGCGCCCCACGAGCATGAGAAAAATGAAGATGGCCACAAAGTCGAAGTACTTCAGCCCTGGCACTCCGGCAATCCACCCAGCGATAGAGCCAACGTAAGCCGCAATGATCCCCAGCGCGATAGGTGTATCAATGTGCAGCGCTCCGGCCTGTAGGCTGCGCCAGGCTTTTTCAATGAAATAGGACCCACCGACCAACATGGCCAAAGTGGCAGAGACCGCAGCGATCATATCAAACCAGGGCGCAAAAACAAAGTCCGCTGGCATGCCATAATAGGCAGGCAGACAGAAGGCCATAGCATTCATAGCGAAGGCTCCACACACGCCCATGCGCCGTTCCAAGCCAGAGGTTTGTTTACGCTCTTCGCCCTCACGTGGCGGTCCAACAAGATACCCAAACGCCTGCATGTCTTTGGCAAAGGCCACCACATCAAACACTGCCGGATCATAGCAAAAGAATAGATCACCGTGAACAACATCCACATTGACCCTCAGCCCACCCGCATGACGAGCAAAGACTTTTTCGATCAGCCAGATACAACCCACACAGGAGATGCCCTGTAGCGCCAGGCAAAGCTCGCCCTGCGGAGCAGCGTTGCGCCCGAGCTCCACCAGCCATTCATAATCGCGTTCACGCAGACTCTGCGGGGAAACAGGTGGCAATGAAAGACCGCCCTTTAAATCATAGAAATGATCAAGACCCTGCTGATGAAGCAAATCAAACACATACACACATCCCGAGCAGCAGAACTCGTCATCGCGGTTCGCTGGCACGGGAGATCCGCAGTGTTTGCAGGAGCTATGGGATGGCATCAGCGCATTATCGCCAGCCCCACCTCACCGTCTCAGCCTTGCTTGTGAAAGTTGGGTCAAAATTTGCCTATCTCACCCGCTGCATCTGAAAAGTGCCCTTATCCTTGGAGCATTCATAACAGGCATTAAAGGCATCTCCCTGGATCGTGCCTCCATAAACATAGCGCCCCCCAGCCCAGCGCGGCATCTGATGTTCACCGGTAAAAGTCGAAGCCCCCTTGGATACATTCACGCGATGCGTGGCACGATAGGCACCTCCGACAAGACCGGCCCAAGTAGCATGATAATGAAATTCACGGTCACCTTGGACATTCTTCTTGGGTCCCACGATGCAGCGCAGATTCCCATGATGTCCGTTTGCTGAACTCAACCAAGTGCCCTGCCAGGCGCCCTCAATGCCTGATTGTGGGCCGAGAGCCGTCGCCGTTTTCCATTCACATTTAAAAGCCGTGGAGCAAGAAGAGAGCAGGCAAGCGACCAGCAGTGTAAGCGAAAGACGAATCATACGAAGGCTGTCATTACGCGTTTCAGGAAGTGCTTCTTCCTCAGATTCTAATTGGATCGACTCATCTTCTGAAGCGATTGAGCTTTTAAAGCTGGCTTCGTCAAAGATGGTGCGCGGTACAGGGTTCGAACCTGTGACCCCTACCATGTCAAGGTAATGCTCTACCACTGAGCTAACCGCGCGTGATCCAAAGGGCAGTCTTCATACTCTTCTCAGCGGCATTGAGCAACTGATTTTTATGAGTATGTCAAAGTCTTACTTTTTGGGTGCTGGAGCTGACTGTTTGGGATGCCCGTCCAAAAGCACAACCGAGACCTTTTCCGCTGTCGGGAAATCTACTGGCACATCGCCAGTGGCTTTGGTGTCACCAGTTGCGACCCACTCCGTACCGCGTTGAAAGGTTTCATAGAATCCGCGATCCAACATGGAGTAATCAGCATGTCCCAGTGTCGTATGGAAAACGCGGCCCTTGCCATAACTGAGGACCATGAGATTGGGCTCATTCTCAGAGGTCAGATCTGATTTGGCTGTGGCCAGGATTTCAATGTTCTCTGCTGGGCCGCGAAGGCGGCTGTAAAGTTCATCTTTGGCGTGCAGCCAGCGTGGCGGTAATCCACGAGTGATTGGGTGCTCCGTATTTTGGATCTCTACGACAAACTCATGCTGCTGACCATGGGCACCACCGTTGCCTTTGCTGGTATCGCGGAAAAGCTTGCCATCTTTGACATACAGCCATGGACCTGATTCCTCGTTTCTTTTTCCCCAGCCACCGACACCGATCATCTGGTTGTACTCTTTCCACTCAGGAAAGGAATTATCTGCGGCGTGAACGGAGACAAAACCGCCGCCGTTCTTCATGTAAGCATCAAAAGCCAACCGGACAGCCTCAGGCCATGGCTCACCATTGTAGTTACTGACCACTGCCGAATATTGAGCAAAGTCAGGATGCCAATCTTTCCAGGCCTCAGCAGGCGAGCCTTTGGCAGGGGTCGTGCTAACTTCCGTGGTGAAAGCACCACTACTATCCAGCGCATTTACAAGCACGGGCGTGGTGATGTCCCACTTGTGATTGTTTTGACCATCAATGATGAGCACTTTCAGCCGATCTGCGGCAGAGGCGCTTAGAGCGATGAACGTGAAGGCTCCAACGAAAAGTGATTTTGGACACATACTGACTTTTGATAAAGGGGACAGACTACTGCAGCTTCATAGCCGCTAACCATCACTGGAAGGGAACGCGGAAGATCTCGCCAGTCTCTGGGTCTTTAGCCTTGGAGCCGGGACGCAGACCATCGACACTGATAATCTTTTTGGGATCTTTCGGACTGTAAACGTAACCCGGCTTGCCTGCTACAGAGCGTGCAAAAGGGACGTCAGAAGCCGCTGGTGTAGGTGCAGGCGTTGGTGCCGTTACTGTCGGCGTTGTCGGGACGCTTGGCGTTGTCACCGTTGGTGTGGTTGGGGCCGCAGGTCCACTTGGTGTGGGTGTCAGGCTCAAACCTTGATCGACTCCTGGGGCACCTGGAATGGATGGGGCAGGTGTGCTCGGCACTGGGGGCACGACAGCACTCGGATCAGTTTGTGCTCCTGGTGCGATCGGCTCGACATAACGATTGCCATCGCCATAGCGTGGTGGGCTGTCCAGTGATTGACCGCCGCGACCCGCAAAAGGACGTGGCTGCATGTAGGGCTGGCAGGCGGAAAGTGTGCAGGCAGCCAAGGCAAGGATGAGAGGGGAACGGACCATCGGTGGAGGGTAGGTTTGGGGTTGAGAACAGACTTAGTTATTCACGCGCATAGGCATGAGCACGTAGAGAAAATTGGTGCCTGTGCGGAGAACTCCGGGGCTGATGTCATCAATAAGATGAAGATGAACCTCATCGGCACTCAGATTACGCAGAGGAGCCATGGTAAACTCAGGATTAAAGGCGATGGTGATGGTCGCTCCCTTGTAGTTAATTGCGATGGTTTCACGGGCCTCACCAATGTCTGGGCTACTGGCGATGATCTCGACCTGACCAGGTGTGAACTGGAACTTCACGGAATTTGATTTCTCACTAGCGAGAAGAGAGACACGGCTGATCGCCTTTAGGAAGACCTCACGATCCAGCGCAATGCGTTCCTTGGCCTCACCAGGGATGACTTGTCGATAGTTTGGATAGTTACCGTCGATCAGCTTACTGATCAGAAGGCTATCGCCGAGATCAAAGCCGACCTGACTGCCCGTCACGCGGATGATCACATCTCCCGAATCACCTAAAAGTCGGGCCAATTCATTAACAGCCTTGGTCGGCACGATAATGTCGATCTCCTGACTCTGAGGGAATTCCAATTCTTGCTCGACCATGGCGAGACGGCGACCATCTGTGGCAACCATGGTTAGGGCATTGTTTTTAAAGGAGAAAAGGATGCCATTGAGGACATAGCGGGTCTCATCGGTGGAGATCGCATACGAGGTCTTTTTCAGGCAATCACGCAGGGCAGCCTGCTCGATCTTGAATTCACGGGCATCGTCAAAACGTGGCAGCGCTGGGAATTCTTCACTGGTTAGACCCAGCACTTTGAAGAAGGAAGGGCCGCTGCGGATAGACGCGGTGTTCTTTTCATCCACGGTGATTTCGATATCTTCTGCTGGCAATTCGCGAACGATGGTAGCCAAGCGGCGTGCAGGCAGAGTGGTGGCACCTTCTTCATGCACTTCGGCAGGCACTACACAGGTGACACCGACGTCGAGATCCGTGGTCGTGAGCTCAAGCACGCCATCTTTGGCGCGGAGCAGGACATTGGAGAGGATGGCCAGCGTCGTGCGCGTGCTGACGACGTGCTGTACCTGTTGAATGGCCTGTTGGAATGACTCCTTACTGATCGTGAACTTCATATGGGGCGTGCCTACGTACTTAATGTGTGCATCTGCTTTTTAACCAGCGACTCAGTCCGTGGCAAGGAGTTTGGCTGGGAAAAGTCACAGAACTTAACCTTTTTTACCCTGCCTAGGGCAAATGTCGTGGCCAATTACAGCTAAAACACTGCATTTCCATCCCTGAATTAAATCATTCGCGCAAAGGTGGTGCCCAACCGAACACCTTATCCCCATGAAACAGCGGGTGATGATTCGGCGTGTGCCCCATGTCAGCCACGACCCCTCCACGCTCAACAGCGCAGACTCGCAGGGCAGCATAGACGTCCCCTTCATCCCAGAGGATATGCAGGTTATCATTTTCACTTAGCGAGGTGCCTTCCGTCGGGCGGATGATGCAAAATTTCCATGAATTGTTGATGTAGTTTACTGTGCCTAGGTGGCGATACACCAGCGCTTTGCGGACATTCGTCAGATCATGGACTGGCGGTACATTCTGTTTCCAAGGATCATAGGCGGCCACTTCAGGCTTGATCACCACACGAACTGGAGGCGACGCAGCGAGCACAGCCGGCGACTGGGTGCGTGGAAAAACCTTGCTTCGACCATACGGACGCGGGTCCACTTGCTCTAAAACGGTCGCCATCAATTTAAAGAGGCCGGTCTCGCGGCCCACACTGGTGAACTGATGGGCCTCGACGACTTCATGAGTACGAGCGCGCATCTTTTTCACACTCATCAAATACTCGCTGTTGATGCCCAGAACGTTAAAGGTCATCACGTAATCGAGCCCATCATCCAGGAGTTTATTGACTCGATTGGCTGTGGACGAGGCCGGACTGGCAAGCATTCCCGTGGCATCACGGCCTGCAGCACTCTCGAGACTGAAGACACGCACTTGTCCGCGCTTTAACAGGCCTGCACTGAGGCTATCGCTCAAGGCACGAGCCAAGTCTGGACGCGGCAGACCGTCAATGGTCACGTCTTCGGCATACAGAGCTAACTTCGGTCGCTCAGCCAAGATCACGGTTTCAGCTTGGTCTGCATAGGCGGCGGAGACACCGGTAATCAGGCAGTAAGCCCAGATGGCAAAAGAGTGATGTCGTCTCATAGCGTTGATGGTCAATAGACAGCGCATGTTATGGACCAAGTAAACAGATGAAAAGCAAAAGTTGCGAAGATTTATCCGCCTGATTATCAAGAGCCGCGTAAGATGTGCTCATGTCCATCGCCACCCGTCGCGGGGACGAAGGGGAGACCGATCTCCTCTTCGGCTGCCGTTTATCCAAATCCCATCCTCGTGTTCACGCGCTCGGCGCCGTGGATGAACTCAATGCAGCCCTCGGCCCCATCCGTATTGCGGCTCTGAAACCGGAAACACGTGAAGTGATCACCACGGTGCAGCCCTGGCTCATCGCCCTCATGGGAGAGCTGGCCACACCGCCAGGATTGGAGGAAAAATACGCCGCCACTCACAAGCCATTCGATTCTGAAAAACTGACTTATCTCGACGAATGGGTCGCTAAGTTAGAAGCTGGTGGAGCCTTAGAATTCAAAGGCTGGGCACTACCCGGTGAAGCTGGCGTCATGACCGGAGCCTACGCTGACCTCGCGCGCGTTGCCTGCCGCCGCGCCGAAAGACACGTCGTGGACCTCGTCGGCAGTGACCAAGAAGTGCCGAACAAAGACGTCGGTCGATTCCTGAATCGCCTCTCCGACGTCCTCTGGCTTCTGGCGCGCTGGGAAGAACGGTAAGCCTACTCCACCGCCACCTTCATCACGACCTTATACACTTGCTCTGGCTGATCCCACTGCACGCAAGGTGCATGGGCATCCTGGGGAAAGAGGATCGCAAAATGGCCTGAGCTGAGATGAAGGGCCGTCGTATCTGCCACGAGCTTCCATTTGCCGATGTCTTTCTCTTCCTCATAGGGCCGCGTGACCTCCTGCATGTTTGGCAGCGGAGCCCACAGGATGGTCTCGCGTCCTCGAAAGAGAAACTGAATGTCGATGAACTTCTGATGCGCTTCAAACAGCGCGCTTTCCAGCGGCTTGGTCGTGTAGCTCTCCACGATGGCGATCAGCTTATCCTCCTCGATCACATGCCGCCCAAGAGCCTGCGTGCCATCAACGCTACGCAGAAATTCAAAGGCCTTAGCAAAGCGCGAATTGAGCCCTTCATAACGGGCAGAGTTTTCCAGTGTATCCTGAATCATAAGGATTAGCGATATTCGACAACGACCTTATTTTCAAAGCGCACCTTCGGAAGGTCTGCGTAACGATCATCGGCACTGCGATAGCCCGCTGGACAAAGCACGGCACAGGTGAACTCACTGTCCGTCAGACCTAGGACCTCATCAAACTTGGCCGGAATAAAACCCTCCATCGGGCAGGTATCGACCCCAAGCAGAGCCGTGGCGAGCATGAACTGACCCAGCGCGATGTAAGCCTGCTTTTTCGCCCAATCAGTGGACATGTAGCCTTTGGATTGCGCGCCCATGACCATGCCACGATAAGCCGCCAAAGCATCCGCTGTGCCGCCGCGCACCTCCACCATGCGGGAAAGAAAAGCGTCCACATCTGCTTCACTCAAAGCCTTTTTGACCAGCATGATGACCAAATGGGAGCAGTCCGCGATCTGGCGCTGACTCCAAGCATGAGGCACTAGTTGCTCACGCAAAGCCTCATCCTGAACAATCAAAAACTTCCAAGGCTGCAAGCCATAGCTGGACGGCGTGAGCACCAGGGACTCCTCCAATTGCGACCAGGTTTCCGCCGGGATTTTTTTGGAAGAATCAAAGACTTTGGTCGCATAGCGCCAGTTCAGGGCAGTGAGGAGATCGTTCATAAAAGCGAGCCACAGTTCATGGCGCAGTGTGCTCTTTCGTCAACCGACAGCTTTGACTCTTGCCAAGACACTCGCTGTCCGCTGAAATGCGATTAACCATGAAAATCACTTTTTGCGGAGCCGCAGGAACCACCACGGGATCAAAGCATCTCATCGAGGTCAATGAAACACGCATCCTCCTGGATTGTGGACTCTATCAGGGCCGCCGTGCGGAGGCGATGGAGCGCAATAGCGACTTCCCTTTTGATCCTGAAAAGATCGACTGCGTCGTCCTCTCCCACGCGCACATCGATCACACAGGCAATTTACCTCATCTCTGCAAGCGCGGCTTTGATGGAAACATCTACGCCACGCCAGCCACGCGTGACCTCTGCAGCATCATGCTGCCAGATGCCGCCCACATTCATGAGAGCGACATTGCTTGGCTAAACCGCCACCGGAAGCGTGATGACCTGCCTGAACTCACACCGAATTATCGACGCGTTGATGCTGAAAACTGCCTCAAACAATTCGTCACCCTCGGCTATCAGCGGCCCATGTTCATTGCTCCAGGCGTGCGCCTCACCTTCATCGATGCAGGACATGTGCTTGGCTCAGCGCAGGTCATTTTAGACATTGACGACCACGCCACACAGAAACAAAGCCGCCTTCTCTTCAGCGGCGATATTGGCCGTCCCGGCAATGACATCCTTAATGATCCTGCGCCTTGTGACAAAGTGGACTACGTAATCATGGAGAGCACCTATGGGGGCAGAAAGCATGAGCTAGCCACCGACAGCACCGATCACCTTGTCAAAATCATCCGCGAGATCCAGCAGCGCCGCGCGCACCTGATCATCCCAGCCTTTGCTGTCGAACGCACCCAGCAATTGCTCTTCACGCTGGATAAACTCCATCACGAAAATCGCTTCTCCTCCGTAGCCACCTTTGTGGACAGTCCACTAGCCGTCAAGGCCACCGAAATCTTCCGCCTGCATGTCGATGACCTTCGCCCTGCGGCAGCTGAGGCCCTCTTCATGCGGGATGATCCCTTTGGCTTTGATGGCCTAAAACTCGTCCGCACCGTAGATGAATCCAAGGGCCTCAATTTTGTCAAAGGCCCCGCCATCATTATCTCCGCCTCAGGCATGGCTGAAAGCGGCCGGATCCTGCATCATCTGCGCAACAACGTTGGCAACTCAAACAACATCCTGCTGTTTGTCGGTTACTGCGCCGAAAACACCCTCGGCTGGAAGCTGCGCAACGGCTTCACCCATGTAAACATTCTTGGTGATGAATTCGAGGTCAAAGCTGAGATCGAGACACTCGACTCCTTCTCGGGTCATGCCGATCATAATGAACTGCTCGAGTGGTTCAGCCGGGTAGGCGGCGAAAAGAAACGCGTCTTTCTTGTTCATGGCGAGCCAGAGCGTTCCGATAAACTGCGAGATGCCCTCGCAGAAAAACACCCCACCGGCCACATCGAAGTCGCCCGACTGATGCAGACGGTGGAGCTGTGATAGCGATCACTTTTTCACCAGCGACTCCAGGTAATCCAGCAAGCTAGCGAACTCCTTCACGGTGAAGTTCATCATCAAACCGGGCGGCATCATGCTCATCGGGAGCTTTTGACGCTCTTTGATATCGGCGGTTTTGAAGATGAACTCCTGAGAGGCGATGTTGCGCAACTTGATCTCTGAGGATCCTTCCAGCGTGATGAAGCCCATTTGTGAAGTGCCGTCCTTCATCGTGATCATCTCGCTGGCGAAGCCTTGGGCGATGGTTTTGTTTGGATCGAGGATGTTTTGGGCCAGATCGGGGCGCTTGTAGGTTTGGGCGATGTTGCCGAGGTAAGGGCCTTTTTGAGCTTCGGTCTCCTTCACGGTGTGGCAGGCCACGCAGGTGGCTTTGGTGAAAATTTGCTCACCGAGCGCCACGTTGCCTTGGGTCTTCAAAACGGCTGCGAGGGCCTCCTCGGGCTTCAAGGTCATGATCTTGGGTGTTTTATCTTCGATCTTCTGAAGGCGCATGGACTTTGCGGCGCGTTCGGCGGCACCTTTGACCTCGGCATCAGGATCATCGAGCGCGGCGAGCACCTTGGAGGCGCTGGGCATGTGCTTGGAGGCGCTGATGGCGTCGATGATGAGCTTGCGGTGTTTCGGATCGCCCCAGCCCTTGTCCAGCGCCTTCTGCGTGAGCTGGATGGACTCCGGACTGCCCGTTTTGCGGTTCGCGAGGTTCAGCAAGGCGGCGTTCGCATACATCGACACCGGCCACTCGCCCTTCTCGGCGATCTGCTCGACAAGCTGATGGTGGTTTTCGAGCTTCGGCGCGTTCAAGAAGGCGGCCAAGGCTGCATCGTAGTCTTTGCCGGAGTCCGGAAGCTTCTTGAGCGGCTCCAAAGCGGCCAGCGTGGCGGAGACGCCGTCAGCGCTATCGGTTTTCGACAAAGCGGTGATGGCTTGCGAGAGTAGCATAGCCTTTCTAGGCTGTGCTTCAGCATCCGCTGCCTTGGAGCCGTTCGGCACAGGCTGAAAGCCTATGCTACTACGCAAAGCTCCGACCAGCAGCGGAACCGCCTCCGCAGGCACCTCATCCGCCATGGCGATCTGCGCCACGGCATCGGGGATGACCTTCGGGTCCTGCTTCGCAAGTTCGAGGATGCGCTTGAGTGAGTCATCGGAGCGGATGCGGTTCCGGCTCATCTCCCTCACAAGGAAGGTCGCTTCTTCCGGCGACGCTTTGGCCAATGCATCGCGCAGGGTGACGTAGATTTTGTCGGTCTCACTCCAACCTTCAGGCTGGTAATACGGCCCCCGTGTGTCCGGCCGTGTACCCCACGAATCGCCCTTCCATTCACCTTCCTTGAAATGCAGGCGGCTGAGTGCTCCGAGGATGCCTTGGCGCAAGGCGGGATCAGTGGCTTTGGCGAGACGCTCGATGAGACCAGTGACGACATTAGACTCGTGCATCATGGCGAGTGAACGCAGGATGCCTGCGCGATCACTGCTGGAGCCATCGAGAGCGGCAAAGGCTTGCTTGAAGAGCTGACGAGAGGCAGCAGCGCGAATCGCTGTGTGCGAGATGACAGGATCGGCATGGGCAATGGCCGCGATGACTTCATCATCCGAGGCTGTTTGTTTGAGAGAAGCCACCTGATTACGATCCGCTGTGCGCAGCGAAGCATACTGAGCCTGATAGCTGTCCGCCTGCTTATTGCCTCGACGTTGCAACTCGCGCTGCGCTTCGATGCGGCGGCGATTGCTCTGTGGCTTACTAAGATCGAGAAACTTCACCAACTCCTCATCCTTCGCCTTCGCGAAATCCATAAACGGCTCCGCTTTGTAGCCCTTCGGCTTCACTTGCACGATGTAACCAACATCCGGGCCCGCCCAATCAAACGTCGCGCCTTTCCAACTGGCACAATAGACGCGGCTCATGCCATCGACATCGGCGTCGGTGGGGCGGGTCATTTTGATGAAGGGCTCGGGCTTACGGGTTTCTTCAAAGGTGGCGCCTTTGGGCTTCACCTGATGATGCCAGAGAGCACCGCTGCCCCAGTCGCAGGTGAAGGGAGCGTTGTTCCAAGTGCCGAAGCCGGGCTCATCAATGTAAACCGCGCCGCAGCCGCTGCCGCCGCCATAATCCGCTAACGGCTGGATGGCCTCATCGGTGAAATTTTTGTAGAGGCGCGGGTAGCCGTGGTCGTCAAGGCCAGTGAAATGGTGAAAGCGTACGTTCCAGCCACCGCCGTCGTTCGTGTTGTCGCGGGCGAAGATGTCCATCAGCGGACTGATCGCGACTTCCAAGATGTTGCGCGTGCCGGTAGAATAGACTTCCAACCCGCTACCGTCTGGACGCACGCGAATGACGCCGCCACCGCGATGCTGGAGCATTTTGCCATCAGTGCCCGTCGCCTTCATGAAGCCAAAATCACCACCCGCGATGTAAAGCCAGCCGTCGATGCCGAGACTGAGGCCGTTCGTGGTGTGATCCGCCGGGCGATCTTTGAAACCAAAGGCAATGTCTTTGACGAGGATGTTTTGCTTCTCCGCGACGCCGTCGTGATCGGCATCAATGAACTCGCTGAGGTGCGGCGGATGCACGAGATAAAGCCGGTCGTGATCCCACACGAGCCCGCGCGGCGCATCGATCTCGCAAAAGACCTTCGTCTCATCGGCACGGCCATCGCCATTGAGATCGCGCAGGCGGATGACGCGACCGCGCTTCGGATTGCGGCCCAGCGAGCCATTTCCATCAGACGAAACGTAAAGCGTGCCATCCGGCTCCGCGGCGACAAAGACAGGATAGTTCGCTGCGGCGCTATTCGCGAACAGCGTGACCTCAAAGCCCTCGGCGACCTTTACATCCTTCAAAATGGCGGCTTCCTCCTCAGGCGTGAGTTTGACGATCTTCGGCACGATGTTGCCTTCCTTGGCGCGGGGATCGTTCGCCTTGTCATACTCCTTCTTTTGCTCAGCGCTTAGCTTCGGAGCGATGGCTTTGATGCCCGGGCCTTTCAGCCGCACCTCGCGGATGCTGGCCCAGCCGCCGTGATCGTTCCCTGTGCAGGTGATGACGAGTTTTTTGACCTGCTTGGCTTCCAAAACGTGGCTTTTGGAGATGGAGATGTCTGCCACCATTTTGCCGTCGATCTCGATCTTGTGCTGGTAGGACTTATCTTTTCGCTCCCACACGATTTCGAGCCCAGTGAGGTCCTGCGGCTTTTCCAACTCCAGCGTGAGCGATTGCGGCTTTGACGCATCCGCAGCGCACCAGCGCGTGCCTTCATCGCCATCGACGGCTTTCCATGTGTCATTGCCCGGCTGAGTGCTGCTCGCGGTCGTCTTGATGCCTGTGGCGTCTTTTGGCGCGAGTGGCGGCTTCGGAGCCTCGACAGGCTTTGCCGCGACAAAGGTGACTTTGTTCTGTCCTGTGAACGGCACGAGGAAATCCGGCGTAAGCTTGTCACAGGCCCAGAGCAGGCCGCGGGTGATCAAATCGAGGTAACGCGCATCGGCGACGGTCTCGGTGTTGTGGCCGATGGTCGTGCTGAAGCTGCGGGCACCAGCTTTCTCATTCGTCCAAGCCACGATGGCATCCACGGCCTTGCCTTTGACCATCTGGCGACCCATCGCGAGCGGATGCGCATCGAAGAGGTTCGCATTGTTGTAGAGCTCCTCCTTGATCGTGGTCCAATCGCCGAGAGTCTTGGTGATCGGGTGCTCTTTATCGACAAACGTGATCGCGATCGGCTCCTGCGGGCCATGCGAGTTTGATTGCAGGCCGAGACGCTTGAACCAGCGATCCTCGCCCGTGCGGAAGCTGTGCATGGCGCAGTGAAGCTGAAGGCTGGGGATCGTTTTGTGAGCGTCGAGGATGCGCGTGAGCGTCTCCTTGTTGTTCATGCTCGCTGCACATTCGTCGTGGATGATGATGTCGTAGCCCTTGGCCCAATCCACCTTGTCATAGATCGGCAGCGGCGGATTGGTGGACTTGTCGTCGGTCCAGATGACATCCACCTGCACATTCGCGCGGCTTTGGATGCCCTTCGCGATGACCTCGTGCTGCTTCGCGTAATCATGGCAGCAGCCACCTGCGATGAGGAGAGCCTTCAGGGGCTTTTCAGCGGCTAAAACCAGAGAGGTGGTTTCAAAAGCGACAAGAAAAAGGAAACAGAATAAAAAACGCATAAGAAGCCTCAGTTATCGCACCGTTGGACGTGTCTTTATCACAATAATACGCTTACCTTTCATGGTGAGTCCGTGATGAAGGATAAAAATTGATCAACCCGAGAGAACGAATGCCGGAGTTGGATGAGAACCACGTGCCTAAAGGTGTCAGGGATACAGCTGAATCAAAGGCTCGAAAGCCTTTGCAAGCTGACACCCATAACGTTCACCTTGGGTCGATGCGGTGAGACTACTTCCCTTCCTTTGCCCATTGCTTCATGAGGGCGATGTTCTTTTCGACTTCGGGATCGCCTTTGCCGAGATACACTTTCATGTCGCTGTCATAGCGTGACTCAGATTCAGGGCCGTGATCGTTGGTTTCCTTCATCCATTGATCGAGACGCACCCGCAGCGATTCCAGCGTAGCTTTGTGCGCAGGATTGGCGGCCAGGTTGGTCACTTGCCATGTGTCGGTAGTCCATTCATAAAGCTCCTCAGGCGGACGTGTGGGAGTAAAAAGTAAGGCCTCGCTTAGCGCATCAAGTTTGCCTAATTCATGTAAATTCCGCAGGCTCTGCACGATGGATTTACCGTCCTTATAGGCGTTCGGCTGAAGGTGAGGACGCTGAGGATAGAAGTTCCGAATGTAGAGAAATCGATCCGTCCGGACACTGCGAAGACGCTCAACGGTTTCATCGCAACGGTCCCTTGCGGCGAAGATGTGCGTCCGTGGTTGGTAATCTGCCGCGAAGACATTCTGGGCCTGCATGATTTTCGGAATCTCGATCCCAGCTACGGCGAGCGAGATGGCGGACATGTCGATGTGCTCGATCAAATCGGTGCGCACCTTTCCTTTCTCGATGCCTGGACCGCGCACGACGAAAGGAATATGGGTGCCTTCATTATAGAGAAACTGTTTGCCTCGAGCGTGACTGATGCCGTGATCGGTCATGAAAATGATGAAGGTGTTTTCAAGTAGCCCTTCCTTCTCCAAACGAGCGACGACCTTGCCGACATGAGCATCCGTGAGACGCACAGAGTCGAGAAACGCCGCCCAATCGCGCAACAGCACCGGATCACGCGGGTAGTAGGGCGGCAGCGTGACCTTTTCAGGATCGGTGGCCGCACCGAACTCCTTAGCAGCGGTAGCCAGCAGCTTCGTGGCAGAGGCGTCGGTGCCTCCACGCAGCTTGCCGCCAGCCAGCTGCACTTGCATAAAAAAAGGCTGATCAGGCTTCCTCGTGGCCCAATCGTGCGAGTCGTAGATCTTTGCGTCCCACTCGAAATTGTAGTCGGTCTTGCCCAGACCT
>JAIXOU010000082.1 GCA_027486585.1 Verrucomicrobiaceae bacterium | reverse complement strand
GCTGTGGCATTGCGCAGAGCAAACATGTAGCTGATCTGTTGGCCATTGGGGCGGCTGCCTGCGGCAGCTCTAGCCGCATTCGCGTAGCCATCGTTTCGGCTTAAAACCGCATCGGTAGCTACTTCTTGGAAGTCGTCCTTGGCCGTGGCCATGAGAGCTAGCGTTTTGACTGGAGCCTTGGTGGAGTCCAGAACGACGAGCAATTGGCAGAGTTCACGATTGATGAGAGCATTCTCAGCAGGATAAGCCGCTTCTAAAGTGGCCGCCGTCTTGGCACAGACTTCAGGTGCTGGTTTACCGAGGCGGATGAGCACAAGCTCAAGGGCCCGCAGCGCGGCAAGTTGTTGGTTGAGATTGAGTTCGGCCGTTTCAAGTCTCTCTAAAGCGAGCAACATCTCCACCTGTAATTCGGCTTTGTCTGCGGACACCGTTCCAATCGGGCCCGAGGAGGTGCCTGTGGGTTTGGCCGCAGGTTTACCACCCTGATTGCCAGCTCCGCCACTGCTCATACGGGCCAGTGCGACGATGGCCTCAATGAGGGCCTGAGGATGAGTTTCTGCCAACGCTTTGGCCTTCCAAAGTTCAACAGGCAGGCGCTCGATGGCGACGCGCGCTGCGTAGCGCACATGACGGTCACTGTGGCTGAGGTAGGGCCAGGCAGTCGCCAGGATTTTTTGAGGATCACCTTCTGCATGCATGGCTTCCAGCGTTTGACGCATGCGGGATTCTTCATCCAGAGGCAGTGCTTTCACGGCAGCCGTGGATTCTTCCCCGACATAGGTGACGCGATAGACACCAGATTGAGTCCTACGACCGCCAACGGCGAAGTACATGGCCCCGTCTTGCGGGTGGATGACGACATCGGTGAGAGGCAAGGGTTTGCCAAAAACAAACTCTTCTTTCTCAGCGATGAAGCTACCGCCTTTCGGCTGCAAGTGGACGGCCCACATGGTGCCGTAGGTCCAGTCGTTGATGAAAACAGCGCGCTGATACTTAGCGGGGAATTTGGCTCCGTTACCACTGACCACGCCAGTCGGACTACCTGGGCCGATATCGATTGTGGTGGGCAGGCTGTCTGGATAGTAGCCCGGCCATTTACCGCTGCCGCTGCGCCAGCCATAGTCGGCACCGCTGACGCAGTGGTTCACACGGGTCGGGCGATACCAGGGGGAACCGATGTCCCACTCCATATCGGCATCATAGGTGAAAAGCTCACCACTGAGATCAAAGGCAATGTCGAACTCATTGCGGAAGCCATAGCAGAACAGTTCCAGGTTTTTTCCGTCTGGGTCCATGCTGCAAATGTAGCCGCCAGGGGCAGTGAGGCCGCGGGCATGGCCATTGGCATCCCACATGCGGGGAAGGATGTGATCTTCATCCCAAGCTTTGGCGGCACGGCTTTTTTCGATGCCTTCGGGCAGCTTGGTATGGTTGCCACAGTTAAAAAAGATGCGTTTGCCATCGGGGCTGACGATCATGCTGTGCAGTCCGTGCTCACCACCACCCGCCATGGTGTGCAGCTTCTCTGTCTTATCGTATTGGTCGTCGCCATTGGTGTCGGTCAGACGGAAAAGACCATTGTTTTTGCCGTCTTCATTGACCATGACATAGAGACTATCAAAGGCATACAACAGCCCGTGAGCTTTGCCCATTTCGAGGCTGAGTTTCTCTGGTTTTAAGCTCTCTGTCTTACCAATCGCAGGCACATTCATGCGATAAAGGCTGCCGTATTGGTCACAGGCAATCAGGCGGCCTTTGTGATCCACCGTAAGCGCCACCCAGGAGCCTTCTTGATCCTTGGGTACATTGTAGAGCTTTTCTACTTTGAAACCTTTGGGCGCAGTGATGTCGGCCGCAGCGATGGATTCGGCCGGGCCGTTATTATTACCGCCGCTACCGATCTTGCCGTCGAAGGGCTTGCCCCAAGGTCCTTTGCCGTATTCCTCAATGACGAGGGCCTTCTTGAAATCCTGCGTCCCTGCTTTGGCGGCCTCCCACTTGCCATTCGTCTCGATGACGATGTCCTCTCGACCTGCGGGCAGTTTCAGCGTGACCCTGGCGACAAGGGCTGCGCTGCCGCCTTTGTTGGTGGCGTTGATGATGAGTTCGTTGCTTTCGCCACGCTTGAGATGCTGGCTGAGGTCGGCTTTGGAGGGCTGCATCCAGTCCTGATTGGTGAGGACTTTTTGGCCGTTGAGGCTGGCTGTGGCTCCGTTGTCGCAGGTGAGCTCCAGCGACGCGAGTTGCGCATTCTGAGGTACTTCAAATCGGTGGCGGAAGGTGACGGCTTTGTCTTTGTTGCCATCCTTGGAGAGCCAGATCCATTGTGGGGCGGCTTGCAGGCTGGTCGCAGTGAGGACAAGGGTCAGAAATAGGGATCGCATAGGAAGCCGTAGAGTACGGACCTTGGGAGTCTATTTTGCACGAATCTGCATTTTGTCTGGATTAGCTCTGACAGAGACTTAGCAGCTGGTTGCAGACTTGGTCGGCGCGGACGGGGGCATTGTGGGGCAGACTTTTGAAGTTGCCGATAAGGATGGGCCAGTCGGCGCTGTCCTCGGGAATGCGCCCGTGGCTGCCTTTGACCAGTGTGGCATCTAGAGGAATCACGTCCATGAGGTAGCGGAAGCCGAGCTTCTTTTTGGCCAAGCTCAGCGCGAGTTTGAGCTTGGGCGCTTTGAGCGTGGGGTCGAGGAAGAGCTCGGCAGGGTCATAGCCACACTTCCGGTGGATATCCACGCAGCGCGCAAAGTCGGGCGCTTTGGCGTCATCCTGCCAGTAATAATAGGTGAACCAACTGCGCGCATCGGCCACGGCAATGAGGTCACCACTGCGGGAGTGATTCAGACCTGCATAGTGTTTTTCGACCTTGCCGAGCACCTGCTGCACGCCTGGGGTTTGAGCTAGCACCGCGCGGACTTCCTCCAGGATCGTTGGGTCGTTGACGTAGATGTGAGCCAGTTGATGGTCGGCGATGGCAAAGGCTCGTGATCCGCCTAGATCCAGAGTTTCACGACCGACTTCGTCTTTGATGGAAAGCCAGCCACGTTCGCGAAAGACACGGTTCAGATGCACGGGCTGATCGACATCGGTGATGCCATACTCGGACAGTAGGACGCACTGGATCTGGCGGCTTTCGTAAAAGCTGATGAGGTCGCCGACAACGTCATCGATCTGCTTCAGGTCATGCTGGATGATGTCCATCTTCAGGCCATGACGTTGAAGATTGTAGTCAAGATGCGGGAGATAGACGAGGCTGAGGTCAGGCCAGTGTTTTTCTTCGATCCACTTGGCGCTGGCGGCGATCCATTGAGACGACTGAATGCCGCTGTCGGGTCCCCAGAAGTGACGGAAGGGGAACTCGCCCAAGTCACGCTTAATACGGTCTCTCAGGCCCATAGGCTGTGTGTGGACGTCGAAAACTTTGCTGCCGTCGCTCAGGTAAAGTGGACGCGGGGTGATGGTGAAGTCAGCGCTGGAGTACATGTTGTACCACCAGAAGACTTTGGCGCAGGTGAACTCGCGGTTTTGCTTCCTCAGCATGTCCCAGAGCTTTTCACCGTGGACGAGGGACTCGGGCTGTTTCCAAAAGCGGTGCTCGGCGTAGTCGCGGTCATACCAGCCATTGGCCACAGCTCCATGGTCTTTCGGCAGTGTGCCAGTGACATAGGTGGCCTGGGCCGTGCAGGTGACGGCGGGCAGGACGGGCTCGATCAGCGCGCTACGATTTCTTTCCATGAAGGCTCGGATTTTAGGCGTGTGATCGCCAATCAGCCGAGGGGTGAGCCCGACGACATTAAGGATGGCCGTGCGGTTCATGGAAGGTGAGGAAGTGAGTGTTAAAGCAAGCTACCAGCGGATAACCGAGCTGGCCCAGGTGAAACCGCCGCCAAAGGCGACGAGGAGGACAATATCACCACGCTTCAGGAGTCCTTGGCGATTGGCTTCGTCTAGGGCAACGGGAATGGTTGCGGCGCTTGTGTTGCCGTATTTGTCCACGTTCATGAAAGCTTTTTCATGCGGTAGGTTTAGGCGATCCGCGATGGCGGTGATGATGCGCGCATTGGCCTGATGAGGAATGACGAGGGAGATGTCTTCCTTGGTTAGGCCGGCCATCTCCAGGGCTTTTTCACTGGCCTGGCACATGCGTGTGACCGCGTGTTTGAAGGTCTCTTTACCTTCCATGTGGATGGTGTTCAGACGGCTGTCGATATTTTCGGCGGTAATCGGGCAGGCGCTGCCACCACCGGGGACGCGCAGCAGATTGACCAAATTGCCATCGCTACCCATGATGGTGCTAAGTACGCGGCCTGGGGCCTCTGTGGCGGAATCGACCGCGCGGATGACAACAGCTCCGGCACCGTCTCCAAAGAGCACGCAGGTGTTGCGGTCGGTCCAGTTGACTAGGGTGCTGAGCTTTTCTGCACCAATGACGAGGGCCGTGCTGCGCGTGCCGGCATTGAGGAAATTACGTGCCACTTGCAGGGCATACAGGAAGCCGGAACAAGCAGCACTGATGTCAAAACAGACCGCATTGCTGGCTCCGATGTTCTTCTGCACAAAGCAGGCGGTGGAAGGGAAGGGCATGTCCGGCGTGACGGTGGCCACGACGATGAGGTCAATGTCTTCAGGCTTTACGCCAGCCGACTCCATGGCGCGCAGGGCTGCGGATGTAGCGAGGTCACTGGTGGCTTGGTTGTCGGCGGCGATCCGGCGTTCCTTGATGCCGGTGCGGGTCGTGATCCACTCGTCAGAGGTATCAACGATTTTAGAGAGCTCTTCGTTGGTGAGGATCTTTTCCGGCATGTAACTGCCGGTGCCGATAATGCTGGAGACGCAAGGGGATGACATGGTCGGGAAAGGGAAAGGTTGGCCAGGATTACAGGTGGCCGTGAAGCAGGAGATGTTGGGAGATGGCGGCCTCGATGTGAGGGTTCACCTGATGAGAAATCGTTTCGCAGGCCATGCGCAAGGCGTTTTTCATGGCATAGGCACTGGCACCGCCGTGGGAGATGATGGTGATGCCATTGAGTCCTAGCAGGGGCATGCCGCCGGATTCATCGGCACTCGTGCGTTTGTGCACACGTTTGAAGGCGGGTTTGGCTAACATGCCGCCAATTTTTGAGCGTGTCGTGCTCATGATTTCAGACTTGATCATGCCAAACATGGCATGGGCCAGAGCTTCGGAAGTTTTTAGGATGATGTTGCCGGTGAAGCCATCGCAAACCACTACGTCTGGCGGCGTCTCCCAGAGGTCATGGCCTTCGACATTGCCGATGAAATTGATCCCTGGCGTCGTGCGCAGCAGCTTGCCGGTTTCTTTGCACAAAGCATTGCCTTTCTCCTCTTCCGTGCCGTTCGACATGAGTCCGACGCGCGGGTTCTCGCGGCCTAGCACATGGCGGGCATAGGCGCTGCCCATGAGGGCATTTTGGACAAGGTGACCTGGAAGACTGTCGGGATTGGCTCCCGCATCGATGAGCAGCCAATGATGGGAACGGGACGGCATGATGGCCGCGATGGCTGGCCGCTCGATGTGGGGTAGAGTGCGCAGCTTGATCAGGCTGGCCGTGACGGCAGCTCCCGTGTGGCCTGCGCTGACCACAGCATCTGCAAGACGATCCTTTACCAGATCGACGGCGCGGGAAATGGAGCTGTCCTTCTTTTTCCGCACCGCATCCAGTCCACTGTCCGTCATGTCCACGACCTGATAAGCAGGCACGATCTCCAGTTTTGGGCTCTGGGGGATGCCCTGTTGTTGCATTTCACGCTCGATGACCTCTGGCACGCCGACCAGATAGATCTTTTCGATCTGGGTAAGTTCTTCCAGAGCCAGCTTGACGCCGCCCATGGGGTTCCTTGGAGCATGGTCGCCCCCCATCACATCCAGCGCTATTTTCATTCCTCAAAAATGGGTTGATTCAAAACAAGTTCCATGAGCTTAAAGCGTGCCGTGTGGGGATTGCAAACAGCGAATCCCCAGCTCGATCAGAAGAATCAATGCAGGAAATGGCGGTGACCGGTGAAGACCATGGCCAGCTTCCGTTCATCGGCTGCGGCGATGACTTCTTCGTCCCGCATGGAGCCGCCGGGCTGAATGGCCGCCGTTGCACCAGCTTCGGCGCAGGCGATGAGGCCGTCAGCAAAGGGGAACATGGCATCACTGGCGACGACACTGCCAGCCAGGGAAAGACCTGCTTCCTGGGCCTTCCAAATGGCGATCCGGCAGGAGTCTACACGGCTCATCTGGCCTGCACCGATGCCGAGTGTGCGGTCATGGGTGGCAAAGACGATGGCGTTGGATTTAACATGCTTCACGATGCGCCAAGCAAAGCGCATGGCCTCGATCTCGTCGCGGGTCGGTGGGCGCTTGGTCTTCACTTTGCTCTCCAAATCTTCCAGGCCCATGGCGCGTGGATCACTGTCCATGACCATGAATCCACCTGGGGCGTTGCGGATGACAGGCTCACTGAGGGTCTCTGTCACGCTTGGCAGCATCTGGATGAGGCGGAGGTTTTTCTTTTTCTGCAAGAGAGCACGCGCATCGGCGTCGAAGTCTGGGGCGATGATGATGTCAGTGAAGATCTCCGAGATGATGCGGGCTAGTCCCACGGTCATGCTGCGGTTGATCACGATCACGCCGCCAAAAGGAGCTTGTTTATCCGTTTCGAAGGCCTTGGCCCAGGCTTCACGCAGATCTTCATCCGCACAGCCGACACCGCAGGGATTGGTGTGTTTTAGAATGGCCACGCAAGGACGGCGGAATTCTTCAATCAGGGCTGCTGCACCATGGATGTCCAGAATGTTGGTGTAACTCAGGTCTTTGCCATGAAGCTTCACAAAGTAGTCGCTGAAGTTCCCGTACAGTGCCGCTTTCTGGTGCGGATTGTCGCCGTAGCGGAGTTCGCTGTGCAGAGGCAGGGTCAGTGAGTAGGTTTTTTGGGTCAGTTGTTCCTTGTTCAGGAAGCCAGCGATAGCCGCATCGTAACTGGAGGTGCGCTGGAAGACCTTGCAGGCCAAACGCTCACGGGTGGCCAGGGTGGTGTCACCTTTGTTTTCTTTCATCTCGGCGAGCACGCCGGCGTAATCAGCCGGGTCAGAGATGACGGTCACCCAGCGGTGGTTTTTAGCTGCGCTGCGGAGCATGGACGGACCACCGATGTCGATGTTTTCGATGGCTTCTTCCAGCGTGACATCCTTTTTGGTGATGGTCTGCTCAAAGGGATAGAGATTCACGATCACCAAGTCGATCACTGGGATGTCGTGGGTCTTGGCGTTCTTTTTATCTTCTTCATTGTCACGGCGTTGTAGAAGACCACCGTGGACCTTTGGGTGCAGCGTTTTGACGCGACCGTCGAACATTTCAGGGAAACCGGTGTGGTCCGAAACATCGATCACGGTGAGACCGCCGTCCTTCAGGTGTTTGGAGGTGCCTCCCGTAGAGAGCAGCTCCACACCGAGCTCTGCCAGTCCTTTGGCAAAGTCGAGCAGACCGGTTTTATCAGAAACAGAAAGAAGGGCGCGGGCGATGGGCATGAGGTAAAAGAGAGTTTCGAGAGATCCCCAGTAAAGGGCGATTTCCCCTCCCGGCAAGGACAGGTTGCAGTCAGAAGCGGCTCAGGAGGGGTGAGGCATTGGGATCGTGCTGAAGTGGCTGGGTTCATCCTAAGCCGAACTGTTCAGATTCGGCTTTGCTTCGTCTGCTGCTTGACCGAAGGCGTATCTGGAATGACATCAAGATCCCCCCATGCCTCCTGCTACCCTTGAAATCTCTGCTCAGCCGCCAGAAAAACTGACGGGCATCCAAATCGATAAAACGAAAACAGCAGCAGCTGGTGTTCCTGCGGTCACCAATTCCCTCAAGCATGTGTATGGGAACAGTGGTCTGCTGCGTGGCACGGCAGCGATGTTAAAAATCAATCAGTGGAAGGGCTTTGATTGCCCGAGTTGTGCTTGGCCGGACCCTGATGACCATCGCAGCGCCTTTGAATTCTGCGAAAATGGGGCCAAGGCGATCGCCTCGGAAACGACGAAGCAGCGGGTGACGCCGGAAGTTTTTGCTAAAAACAGTGTGGCGGAGCTGTCGCAGTGGAGTGATTTTGAAATGGATCAGGCGGGTCGTTTAACACACCCCATGGTGCTCAGAGAAGGGGAGACCCATTACAAGCCGATTGCCTGGAAAGAGGCTTTTGACCTGATCGCTCAGGAGTTAAACTCGCTGTCTTCACCTGATGAAGCGGTCTTTTATACCTCGGGACGTGCGACGAATGAGGCGGCGTTCCTGTATCAGCTGTTTGTGCGTCAGTTTGGGACCAATAACCTGCCTGATTGCTCCAACATGTGTCACGAATCCAGTGGTGCGGCGATGATGGAGGCCGTGGGTATTGGCAAAGGCACCGTAACGTTGAAGGATCTGGAGACTGCGGATACAATCCTGATCATTGGTCAAAATCCGGGCACGAATCACCCGCGCATGTTGACAAGTCTTCAGCGTTCTGTGGAGGCCGGAGCAACGATCATTGCGGTAAATCCCATGAAGGAGGCTGGCCTGACTGGCTTCATGCATCCCCAGCAGGTGAAGGGCGTCATGGGGATGTCCACGCCGCTGGCCACTCAGTTTCTTCAGGTCCGCTTGAATGGGGATCAGGCTCTGCTGAAGGCAATCGCCAAGACCCTGATCGAGGATGGCACCTATGATGAAGCTTTCATCCGGGAGCATACGGTGGGGTTTGACGAGTATCGGAAGCATCTTTTGGCGCTGGATTGGGCTGAGCTAGAGAGCATCTCTGGGCTGCTGCGTGCAGAGATGGAAAAAGCCGCCCGCCAGTGTGCTGGTCGTCAACGCAAGCTCATCACCTGCTGGGCCATGGGGCTGACACAGCATAAGAACGCTGTGGCGACCATTCAGGAGGTGGTCAATATCCATCTTCTTTTAGGCGCTGTCGGACGTGAAAGCGCAGGTCTCTGCCCCGTTCGCGGTCATAGCAATGTGCAGGGAGACCGCACGATGGGCGTCTTCGAAAAAATGCCTGAGTGGTTCATGGACCGCTTGGAGCAGGTCTTTGAGTTCAAAGTGCCGCGTCATCACGGTTGGGATGTCGTCGCCTCAATCCGGGCGATGCATGAAGGCCGCGGAAAAGTGTTTTATGCTTTGGGTGGGAATTTCCTCCAAGCGACGCCTGACACGGAATACACGGCAGAGGCCTTGCGTCGCTGCCATCTCACGGTTCAGATCAGCACGAAGCTTAACCGCAGTCACTTGGTCACAGGCCGCACAGGTTTGATCCTGCCCTGTTTAGGACGCAGTGAGGTGGACATTCGCGGCAACACAGATTCGTTTTTGACCGTGGAAAATAGCATGAGCGTGGTGCATACCTCGCATGGTCAGCTTGAGCCTGCTTCACCGCATTTACTCAGCGAGCCGGATATCGTCGCCCGCACGGCAGCGGCTGTTTTGGGAGACCGCTCCAAGGTCGATTGGATGTATCTGGCGGAAGATTATGATCGCATTCGTGATCTCATCGAAAAGGTCGTGCCTGGCTTTGAGGACTTCAATGTACGCGTCCGCCAGCCGGGTGGCTTTTATCTGCCAAATCCAGTGCGCGAGCGTCAGTGGGTGGTTCCTGGGGGTAAGGCCAAGATCAAGACCCATGCTCTGGACTGTGTCACGACAAGCGCGGGTCAGCTCGTGCTGCAGACCTTCCGCAGTCATGACCAGTTTAACACAACGGTGTATGGTCTGAATGATCGTTATCGTGGCATCGGTAACGAGCGCCGAGTGATCTTCATGAATCCCGATGACATGAAGAGCCGCAGCATCAGTCCCGTGAGTCCGGTGGACATCACCAGTCATTTTCAGGGCGAAGAGCGTCATGCTCGGCGCTTTTTGGCGATTCCGTATGATCTTCCTACAGGCAGTTGTGCTGCCTATTTCCCCGAGGCGAACGTCCTGGTTCCTATTGGCAGCTTTGCCGATATCAGCCTGACGCCGACTTCTAAAAGTGTCATCGTCACGGTTACATCATCCCAACCTTGATGGCGCGCGTAAATTTTACCGACCTCTATGAAACACCTCCTCGCTGCTTTTCTCATGACTGCCTCACTACACGCTGCCGATTTGCAGTCCATTTCGCTCAAAAACATTGATGGCAAAGAAGTCAGTCTCAAGGACTACGCTGGAAAGGCTGTTTTGATCGTCAATGTAGCCTCGGAATGCGGATACACCGGCCAGTATGCAGGACTGCAATCGCTGCATGACAAGTATGCCAAAGATGGTTTCACCGTTTTGGGCTTTCCCTGCAACGACTTCGGAGGTCAGGAACCTGGCAGCGAGGCGGACATCAAGACCTTTTGCAGCAGTCGTTATCAGGTGACCTTTCCTATGTTTGCGAAGGTCAAAATTCTCGGTGCAGATAAAAGCCCATTGTTTGCGGCACTCACTGCTTCAGGTGGCGATGTGGGCTGGAATTTTGAAAAATTCCTCATTGGTAAAAATGGCCAGCTGATTTCCCGCTTTGGATCCGATGCCGAACCTGAAGGGGCTGAGATTGAAACAGCGGTTAAAAAAGAATTAGGTCTGCCCTAGCCAATCGCCTTGAATCCAGACTTGCGGGCGCTGGTCTGCCGTCTGATAGCTGACAGGTGCAATTGGATGTCATTACCCTTTTCCCTGAACTCATCAGCGTGCCGATGAGCACAAGTATCATGGGCCGCGCCCAGGATAAGGGGGCCGTGTCTGTGGGCGTTCATGATCTGCGGGAACATGGCCTGGGTAAGCATAAGCAGGTGGATGACACACCTTACGGAGGGGGGCAGGGGATGCTGCTAAGACCTGAGCCTTTGTTTGGGGCCTTGGAAAAATTACATACGCCGAAAAGTCGTGTTATTTTGATGTCTCCCGCTGGCCAACGATTTGATCAGGCGGCTGCTAGACGTCTGAGTACTGAGGAGCATCTGATTTTTATCTCAGGTCACTATGAAGGGGTGGATCAGCGAGTGGTTGATCATTGGGTGGACGAGGAACTGAGTATCGGGGATTATGTCCTGACCAATGGCAGTATTGCCGCAGTGATCGTGATGGATGCGATTGTGCGTCTGTTGCCGGGAGTGCTCGGCGATGACATGAGCGCGGTCGAAGAGTCCTTTGGCCAGAGTGGGCTTCTAGAAGCACCTCACTACACCAAGCCTGCGGAGTTCCAGGGACTGAAGGTGCCAGAGATTTTACTCAGTGGAAACCATGGCAAGATCGCGCAATGGCGTCATGAGCAGGCGTTGGAGCGCACTCGTCTGGTGCGTCCAGATTTGCTCGAAACCAAAGATCACGCCTGAGTCTCGCCCAAACATCTCAGACTTTTCGTTCTGGCGAACGATCCTACGTTCGATGGTGGGCGTCCCGCACGCGCGGACCAGAATGCGGGGTGTGGGCGGATTGGCTTGAAAACAGGAGACTCGCGAAAACCTCACAGACTTCTCGTTCTGGCGAACGAGCCTACGTTCGCAGGTGGGCGTCCCGCACGCGTGACCAGAATGCGGGGTGTGGGCGGATTGGCTTGAAAACAGGAGACTCGCGAAAACTTTACAGACTTCTCGTTCTGGCAAACGAGCCTACGTTCGCAGGTGGGCGTCCTGCACGCGGGACCAGAATGCGGGGTGTGGGCGGATTGGCTTGAAAACAGGAGACTCGCGAAAACATCTCAGATTCCTCGTTCTGGCGAACGAGCCTACTTCTAAAAAAACAAGGCCAACCGGACGGCTGGCCTTGTTTCTAGAGGACTGAGGGTCGGGCCGATTAGGCTTTTGGGACGACGTATTCGTACATGCCATTGGCTCCGGCAAACGGGATGGGGTATTTGCCATTGGCATCGGCGATCAGCGGGGCTGGGCCGTCGAGGGTGAGCTTGTCCACGTTCGGGGCAAATTCGTGATCGTGATTGACGACTTGATCGTAGGTGACGAGCTGGCCGGTGTGAGCGGACATGCGTCCCATGACGGTGACGAGGCTGGCTTTGGCTCCGCGCTCGACTTCGTTGTAGGGCTTGTCATTGACGATGGCGTCCACGAGGTCTTGCCATTCCATGTCATAGGGATTTGGCTCCTGTTTAGGGCCGCGCCAGATGATTTCTTTGGGGTTCTTATTTTGACCTTTAAAGGTCATGGCCTTGGATGGGAAGTGGCCTGCTGTGGAGATGACGGCCATGCCTTTGGAGCCGTGAACATAACTGGCAAACTCGTTGTGAGTCTTCATGGAGTTACGGCCTTCGAGCCAGAACTTGCTGCCATCTGGGAAGGTGTACTCGACGCTGTAATGGTCAAAGTTTTGGTCAATGTGAGCACCACGATCAGAGCGACCACCGGTGGCTTTTGCCTCGATTGGGAAGTCGTTTTTCATCCAGCAGATTTCGTCAATGTTGTGAATATTGAAGTCGCTGAAGGCACCGCCTGAGGCCCAGAGGAAGGAGTGGAAGTTTTTGATCTGCCAGAGCAGTTCACTTTTATCCGTGTTCGGATCACGTGGCAGGGTGAAACAGCTGCCCACAGGGCCTTGCAGACGATAGGCACGGCCTAGGATGATATCGCCGATCTCTCCCTGCTGGATACGATCAAAGAGCTCGCCACGCACACGGCAGTGGCGGCACATGAGGCCTACACCGACTTTCATGTTTTTAGCCTTGGCTTCTTCGCCAAGGGCAAGCATGCGTTTACCACTGGGGCCATCCACGCAAATGGGCTTTTCCATGAAGACGTTCACGCCTTTTTCGATCGCGTATTTGAACTGTGCCCAGCGGAAGGCAGGCGGAGTGGAAAGGATAACCACGTCGTTTGGCTTCAAAACGTCGATGGCTTGCTTGTAGGCATCAAAGCCAATGAACTTGGCATCAGCAGAAACCGAGAAACGATCAGGGTGCTTGTTGCTAAGGCCCTGAAAGCTGGCTTCCAGTCGGTTTTCAGAGACATCGGCCATGGCCACGAGGCGGGTGCCCTGCTTCACACCCATGGAATTGCTGGCTGCGCCTGTGCCGCGTCCGCCACAGCCGACGAGCGCTACATTGATCGTATCATCTCCCACGGCATGGACATAGGGGATCTTGATGCCTGAAAGCACCGAGAGGCCTGCGACCGCTTGTGTTGAGGTTTTGAGAAAGTCTCGGCGAGATGAAATAACAGGGTTGGTTTCCATAGGATTTGGAGTGTTAGTGAAATGAACGCTATTGGACAAGCTTTCTTTACGGCAAATGTGTGTTTGTCCTCCCCTCTTTGTGGGGGATCATAGCCGTTGCGTGCTTGTTAAAACGGTCTTTCACTGTTCCATGTTCAATACGTTCATTACCTTTCAGCCTCTATATCAGACTCGAGTTTGGGGCGGGCGCCGTTTGCAGACCTTGTTCCATCGCTCGCTGCCAGAGCAGAATACAGCCTACGGCGAGTCATGGGAGGTCAGTGACCGCCCTGATGAGCAAAGTGTTTGCATCCTGAGTGATGGACGGCATATAAGCCTGCACGATCTTTGGTCGCAGCATCGTGAGGATGTCTTTGGTCCTGCCTTGCTCGATCATCCGGCGCTGCGTTATCCCTTGCTCATGAAGATCCTAGATGCCTGTGATGATCTTTCCATTCAAGTGCATCCGCCCGCAGAGCTAGCCTCTGAATTGGGGGGCGAGCCCAAGACCGAAATGTGGTTGATCGTCCATGCTGAACCGGGAGCCAAGATCTACGCTGGGCTTCGCTCTGGCATGACAAAGCAGGCGTTTGAGCAAGCGATCGCTGATGGAACCGTCGCGGATTGCATTCACGTTTTGGAGCCTAAGGTGGGGGATTGTCTGTTCATCCCCAGCGGTCTGATTCATGCGATTGGTGCTGGTTTGGTCATCTATGAAATTCAGCAAAATAGCGATACAACTTACCGTGTGTTTGATTGGAATCGTCTCGGGCTCGATGGTCAGCCCCGACCTTTGCACCTGGAGGCTTCACTGAGAAGCATCGACTTTCATGGCAAGCCGCCAGTGTTCCAAACAGCCGATGCTCAAGGGAAGCTGATCCAGTGTGAGTTTTTTGACATCCGACGCGGCCTTTTGGATCAATCGCATCTCGGCATCACAGGGGAGCACCTAGCGATCGCCCTAATTTGCGGTCAACTGACGGCAGCAGGAAAGACGCTGCGCGCAGGTGACTTCGCGTTTGTTCCTGCTTGCCTGACATTGGCTCAGCGTGAAATCACGGCACTTTCTGCAGATGCTGATTGGATAGAAATTCGACTGGGTCCAGCCTAGCCTGCGAAAACAGCGTTACGCCTCTGCTCCTGGCTTCAACCAGTAAAGGACGCTCATACGGACGGCGATGCCGTTTTCGACTTGCTGGTTGATGAGGCTTTTCTCGTAGTTCATGCCACGGTCAGTGATCTCGACGCCGCGATTCACCGGACCTGGGTGCATGAGCCAGAGTCCGCGCTCGCTGATGATGTCCAGTCGTGTATCGGTGAGACCGTAATTTTTGTGATACTCGGTGGTGCTCGGGAAGTAGGGCTCGTCCATGCGCTCACTCTGCACCCGCAGCAGGTAAATAACGTCGGGCTTCCAGTCCAGGGCGTCTGTCCAGTTGCCGAATTGAGGGATCTCAGGCGGAGTTTCCCGTGGCATCATGGAGCCTGGGGCCAGGTAGGCCACATTCATGCCAAGTCGGCGGAAGATGAGGCTGGTGCTGCGGGCTACTCGGGAATGCTGGATGTCACCCACGATGAGCACTCGGGCACCACGCATGTCTTTGAATTTTTCCTTCAGTGTGAAGGCGTCAAGCAGGGCCTGAGTCGGGTGGGCGTGCCAGCCGTCACCAGCATTGATGACACTGGCGCGGGTATTTTTGGCGATGAGGCTGGGGGTGCCTGATTGCTTATGTCGGACGACGATGTAGTCCACCCGCATGGATTCTAGGGTCTCGACCGTATCCAGGATGGATTCACCTTTGACCACGCTGGAGGACTCGATGTCAAAGTGGGTGACGTCAGCGGAAAGTCGGCTGGCTGCCACCTCAAAGGAAGAGCGGGTGCGGGTGCTGGGCTCATAAAAGAGCGTGAGCACGGTTTGTCCTTTCAGGGTGGGCACTTTTTTGACGCTACGCTTGAAGAGCTCTTTAAAAGGCACGGCATTGGCCAATACGAACTCGATTTCTGCATCGGTGAGGGAGGCGATGTCGAGGAGATCTTTGCGTGGTGTCATGGTGTGGCAGGTTTCTTTTCCCAGGCTTTGATGAAGACTTCGTCGCGCCCGTCTGCATCCATAAAGCGGACACTGACGCGTTCATTCGCAGGCAGATCGACCCGGATGCCGGCATAATCAGCGGTGAGGGGCAGCTCGCGGCCTGAACGGTCCACGAGGGCGGCGATCTGCACGCAGCGTGGGCGGCCAAAGTCCAGCAATTCCTCCAGGGCTGCGCGAGAGGTGCGGGCGGTGTAAATGACCTCGTCACAGAGGATGACGACGGCGTCTTCGAGGTCGAAGGGAATGTCTGAGCCCTCTAACTTGGGCAGTACGCTCATTGTTTTGAGGTCATCCCGATACTGAGTGATGTCGATCCTACCCAGCTCTACAGTCAGTCCCCTAGCGCGTAATTTAGTCGCCAATGCTTCAGAAAAGGGCACACCACGGTGATAGACACCGACCAGGGAGAGTCTAGATTCCTCTGGCCAGCGCGTCTGGATAGCCTGAGCGATCTCATCCAGGCAACGGTCCACGCCGGAGGCATCGAGAAGCTGTCGTGGAGGGGCGGAAGATTCGGTCACGTTCTGAGAGGAATCCAGAGTGACGAAACCGTCAATCAAGAAGTGTGAAACAAAACGATCTTGATACTGGTTTGTGGCGGGACTGGATCTGAAAAGGTGACTTTTTGAAGATCTGACAAATGTCTTACAACTCATTTACCAAGGCCTGACACATCGTTTTCAGAATGTGAGAAGATGATCGCAGGTGAGGGAAGCGCGGCTTCCAACCGAAAGTTTCAGATAGTGGGTTGACCTTCTTGGCTGTTGGCATCCTTCGAAAAAATTGAGAGCGGACCCAGTGGTCCGCTCTTTTTTCGTTCATGAGGAGCGAGAAGGCGGGCGCCTGGTTCGTTGGGGTGGTTCTGTGAAAATCACCATCGCACTCCTCTCTCTATTTGCCTCGCTCTTGTCTGCTGAAACGAAGGCTCCTGTGGTCAAACCCGCGCCAAAACCGGCTCGTTTGCCAACGGCGGCTAATGTGGCCTATGGCAGTCATGAACGCCAAGTGCTGGATTTTTATAAAGCAGAGTCAGCCAAGCCAACGCCGCTCCTGTTCTTTATCCATGGTGGCGGCTGGGTCACCGGGGATAAAGCGCGGCCAGGAGAACTTGAGCGTTGCCTAGCAGCGGGGATCTCGGTCGTTTCCATCAATTATCGCTACTCCTGGCAGGCGCATTTGGCAGGAGTGATGCCGCCCGTGGAATGGCCGCTGGCAGATGCTGCACGCGCTTTGCAATTCGTGCGCAGCAAGGCAGGGGAGTGGAATCTCGATAAGCAGCGTATCGGCGCCAGCGGCGGCTCCGCGGGTGCCTGCTCCAGCCTCTATCTGGCCTTTCATGATGACTTGGCTGATGCCAAAAGCATTGATCCTGTGGCCCGTGAGTCCACTCGACTCTGGTGCGCGGCGGTGACGGGTGCACAGACCTCTTTAGATCCGCTTCAGCTCAAGGAATGGACGCCAAACAGCCGCTACGGCGGTCACGCATTTGGCTTTATGGACCCTAAGAACCTTAGCTCACGGGACAAAAGTTTTGCGGAGTTTTATGATAAGCGTGACTCCGTGTTGAAATGGATCAAACAATACTCGCCCTATGAGCACGTCAGTCGGGATGATCCACCGGTCTATTTGATTTACAATGCAGCACCAGCCATCGGTCAGCCGCAGAAAGACCCCACGCATACAGCCAATTACGGCCTTAAACTGCAGGAGCACTGCCGTGAAATCGGCACGGAGTGTGAACTGGTCTATCCCGCTGCTCCAGACGTGAAGCACAAGTCGATGGCTGATTTTCTCATCGATGTTCTGAAGCGCTGAGCTTAATCTAGGCTTGGCGGCCTTTTTCGGCGCGATACTTAGCGATTAGCTCACGGATTTTTTCGGCGCGATTTTCAGGATTCGGGTGCGTGCTCATCATTTCAGGTTGGCGGGCACCTTTGGCGGACTTGGCTAGGATTTCCATGACGCCGATCATGGCCTCTGGGTTGTAACCAGCCTCAATGAGAAACCGCACACCCAATGCATCGGATTCCAGTTCGTCATCGCGGCCAAACTTCATCACGCGAAAATTAGCGATGGTGTTGGCGATTTGAGCGCCTGCATTGCTCTGACCATCCGACAGCAGAATGCCGATGCCTTGCGCCAGACCACTCCATTTCTGGGAATTGGCCATTTGCTCATTGGAATGGCGACCGACCACATGTCCGATCTCATGTCCCAGAACGCCAGCCAGTTGATCCTCGTTTTTCAGTAACCGCAGCAGGGCTTCCGTGATAAAAATGGGTCCACCAGGAAGCGCAAAGGCATTGATCGTTTGAGTGTCAGCCAGGAGATGAAATTTGAAGGGATACTGGGTTTGTCTGGCAAGCGTGCTTTCCACCAGCTTTTTCCCCACACGTTCTACCAGTGCCGTGGCCTGCGGATCACGGGACACACCACCCATCTCACGGATCATGCCTGGAGCAGATTGGAAGCCCATGGCCACTTCTTCCTGAGTCGTGGCTTTGGCTAGCCGCTGCGTGCGGCCCGTGAACTCATTTTGATAGGCGGTTGTTCCTAGATAATGATAAATCAATGTCCCGCCAATCACGAGCAGGGACATCATGATGCGTGGATTGCAGGCTATGCCACCTGAGCGGCGCGATTCTCCGTAGTGCAGCGAGAAGCCATGAAAAAGACGGCGTAAAAGTGAGCGCATGGTCGGTCATTGTAACGTGACATTGACCTCAGGCAAGTAAGGCACCGATTTCTCAGATAGTTTTGAAGCCAGTAAAGACTCCCAAGGTCATTCCGAGTTAGAGCTAGGTATCGTTTTTTTGCGTTTGGCTTGCTGAATTTTTGGTCGTTTTTGAAGTGCCCTAAAGCCGTGACCGCCATGATCACATCACTTCACTGCTGGCCCGAATTTCGGGGGCGCTCGGGCCTCGTCCTGCCACCTCACCGTGAGGCTGGCACGAGGTAGATGTCCAGCAGGTCCATGAGTTTATCTTTGACCAGTGTCACTGCGGCTAAGCTGAGTTTACCTGAGCCGTCGGTGATTTTAAGGGTGCCGAGATTCTTTTCTTGGGGACCCGTTAATGTCGTATCGACTTGGTTTTTGAGGTCAAATTTGGTTTCCTTGACTTGCACGACACCGCCATCCAGAGCACCGCAGCGGTAGCGTAAAATGACTTCGTAACCTCCTGGCGGCAGTCCTGGCAGTTGCCACTCGGCGCTAGCTCCAGCTCGATTCCAGCCAGTCAGGGCACCACCACTGAATTGCACGCCGGAAAGAACGGCTTTGTCTAATGGTAAAATGATGCGGTCCGGTAGCAGGGCCGCTTTGAGCGACTGTTCCTTAGTTTGTAAAAGTAGCAGCTCCTTATCCATGCGCTCCAGATCGCTTTCGACTTTGCGCCGTTGATCGCGCACGGTGATGGCTGAGCTGTAGTTGTGGGCCTCGGCAAGTTTCTTTTCCAGGGCTGATAACTCCAGCAGATGTTTTTTCAGCGGAGCCAGGCTGGATTCAATGAGCGACTTCTGAAATTGCAGTTGGGCGCTATCCAGCACCTGCTTTGGCGGGCTGTCCGCAGCAGAAAGCCGCGCACTGGCTGCCATGGCAGTCAGCCCGAAGAGGGCAGAGATGAACGTCGCAATTTTCACGAATAAAAAGAGACTTCATGCTACTCGGTGCGCTCATTTGAACAAGATTTTTTCATGGTCTGTTTTGTCGATGGTACTTTGTAGGAGATTGAGTGTCCGATTCGTTCTGCTATCTGCCTTAATCCATGATGAACCGTCTTTTCATTCTACTATTCGCCACCCTGAGTTTCACCTTATCCGCTGCCGAATGGCAGATCAGCAACTTTGCAGGTACTGGCCAGCAGGGCGGTGCAGGGGATGGTGGTCCAGCAACGCAGGCCCAGATCGACAATCCCTTTGGTCTGACACGCGGTCCGGATGGTGCCCTTTATTTCTGTGAATACACTGGACAGCGTATCCGTAAAGTCACGCCAGACGGTCTCATTCACACCGTCGCTGGTTCAGGTGTCAAAGGCTACAGTGGCGATGGTGGTCCAGCTCTTCAGGCTACCTTTAATCTGCCTCATGAACTGAGGTTTGATGCCAAGGGCGACCTCTACGTCGTGGATATGACCAATCATGCGATTCGTAAGATCGACATGAAGACGGGTCTTATCACGACCATCGCAGGCAATGGAAAACCCGGATACAGTGGTGATGGTGGTCCAGCCGTGCAGGCTCAGTTCAAGCAGCCGCATAGCCTGCAGTTTGGGCCTGATGGTGGGCTTTACATCTGTGATATCGGCAATCACGTTATTCGTAAAATGGACATGGTCACAGGGTTGATCAGCACCTTTGCAGGCATCGGCAAAGCGGGCCCAACCCCCGATAAATCAGCCATTGCTGGCACAGCGCTCAATGGTCCGCGCTCGCTTGATTTTGACAAAGCAGGCAATCTCTGGCTCTGCACTCGTGAAGGCAATCAGGTCTTTAAGTTTGATCTAGCAGCGGGCAAGATCCACCACATCGCAGGCACTGGTAAAAAAGGCGTCTCTGGCAACGGCGGCCCAGCCAAAGAGGCCACGCTCAGTGGTCCGAAAGGAATCGCTATCGATGCCGAGGGCAATGTCTGGCTGGCTGATTGCGAAAGCCACACCATTCGCGTAGTCGAGGCTAAATCTGGCAATCTCCAACTCATCGCTGGCAGTGGCCAAAAAGGCGGCGGTGGTGAGGGTGATCCACTCAAGTGCGGCCTTGCCCGTCCTCACGGTGTTTATGTGGACGCCGATGGCTCGGTCTTCATTGGCGATAGTGAGACCCATCAAGTCCGGGTGCTGCGTCGCAAATAATAGCTGCCTCTGACTCGTGAATCGCCTTCTGTTCTATCTTTTCGTTGTTCTTCTTTCCCAGCTTAATGCGCAGGAAGTGGCTTTGCCTGAGAAGGCTAAATTTCACCTTTTTCTGCTCGTCGGACAGTCAAACATGGCGGGGCGTGGAGTCGTCGAGGAGCAGGATAAATCACCGCATCCCCGAGTCCTCATGCTCAGCAAAGATGGCAAATGGGTGCCTGCGATTGACCCCATGCATTTTGATAAACCAGCTGCCGGAGTCGGACTTGGAAAGACCTTTGGTCAGATCATCGCTGAAGCCAATCCTGACGTGACCGTCGGACTTATTCCCTGCGCTGTCGGAGGCTCGCCCATTGATGCCTGGAAGCCGGGCGTGTTTTATCCTCCAACAAAAAGTTACACCTGGGATGATATGCAGAAGCGTGTGGCTTTAGCGTTGCCTGCGGGCACGCTGAAAGGCATCCTCTGGCATCAAGGCGAATCTGATTCCAAACCTGAGCTTGCTCAAGCCTATGAACCTAAGCTGCACGATCTGATTGCCCGATTCAGACGAGAGGTGAAAACGCCAGAAGTTCCCTTCGTTGCTGGGCAGATGGGACAGTTCAAGGATATGCCATGGAAGCCTGAAGAATTGATGGTGGATCAGGCCCATCAGTCTTTGCCTTCAAAAGTTGCACGTACAGGCTTTGTGAGTGCCGAAGGGCTGAATCACAAAGGTGATAAGATCCACTTTGATTCTCCTTCGTTTCGAGAACTCGGGAAACGCTATGCCGAGGTCTATTTGAAGCTCATCAAGTAAGCTGCCATTTCTTCATGAACTCAGGAATTCAACGCCGCCATTTTTTGTCCACTCTTGCTTTAGCCGGATTGTCAGTTCGCGGACAAGAGTCTGTAAAATCAGAGTTTCCGCCAACAAGAGCCATCACGAAAGGGCCCGGTTTTCATTGGTTTGCCTACTATGACAAGCTGCAATTCGATCCGACCAATCGCTTTGTGCTGAGTCACAAAGTTGGCTTTGAGCATCGTTCTCCGACGGCGGATGACGAGATCGAAGTCGGCATGGTGGATCTTCAGGAAAAGGATGCCTGGATTCCCCTCGGGAAATCAAAAGCCTGGAATTGGCAGCAAGGTTGCATGTTGCAATGGATTCCAGGCTCTGAGTCCAAAGTGATCTGGAATGACCGAGAAAAGGATCGTTTTGTGAGCCATATTCTGGATGTGAAAACGGGAGAAAAACAGACCCTGCCCGCTCCCGTTTACGCCTTGAGTCCAAACGGACAGGATGCCCTTTCTTGTGACTTCGCCCGTGTGGCGGATTGTCGTCCAGGCTACGGTTATGCAGGAATCAAAGACCGCTTCTTTGATGACATGGCTCCAGCCGGCAGTGGTATCTCACACGTGAATTTGCAGACGGGTGCTGAAAAGCTGATCCTCTCGCATCAGCAGCTGGCGACCACGGGCGAGGTGATTCAGAATCTTCCTGACTCCAAGCATCACGCCTATCATTTGTTGTGCAGTCCTGATGGGAAACGATTCATCCTGCTGCACCGCTGGACTCAGCCAAAAGGGGGACATCTCACACGCCTGATCACCGCTGCCATGGATGGCACTGATCTTCGCATCGTTATTCCGAATGGCTATGCCTCCCACTTCATTTGGCGGGATAATAACCACATCCTGTCGCAAGCCAAAAACTGGCTGGGTAATTCTGAGTGGGGCGACTTTTTATTCGAGGACAAAGACAGCGGCATTGTGGCAGAGATCGGCCATGGCGTGCTCGATAATGGCGGACATCTAACTTACTTGCATCAGAACGAGTGGATTCTCAACGACACCTATCCCAAGGGGGTTCGCCGCTTGCAGATACCGCACCTTTATCACATCGCTACCAATCGTCGGATCGATCTTGGCCAATTCCCCCAGCCGCCTGAATACAAAGGCGAGTGGCGGGTGGACAATCATCCTCGATCCAGCCGAGACGAGCGCTGGGTCTGCGTTGATTCCGCCCATGGCGGCAATGGTCGTCAGCTCTACCTCATCGACATCCAAGGGATGATGGCCTGATCACCAAGAGAAGGATGGCCACGGGTTTTTAAAAAGGCCGACTCGGAGCGTCGTTAGGCGGCTAAAACGGGCTTATGTGAGAGAACGTCTGGCGACCAAAACAAGAACGGGGTCAGGGTGCAACTGGCTGACAAAATAGAATCTATATATGGTTCGTTAGACATCGGCTTCATCTAAGAACAGCCTCATGCTATCAGGCACTTTTGCCAAGGCTTTCTCGCGC
>JAIXOU010000110.1 GCA_027486585.1 Verrucomicrobiaceae bacterium | reverse complement strand
GTCGGACCAGTCGGCGACGAAGACGTTGCCGTCGGGGCCGGTGAGGAGGTCGATGCCGCGGAACCATTTGTCTTTGGCCTTCATGAAGTCAGGCGCGTGCTTGCCGGTGTAGCCGCAGCCTTCGCGGACGAGCTTGTCCATGTTGATGCGATTGCCGTGCAGGTTGCAGGTGAGCATGGCTCCTTCGTATTCCTTTGGCCAGACGCCACCTTGATAAATCAACATGCCGACATGGGCATGGCCGCCGCCGAGTTCGTCGGTCTTGCCAGAAACACCGAGCTTGCGGATGGCATCCCATTTTTCAGCGCCGGTGTCCCAGTGAAAATGGTCAGCCGTTTGCTCAATCGTCTCATAGACATGTGGATTCAGATGAGTGCCGAACATGCGACGGTAATACGCACCAGGAATGACATGCCAGAGATGGCCGATGACGGTGTTGATCATGAACAGCTCCCCGTCGGCATTCCAATCATGCCCCCAGGAGTTGGTGCCGCCATGCGCGACATTTTCAAAGATCTTCCGGGTAGGATGAAAGCGCCAGATGGCGCAGTTCAGCTTTGTGCGTTTGTCCGCAGCTGTGCCCGGAGCGCCGACAGCGGAGGTGTCTGTGATGCCATGACGACCATAAAGCCAGCCGTCAGGCCCCCAGCGCAGGCCATTGACGATGTTGTGACCAATGGTCTTGGTGTTAAAACCATCCAGCAGGATTTCAGGCTCGCCATCGGGCACATCGTCACCGTTTTTGTCAGCGATGAAGCTGAGGCTGCCGTTGTTTAAAATCCACACGCCGCCGTAACCGACCTCCACACTCGTCAGATAGCTGCCCTGATCCCAGAAGACCTTGCGCCCATCGTGCTTTCCATCGCCATCCTTGTCCTCCAGAATGATGATCCGATCCCGCAGCTTTGTGTCCCAGCGCGCGGGGTTTTCTGCATAGGTGTAGTTTTCCGCCACCCAGAGCCGCCCCTTGGAATCCCAAGCCATGGCGATAGGCTGCTGCACATCCGGCTCCGCCGCGAACACTTGGCATTTAAAACCAGGCGGCAGCTCCATGGTCCGCGCGACCTCCTCAGCAGGCATGGGCGAGCCTTTTTCGGAATTGAAGGGCGAGGGAAAGTCCCCTTCCCCCGCCAAGGCTACAACGGAAAAGGCTGCTAAGACGAAACAACAGACAGCAGAAGGGAGCACAAAAAATTTAAGCATGAGTCAGTGTGAACCAACGCCAACCGGACGACAAGATTGCGTCTAGATGAAAATTCGTTTATTCTCTGGCTATTTCCGGAGCCTTGAAACTCGATCTACAGATGACGCCTGCCCAGTACTTCGACTTTGAAGAGAAGTCTGAAATTCGGCATGAATATCTCAATGGAGACATCATCGCGATGGCTGGTGGTTCTGAGGCTCATAGCTTAGTGACGGGGAATGCGCATGGCGAACTGAGAAACGCGCTCAAAAATCGCCCCTGCCGTGTCTATGAAAGCAACATGCGGGTGAAAATCTCTGCTTCAGGGCTAGAAACCTACCCTGATGCCTCGGTTGTCTGTGGACACTCAAAGTTTGAAGATCTTCGCCGTCAGGCTTTGCTGAATCCATTGCTCATTGTTGAGGTCCTCTCCGAAAGCACAGAGACTTATGATCGCGGGAAAAAATTCTGGCATTATCGCCAATTGCCATCGCTCCAGGAATACGTGCTGATCAGCCAAGACAGCGCGCTGGTTGAAATCTTTAGCCGTCAGGCCAGTGACGAGTGGCTGCTGCGTACCTACGAGGGGCTAGAGACGAAAGTACGCTTCGACTGCCTGGACGTAGAGATTTTAATGCGTGATCTGTATGCCAAGACACCCGTCGTGGGTGTGAGCCTGGACGAAGTCGGCTAAACCTAAAAACGGCGGTGTATGCGTCTTTTTACGGATTGTCATAAAAAGCCAGTCCAGACCCACGCTTGCATCTGGGCAGGTTGCCTTTATCCTCGCGGCCCCCAATACATACAATGAATCAGCTCGATCAGCTCAAGCAGCATACCATCGTCGTCGCAGATACTGGTGACTTTGAGGCCATGAAGGCCTACAAGCCCCAGGACGCCACCACCAATCCGTCCCTCATTCTTCAGGCCTCCCAGAAGGCTGAGTATCAATCTTTGGTCGATCAGGCCATCGCTGAATACAAAAGCAGCTCCCTCACCGGCCCAGCCAAGGTGGAAGCCATCATGGACCGCATTTTGATCCTTTTCGGGCTCGAAATCCTCAAGATCGTCCCAGGTCGCGTCTCCACCGAAGTGGATGCCCGCCTGTCCTTCGATACCCAGGGCAACCTGGACAAAGCCCGTCAACTCATTGGCATGTATGAGAAGGCTGGTATTGGCCGTGAGCGTATTTTGATCAAAATTGCCTCCACTTGGGAAGGCATCAAAGCCGCTGAGATCCTCCAAAAAGAAGGCATCAATTGCAATCTGACGCTCCTTTTCAGCCTGGCCCAAGCCGTGGCTTGCGCTGAGGGCGGCATCAAACTGATCTCTCCTTTCGTCGGTCGTATCCTTGACTGGCACAAGAAGAGCACCGGCAAAGACTTTGCCCCAACGGAAGATCCGGGCGTGCTGTCCGTGACTCAGATCTACAATTACTACAAGCACTTCGGCTACAAAACTGAAGTCATGGGTGCCAGCTTCCGTAACAAAGGTGAAATCACCGAACTTGCAGGCTGTGACCTCCTGACCATCAGCCCAGGTCTGCTCGGCGAACTCCAGGCTTCTGAAGAAGCTCTGACCAAGAAACTCGACGCCACGGCCGCCCAATCTCTGAAGATCGACCGTATCGGCAGCGATGAAAAGACCTTCCGCTGGCTCTTCAATGAGGACGCCATGGCCACTGAAAAGACCGCTGAAGGCATCCGTAACTTCGGTAAAGACATCGTGAAGCTGGAGAAGCTGATCGAAGCTGGTCTGTAAAAAGCCGCAGACTCCTCAGTCTGCCTGAACTCACTCCAAAAGCGCGATTCTGAAAAGGGTCGCGCTTTTTTGTGCTCTGACTTCAATGCACAATCTGCACCTCATCCCCCACACGGCAGATGCCAAAGAACTTCTGCGCCTTCTCATAAGGAAGCCGAATACAACCGTGAGAAGCTGGACGACCCGTGACATAGCCGCTGTGAAGACCAATGGCGCTGCAATTCAGGCGCATGAAAAACGGCATGGAACAGTGATACAGCGTGCTGGTCCAACTCCGGTGTTTATCCGTGATGACGTAGCGGCCAGCGGGCGTGTTATAGCCTTCACGTCCGGTAGAAACGGAGCAGGTGTCGATCAAAACACCCTCTTTGACCACCCAGACCCGCTGCTTAGAAAGGTCAATGGTGACCAAGATCTCTGGCTCAGATTCCGGCTGCCGACCTAGAATGATGCGCATCAGGAAAAGATAGCCTTGTTCCGCCGCAAAGTTGATCGGGTAACGATGATAACGCGTCGTGCATTTGGAAGTGCTAGCCCCGGATCTCAGCAACTCTGCCGCTCCTTCGACGTCACCTCGAGAAGCACAAGCGATCAAGGGAGTCACACCTCGATCATCTTCGAGGCTGTTTTTGAGATCCTTGATGGTGACACGATCCATCAGAGCCTTTGTGGGTGGCGAATTGAAGCGCGTGTTTGGATCAGCCCCCGCAGCGATCAGCGCGCGATAGATGTCCACACCACGGCGAAGTGAAGCCAGCGCCAGAGGCGGTTGTTTCTCATACCCCAATTGAGTGACCTCAGCGCCGCTATGCAGTAAAGCCCGCACGCATTTAGCAGAACCAACACGCACAGCAGTGGAAAGAATCGTGTCACCGCCAGGAGTCGGCTCATTGGCATCCGCACCACGCGCCAGCAGGTCATTGACCCATTCGTCATCATCCATCAGCACCGCGTAATGCAGCAGCGGCAGCCCACCGATCTCAGGCAATTCAGTGCGGAATTTTTCAATCACGTCATCTTGGAAAACCGTCCATGCCCAGGCTTCCGGTTTCGCCGAAAAAGATGCGGCTTTTTCTAAAATCGGCGCTGACGCATCATAGACCGGTTTTGTAGCTACCTTAACGTCTGTAAACGCAGCTTTTGGCAAATCTGGCCCTTGATTTGGCAGCTCAATTTCAGACGCTTCATTTGATGATTTTGATTCACTTTTGGGAGGGGTAACCCAATCCATCGGAGCCCCTGACATTTTCCGAACTCCTAACATAGGTGCCACGACACTTCTGGACTTAGCAGGCGTTGTCGGCTCATTCCCATAGAGGGCACAGAAGGCAAAAAGCACAGACAGAGCCCCAGCAGCCATCAAACAACCCTGTAAGATTGCTTTAAATAAGCTGTTAGTTTTCTGAGATGTTTTAAGATTTCCAGACATTGCAACGAATTGACAACCTAACCCAAACCATAACTCGACTTCACTTTCCAAGAGCGAGAAGTTTGCCATTTCTGCAACTCATTCATTCTAAATACAAGCACAACATTTCTAGTAATTCGACACTCATGAAGACCAGCGACATCCACATCACCTCTGCCTCCGTTTATTTTATCCCTGTGAATATGCGCGTGCCGCTGAAATTCGGCCCTGAGACGGTGACTCGGGTTGTCTGCCTACGAGTAAAAGTCGGCATCCAAGATCGTGAAGGCCGTCAAGCCGAAGGCTGGGGCGAGACACCACTGAGTGTTTCCTGGGTCTGGCCAAGCACCATCAGCGTGGCCGAGCGTGCTCAGCGCATGGAAGACTTCTCTGTCCGCCTCGCCAAGCGCTTGATGAGCTGCGGACTTCAGGGACACCCCATGGAAATCGGATCTGACTTTATCCATCATCACCTTGCCGATGAAACCCGCGCAGCCAATGCAGCTGCAGGCGCACAAACAGCGGATGCTGAAATGCCCTATCTAGGATCACTCGTGGCTTTTAGCGCCTTTGACATCGCCATTCATGATGCTTTTGGCAACCTGCTGGGACGTGATGTGTATGAGACCTATGGGCCCGAGTTCATGAATCGCGATCTCAGCGCCTATCTTCAACCTGAAGAAGGCAGTGGCATCGACTTTGCGGGTCGATATCCACAGGATTACTTTGCGGCCAAAACGAAGACTTCCCTGCCCGTCTGGCACCTCGTCGGCGGCGTGGATGCCCTGGAAGCCACCGATCTGAACGGTAGCGAGCCCAGCGACCAACACCCCATTTTACTGGCCGATTGGATTCAGCGTGATGGCCTAAAATGCCTCAAAGTGAAACTCCGCGGCACGGATGCCGCCTGGGATTATGAGCGCATGGTCCGCATCGGTCGCATTGCTTTTGCCAATGGCGTGCGCTGGCTAAGTGCGGACTTCAACTGCACGGTCAAAGATCCTGCTTATGTGAATGCCATCAGCGACCGACTCCTGGCGGAGGAACCTGAGATCTACGCCCGCACTTTATACATCGAGCAACCTTTCCCCTATGATCTGGAAGCGCATCAGATCGATGTCCGCAGCGTCTCTGCCCGTAAACCGCTGTTTCTCGATGAAAGCGCTCACGACTGGGAATTCGTCCGCCTCGGTCGCCGACTTGGCTGGAGCGGCGTAGCGCTGAAGACCTGCAAAACACAGACCGGGGCTCTTTTGAGTCTCTGCTGGGCCAAAGCACACGGAATGCCACTGATGGTACAGGATCTCACCAATCCCATGCTGGCCATCATTCCGCACGTCAAACTCGCTGCCCATGCAGGCACAATTCACGGCGTAGAATGCAATGCCATGCAGTTTTACCCCGATGCATCCATCCTTGAAGAGCGCGTACATCCCGGACTTTATCGACGCCGTGATGGTATCGTCGATCTCAGCACACTAACCGGCAGCGGTTTTGGCTACCGGATTGAGGAAATCGGCCGCGAGCTACCAGAGCCAGCTTTTGTTTCGGCTTAGCTCTCTCGTTTTAGGCAAGTGTTCTCCCGTAGTGGGTTGCGAGCTGTCTAAGCCTGCATCGCTGCCCCCTTTGGGATTCCATGCGTAGTGCGGGGAAGTCTAAATTGACAGAAAACTGGGAAACCAGTAAACTGGGTCGCATGAAAACAACTCTCGATTTGCCTGACGCACTCGTGCTCGAGATCAAGCGCCATGCCTTGAATAAAGGGCTGAAGCTAAAGGACGCGATGGCTGTGCTGCTGAAGTTAGGACTCAAAGCGGGCCGATCTCAGACGAAGGCACCTGCTCACCGAGTGACGCTGCCACTGATCACCTGTAAACAAAGAGCGGAGCTGACACCAGAGCAGGTAGCTGACGCTTTGCTGACCCAAGAAGTGGCATGGCACTCATGAAGCTACTGGACACTAATCTCTGGCTGGCGCTCACGCTATCTGGGCACACGCACCATGCGGCTGCCAAAGCCTGGCTGAATCGCGAAACCAAACACGATAACCTTTTCTTCTGCCGCTCCACACAGCAGTCCTTTCTTCGATTGCTGACCACTGCGGGTGTTCTCGCGGTTTATGGGATCGAACCACTCAGCAATGCGGAAGCTTGGAACGTCTATGAAGCATTCATTGCTGACGAACGCATCCTCTTCCAAGCAGAGCCAGCACACATAGACCGAATTTGGAAAAATCTCGCTGCTCGCAAAACTAGCTCGCCGAAGCTGTGGATGGATGCCTACCTAGCAGCCTTCGCCATCGCCCTTGGGGCTCAGTTGGTGACAACAGACAAAGCATTCACGCAGTTCCCAGGATTGGATGTGGAAGTCATCACGGCTTGAACCTTTCCAATCTTCTGGCGCATCACCAGTGTAGATTCGAAAGCGCTACTTTGAGGTCGTTACCGAAAAAGGGCGGCTCGTTTCACCAGGAAAAAGCACCATTACCTTAGGCTCGGTCAGACTCGGGTTCTTCAACAGCAGAATCAGACTAACCTGCGCTGCCTGACCAAAACCCAGAGCAAAAGTTCCTTGTCCTATAGGGACGGCACTTTTGATAGTGGCCAAAAGATGTACTTCAGTCGTCTCAGCTGTCAGCGGGAGATTTGTGGTGCCATCCATGGCCTGCCAAGTCACCTCAGGCAGCGGCAAAACAACGGAACCAAACTGGAGCTTCAAATTCGCGCTGAGATAAGCCACTGCTTTTTCAAAGGTGGCCTTCACCTGGTCTGACGTCTGCTCCAGATACCAGGCTGCCACCACAGGCGGCAGCGAAGTCGGCTGATCGGATAGAATCACACGCGGATCCACATTCACTTTCATTTCAAAATGCCCCTGCGAGTCAAAATCAGCCTCAATGGTCATGTTCGGCACCTGATGAGCCTTCGCGGAAGCTGCGAGGAATAAGGTCAGGAGGAAGTAGCGAAGGGAATGTGGCATGAGGAGATGGCTATAGGCAGTGAACATTTAAAGAATCTTTGCCAGCGCTTCCTTGGCCATCTGCTGCGCTTTCGGCTGATTAAACTTGGGGTCACTCACGGCTTTAAAGTCAGCCCTAGCACTCTCTTTATCCCCAAGAATCAAATGAGTGCGGCCGCGATTGTAGAGAATGTAGGCGTCTTCTGGGGCCAATGGGATTGCGTGGTTAAAGGAATCGAGAGCTTCATCGGCACGACCTAAAACCAATAATGAGTCACCTTGGCGGTTGTAGGCTTTGGCAAGCAGTTCGTTAAACCGCACATGATTTTTAGAAAGACATTCAGGCAAAGCTGCCATGATGCCCTCACAGGTCTGCGAACAAAACGTGGCCTGCTCGGAGCTAATACGGGTGTTTTTTAAAACCTCCTTCACTTGATCCAAAAGAGCCGCTAGAGGCTCTGCGGCCTCATCACTTGGCCCATTGATATCAGCCCTGGCCTTGAGTGCTGCAATGGCTTCACTGGCTTTCTTCACAGAAACCAACCTCTTCACTTCTGCCAGCGTGGGCGCGGTCAAAGGCTCAGCTTTCACCACGGCAGGAGGCGCGAAAACTGTAGGCTCAGTCAAGTTCACTGGTCCGGCAAGATCGATATCATCTCCGACCAAGCGCGAGTACTCAGCGGGAATCTGCTTCCCTTCCGAAACCTCCAGCACACCAGCTCGGGTGCGTTTAAAAACCTGCTCAATCGTCAGCCCCGGCATCTTGAGATGTTTAAGGAGTTCACCCGTGTAGAGACCATTGGTCGCATCGCCATCCAGCGCCGTTTGACCTGCATCCGTGGCAAAGGCGATCAGCGATCCTGCTGGCGGCTTCATTTCAGCCAATCCACCAGCCTCACTCACATCACGAGTGCGCCCTGTCTTGGCTAGAGCTGTGGTGCGGCAGGCATCTAGGATGATTAGATTGCAGCCAGCGCCGGCCGCCTTCATGTCGGCCACGGCTTGCTCCACATTAAACAAGCGTGTCTCTGCCAGCATCCGAAGCGTCACATCATCGGAACCTTGAGCACTGTAACCTGACTTGATGGGCAGCAGGTAGTTTGACCCGCCAATGCTTAGCCCATGACCTGCATAATAAAAAAGTCCCACCTCTTTCCCTGCCAGAGTGGCCCTGAATTCCAACACCGCCTTAATGAGCTGATCACGAGTGACATTCTGCCGCTCGATTACCTGAAAGCCTAGCGCGCGGAGCGTCGCAGCCATAGCCTTGGCATCATTGACCGTATTTTTTAGCGGACCTGCCTCGGCCTCGTAGCGAGCATTGCCAATCACGAGCGCCGTGCGCATGGCCGCCGTCTCCCGTGACTGAAGACTGCCGCAGACTAGGCTGAAAGTAAGAAGTGCCAAAAAGAGTCGCATGTGCAGAAGTGTTTGCGCGGAGCCGCTAGAAGGCAAAAGGATTGGGAACAAAAGATGACACCGACTTTCCCACGAATTACCATCACTGCAGCCATGATGATCTGGCTGCTGAATGGCTGCACGACCAGACAAACCACTTGTATCGGCGGAAAGACTATGCCGCCCGTTCTCGTCGCAGGAGATGCAGATGCACCCTCGCAAATCACCCCAAGTCAGTCTTTAGCGATCGCCCAAAAGTTCATGAATCATGAGTGGCGGCCCTTTGCGCGGAATATCCTCCACGGTGCTGATCAGAAAGACATCGTCGTCAACACACCTGATGCCAGTTTTAAAGACCCCCTGGCCCGCAGTGGCTGGTGGCTGCCTGGAGAAGTGAATCGTGGCGTTCCCTACAAATAGGGCGGCTTTGACGACACGTCCGCCTTTGACCGCCAAGTCGCCACGGGTGCAGCAGCCGGCGATGTCTCATCTCCGCAAAAAAGACGTGCTGACAATGCAGGCGTCAGCGATCAAGCAACGGGCGTGGACTGCTCAGGCTTCATCTCCCGCTGCTTGAATCTGCCGACAGTGCATGACACCACCCAGCTCCCAAATATCTGTCGCCACATCGAGCCTCAAGATCTGCGCCCGGGCGACATTCTCAACATTCCCCGAGGCCACGTCGTCCTTTGTGCAGGCTGGGCGCGACCTGATCAAAGCTGGATCTATTACTATGAAACCGGTGGTCCACCCGACTACTGGAAGCCCGGCCTCAAAGAAGCCCCACTAGCCGCCCTCTTAGAATTAGGCTACACCCCACTCCGCTACCGAGGCATGGCCTACGAGCAGAAAACCTCCGGCAAAGAAGTCCTCACCCGCAGCGCCATTTCAAAAGCTGAAACGGTAACTGAACCAGTGATTGGCGAGCCCTAAACAAGCCCGATTAAAACACAAAAAGGCAATCAAAGCCAAGAAACGCATTCACCTGCTACTTGCGCGAGCGCGAGACGACTGCCAGTTTGATGTCCAATACCATGGCTAAGAAAGCAGCATCCAAGAAACCCGAATCCCTTCACCGTAAACACAGCGCCTGCGTCGTCGATGGCGTCGAGCGTGCACCTAGTCGTGCGATGCTCCATGCGGTAGGCTTCAAACGTGAAGATTTCCAAAAGTCTCAAATCGGCATTGCTAGCACCTGGAGCATGGTGACGCCCTGCAACATGCACATTGACCGCTTGGCCAAAGAATCCGCCAAAGGTGTGGATGCCGCTGGTGGTAAAAGCATCATCTTTAATACCATCACCATTTCTGACGGTATATCCATGGGCACGGAGGGGATGAAATACTCGCTCGTTTCACGCGAAGTGATCGCTGATTCGATCGAAACAGTGGTCGGCTGTGAAGGATTGGACGGCTACGTGGCCATCGGCGGTTGCGATAAAAACATGCCCGGTTGCCTGATCGCCATGGCCCGTATGAATCGCCCTAGCGTGTTTGTTTATGGCGGCACCATCCTTCCAGGCTGTGTCGGCCACGAAAAGAAGGATGCCGACATTGTCACCGTTTTTGAAGCCGTGGGTAAGCACGCCAACTGCCAGATCAACGACAAAGACCTCATCGATATCGAAGAAAACTCCATTCCTGGAGAAGGCAGCTGCGGAGGCATGTACACCGCGAACACGATGGCCAGCGCTATCGAGGCTCTCGGTATGTCTCTACCAAACTCAGGCGCGCAATCCGCCGTCGGTGACGACAAACTGATCGACTGCTTCGATGCAGGCGTGGCCGTCATGAACATGATCAAGCTAGGCATCACGCCCCGTGACATCATGACGAAAGAAGCGTTTGAAAATGCCATCACCCTGATCATCACCCTCGGTGGCAGCACCAATGCCGTGCTTCATCTCATCGCCATGGCCCATGCTGCGAATGTAAAACTGAGCATTGATGACTTCACACGCATCGGCAAAAAGACTCCCGTTCTGGGCGATCTGAAGCCAAGCGGCAAATACTTCATGAACGATCTGGTAAAGATCGGTGGCACCGTGCCTCTCATGCGCATGCTCGTCGAGGAAGGCCTCATGCACGGCGACTGCCTGACAGTCACCGGCCGCACGATGAAGGAGAACCTGAAAAAATCCAAGATCTTCTATCCGAAGGGCCAGACCATCATCCGCCCGCTCAGTGATCCAATCAAAAAAGACAGCCATCTCGTGATCTTCCGTGGCAATCTCTGCCCTGAAGGTGCGGTGGGTAAAATCAGCGGCAAAGAAGGACTCAAATTTACAGGCAAGGCCATCGTCTTTGAATCAGAAGAGACCGCACTCCAGGCCATCCTGCACGACAAGGTGAAGAAAGGTCACGTCATCGTCATCCGCATGGAAGGCCCCAAAGGTGGTCCAGGCATGAGAGAGATGCTTTCCCCAACCAGTGCGATCATGGGTAAAGGTCTTGGCAAAGATGTGGCCCTCATCACCGACGGACGTTTCAGCGGTGGCAGCCACGGTTTCGTGGTTGGACATGTCACACCTGAGGCCTTTGTTGGCGGACCGATTGCCGTCATCAAAAATGGTGACGCCATCACCATCGACGCCGAGAAGCGTGAAATCACCTTGGGTGTGTCTGCGAAAGAGCTCAAGGATCGTCTGGCTAAATGGAAGCAGCCAAAACCACGCTACACCCGTGGAGTCTTGGCTAAGTATGCCAAGTTGACCACGAGCGCCAGCTTGGGTGCCGTAACAGACATGGGCCTTTAATCTCCACCCTCTGGGGCAGATGTCGGCACGACGCCGACATCTGCATTCCGAGAAACGCGCACTCTTACCCAAGAGCCTCGGCGAATCTCGCCATGAGATCCGCGCTATCTTCCAATCCGGCAGATACACGAATCAGGTGACTTGGCACGCCGCAGCTAGCAGCCCAGTCGAGTTCGTCATAATGGGCTAACAACGTGTAAGGACAGACCAAGGTGAAATTCGTGCCCAAACTTGGGCCCTTGCAGACCTTCAAGGCATCATAAAAAGCAGGGCTGGTCTGCGCGGCATCTTTGAGCAAGAAGGAGAACAGGCAGCCATAACCACCGTCTTCACGACGAATCAATTCGTAACCTGGTCCACCTTGATGGCGTGCATGCCAGACTTTTTCGACTCGAGGATGCGTTTTCAGGAAATCAGCCAGTGCTAAAGCATTTCGACTCATAATCCGCGCACGATGAGCAAAGTCGCGACTATTCAATTCTAAAGCAACTGCATCTCCGCGCCAGAGAGTATGGTCAGCATGAGCTTTGAGAAATGCAGAGAAGGCGGCATAGTGCGGTGAGGCACGATTCAGAATGACACTGCCAGCCAAGACATCCCCAGCTCCGGAAAAAATCTTCGTCAAACTGGAGGTCACCGCATCTGCCACGCGCATGGCATCGACATGAACCACCGTGGAGATCGTATCATCAACGATGATCGGCACATCCGGCTGAGTCTCGGCACGGATTTTCAGCAATCGCGGAAGATCCACGCAACGCAGCAACGGATTACTCGGGGCCTCACAAAAAAGCCCTGCCAAGGGCTCATTTTGAAGCAAGCGATGAAGATCCGCATACTCACTCTCCGTGAGCAACGGCAGGAAATGCGCCCCATGGCCAAACATTTGCTGGAGCTTCAAAACATCGACATAAGGGAAATCTAGCTGCGCCGTTTTCCGACCTGGGAAGAGAGTCGTCAACATGCGATGTACGGCAAAATTTGCCGCCATGCCTGAAGGGAAAAGAAACACATCTTCAGGTTGTTGCCCAGAAAGCTCAGCAAGGCGCTGACGCAAGATCAGACTCGCAGCTGCGCCTTCGGCTTCGGTGACATCACTCTTGATTCTTCCAAGCACATCGCAGGCTTGGCGTGTGCTCACCACCTCCCCACAGAAGCGCCAGAATCGACGGGCGGTGACATAGGCATCCGCTGGAAAAATGACCACGCCCAGCGCTTCTGTCCACGCAACTGCACGGCCTGCAAAACCATGACGAGCGATGAACTCCACACAGCGTTCCGCATGAAGAAGACGGGGAAAAACCAGACAACGCTCACCCTCACCGGCGAGTTCTTTTTCCGCTGCACCAAAAAGCGCACTCACCGCCGGTGGGCAGCAAAAGCGTGGATAACCAGAACGGAACTTGGAAACGATGTCAGGATCACCTTCTTCGTAGCCAATCACATGTTTCCAGAGCGGCAGACTGACGCTGACGCCATACTCATCATCAGGCAGCGGACTGCCTAGACTATCAGCTTCCCAAAGTGGGTGGGTGAGAAGATCAGACATGCTCAGGACTTTGCATTCAGGGCTTGTTCAATGTCTGACCAGAGATCTTCGACATGCTCGATACCGACCGAAAATCGGATCAAGCCATCCGTGACACCTGCCTCTTCGCGAATCTCTTTCGGGATAGATGCATGGGTCATCGTGGCAGGGTGACAGACGAGGGACTCGATGCCGCCAAGGCTTTCTGCCTGTGTAAACAGATGCAACCGACGAATAAAAGCCAACGCACCTTCTTGCCTATGACCAAAATCAGCCAGCAACATGCCGCTACCACCGCTCATTTGTTTCCGCGCCAGCTCATACTGTGGATGGCTTGGCAGGAACGGATAACGAACACTTTTCACCCCTTTACGGGCTTCTAGGTGCTGAGCCAGAGTGAGTGCATTGGAGTTATGCCGCTCCATGCGCAGAGCTTCTGTTTTCACACCGCGAGAAGTCAGCCAAGTATCAAAAGGGCTCGGCTGCAAACCCAAGGCCTTTTGGGCAAAGATCATCTTTTCCTGCCACTCGTCCGAGTTCGAACAAACCGCTCCACCCAGAGCATCCGAGTGGCCATTGGTGTATTTCGTCGTGCTCAGCAGAGACAAATCAGCACCTAAATCCAGCGGCTGCTGAAGCATGCTAGAGGCAAAGGTATTATCCACCACAACGGTGCTGCCAGCAGCATGGGCCACATCTGAGATCGCTTTGATGTCCAGAATCTTCAACAGCGGATTGGTCGGCGATTCCAGCCAAACAAGCGCCGGCTTGATCTGCGAAATGAGCGCGTAGTTCGCCGGATTGGCCAAATTCACGTACTTGATATGCACATCAAACTTCCGTAGCACACGCTCAAAGAGTCGATACGTGCAGCCGTAAATGTTCTGCTCAGAGATGATCGTATCTCCAGCCTTCAAACCAAAGGCAATCGCCGTGATCGCCGACACCCCGCTGGCAAAGACGGTGCAATGCTGGGCGTTTTCCAGGCTCGCTAATGTGGTTTGGAGATTCCGGAAATTCGGGCTGCCACTGCGGGTGTAATCAAAGTTCCCAGGATTCCCCGTCTCAAAGGTGGATGACATGTAGATCGGTGGGATCACCGCGCCAGTCTCGCTGCGGTAGTCCTGACCGACATGGATGGCACGCGTCTCAAAGCGCGCGTCGTTGGGTACTGTTGGGTCGTCCTTCATGGTAAGTCCGCATTCAACCACGACTGGACTCACATGCAAGAGACGGCGCAAAAGTCCGTTCAGCGGGGTTTTGACCCGATTTCGCCCTGAGCATATCTCCGCTTGCCTCTTAGCGTCGTCTCCGCTGATTGTGGGCACCTGCACCATGCCTACCGCCACGCACGCCCCCACCGTCGTCATCGAGAACTTTTATCCCTGCCTGGAAGGCGGGCGGCATCCCATTAAGCGTATCGTCGCAGAGCCACTGACGTTGTGGTGTGATATTTTCACCGATGGGCATGTCGTCATGTCTGCCGTGCTCAAATGGCGGCTGATTGGTGCTAAGCGCTGGTTTGAGGCGCCGATGACGCCCACGGAAAATGATCGCTGGCAGGGAACGTGCAGCTTTGAATCCATCGGCCGCTGGGAGTATGAGGTCGAGGCTTGGTCTGATACGTTTCGTGGCTGGAAAAAGACCTTTGCCATCCGTGTCCATGCCAAAGATCCCGACGTGCCGGTCGAGGCCCTGGAAGGTGCGCGCCTGCTGCGTGAAGCATCTCAGCGCGCCCGTGCAGCTGGCGCTGCCGATTGCGGCACGCAGATCGATGACGTGGCAGATCTCTTGTGTTCATTACCACCAGAGGATGTCATGGAGGTCCTGCTCTCCGCAGATCTTCAAACGTTAATGGATAGCTATGCGGACCGCAGTCTCTCCACCTGCAGCGAGCCATTAAAAGTCATCGTCGAGCGTGAACGCGCGCGATTCTCCGCCTGGTATGAATTTTTCCCGCGTGGTGCTGAAGGTCGTGCCGATAAACACAGCACCTTCCGCGACTGCCTGCCTCGTCTCGATGACGCGAAGGCCATGGGTTTTGATACGATCTATTTCCCGCCCATCCACCCGATCGGCACCACGGCTCGAAAAGGAAAAAACAACACGCTGATCGCCTATGCAGATGATGTCGGCAGTCCCTGGGCCATTGGAGCCAAGGCTGGCGGACATCGGGATGTCGAGCCAGCCTTGGGCACGATTGATGACTTCGTCTGGCTCGTCGGCGAGGCTAACAAACGCGGCTTAGAGATCGCTCTCGACTTCGCCATCAACTGCTCGCCAGACCATCCGTATGTCACGGATCATCCCGATTGGTTTTACCAGCGTCCAGATGGCAGCATCCGCTACGCTGAGAATCCGCCGAAGAAGTATCAGGACATTTATCCCATCAACTTCCACTGCGCCGACTGGAAAAATCTCTGGCGTGAGTTGATCGACGTCGTGCTCTTTTGGGTGGACAAAGGCGTGAAAATTTTTCGCGTGGACAATCCCCACACCAAGCCCGTCTCGTTTTGGGAAGAACTCATCAATGCCGTTCACCGCAAAGATCCATCCATCATCTTTTTGGCGGAAGCCTTCACGAAACCAAAAATGATGCAGGCGCTGGGTAAGATCGGCTTTACCCAAAGCTACACTTACTTCACCTGGCGTGAGGACAAGGCAGGTCTAACCGAGTATGCCAAAGAACTCACTCAGGGTGAAATGCGCTGGTATTATCGCGGGAACTTCTGGCCGAACACGCCTGACATTCACCCTTTTTACCTGCAAAACGCCCAGGCCAGCCTATTCCGCCTCAGAGCCGCTTTAGCCGCTACGCTTTCCTCGACCTGGGGCATGTATGCAGGTTATGAGCTCTGTGAAAACGCACCTCTTCCTGGCAAAGAAGAGTATCTCGACTCGGAGAAATTCCAGCTCAAGAACCGCGACTACAATGGCCCCGGCAATATCAAAGGCTTCATCGCCAGACTCAACCTTATCCGCCGGGAGAACCCAGCGATGCACCTCTACGACAATCTGGTTTTTCACGGTACAAACCACGAGCAACTCATCGCCTACAGCAAAAGCACGCCCGATTGGACGAACCGACTGCTGACCATTATCAGCCTCAATGGCCACACCACAGTGGCAGGGACGGTTCACGTCGATCTACACGCCCTAGGCTTGGATGCCAGCAAGCCCTACCGAGTCACCGACCTCATGCACGGCCACAGTTACGAATGGCACGGCAGCGACAATTACGTCTCCCTCAACCCAGACGGCACCTCCATGCATCTTTTTAAGGTAGAGCAATAAAAACATGCCCAACTGGCTTCTAACCATCTTAATGTTGAGCGACGATCAACTGATCCGTTGGGGGCGTGTGAATTTTTGGATTGCGTTGATTGGCGCTCTCCTTTTTGCCTTTTTTGCAGGAATCTCATATTACCTTGTGAATACCGGAATTTCAGAAATTGTGACTCGGCAAACCGACACTTTATTTCAGGATGCAAGCATCCTTTCCATGGACTCAAAAAAGGAAAAGCATCTATTACTTTCGTGTCAAATGGTCGCTAAGGCACTAAACATTGTTATGGGCGTATTGCGCATCGTTCCGATTGTGCTCGCTTGCATGTTACCCGTCTTTTTACAGTTAGGCTTTATCAGCCTTCGTTTGCGCGAACTCGGCTTGGAGCTTCAGCATTTGAAAAAAGACAACCATCCGCTCCCATTTGAGAGTTCAAATATGAACCAGCCAATCCATGAGTAAGCACCATCATCATCACCACGCCGGCTGTGTCAGACCAGAGCCTGAAAAGCTGCTGCAAGATGCTGTGGAACGGGCACGTGAGTCAGGTCTTCGCCGGACGAAGGCGCTGGAGAATGTGCTTTCCATCCTAATCCATGCATGTCAGCCACTCACACTGGCAGACATCGCTGAGCATAAGGATCTGGATACGGGTGCAGATAAAGCCACGGTTTATCGTCTGCTCATGAAACTGGAACAGCGCGCGCTCATCCGCAGACTCGGCCTGCATGATCGCGCAGCTTATTACACCATGATCCTGCCAGGAGAACACAGTGATTACCTCATCTGCAATGAGTGCGGTCGCATTGAAAAGCTAGACATCGCCTGCCCTGTTCAGGCTTTGGAAAAGCAAATCGCCAAGAGCTCGGGCTTCAAAAAACTCTATCATGAACTGGAGTTCTTCGGTCAATGTCCTGACTGTGCGCAGAACTAGGCACTTCTTTTCCTGACATTAGCTTCATCTCATGTTCGCCGATCACTTCCAACCGGAAAAGCTCCTAGCCGTAGGTCCTGCGGCCAAGGTTTATCGTGGAGCTGAACCGGCGACCGGAAGAAAAGTCCTGATCAAAGCCTTGCTGGCAGATCATGAAGCGACCCATCCGCTGGATCGGGAAAAGCTTCAGCAACTAGCGCCCTCCCTGATGCAAATCAGGCATCCGCAGATTGCAGGCCTCATCACTCTATTGCCCACCGAAGATGAATTTGCTCTGATTTACGAGTTCATGCCAGGAATCAGTGGACGAGCTTTCCCCCAGGAACGTCAACTCAGCTCTGCGGATGTGAAAGCACTCGCCGTGCAGCTCATGAATGCACTTCTGGTCGGAGAGCATTTGCGTCAGCCTCATGGCGACTTAAAGCCCAGCAATCTGATCCTCAGTGATCATCCAGGTGGTGGCTTATTCATTCAGGTGCAGGATTGGGGTCTCACTCTAGCCCGCCACAGCCAGTCCGCAGAGACACTCTGGTTCCGTGCACCTGAACTTCACGCAGGGGGATTTTTCACCAGTCAAAGTGATCTCTTCACCGCTGCCGCCAGCCTGTTTTTCCTGGCCACAGGAGCCGCCCCAGCTCAGGGGAACTCGTCCGCAGAAATCTTAGCCGATCTCAGCACCTTCGATCTTCGGGGCTCACTCAGCCTCATGCGCCCCGACTTGGAGCGCCCATTTGTAGATTGGCTGGCATGGCTACTGAATACCACACCACAGCTTCGTCCTGCCTCCGTCGCTCAGGCGCTCGATGTGCTCATGAGATCCATGCAAAGCGGCTTTGTTTATCAGGTTCAGGAGGCACCACAAATGCAGCCTGGTGCTGCGACTGGGGTATTGATCGCAGGACCCAGCTCTGGCCCCATGCCAAGACCTGTAGCCCCACCGAGATCGGCAGCGCCACGTACTCCAAGCGCGCCGTTATCAAAACCAATTCAATCGGCTAACAAAAAGCCTACACCAGCCCCCACACCAACCAAAAAACGCATCACCCAAAAGGGCATGATTGGCGTCTTGATCAACGTGCTAACCTTGGTGTGTGTGCTCTGGATCTTCCGACCTTATCCCGACAATGCAGGCTGGAACAAATGGTGGTTAGTTTCAGATGCAGCCGCTGAAACAGCTCCTGCAGCCGCGGCCACGCCAGCAGCAAAGACTTCGGGAATCAAAGGCCGCCATATTCGGATTTTCATCAAAGGCAAAGGCATCCTCAATCTAGCCGAAGTCCAAGTTTTCAGCGGTGCAGATAATATCGCTTCCCAAGGCACCGCCACTCAAAGCAGTGAAGAATGGGGTGGCACACCAGACCTAGCCATCGACGGGAATACCGATGGAATCTTTGATCATAAAAGCGTGACCCACACTCAAGGAAACCAGTCAGACCCAAGTTGGCAGCTCAACCTCGGTCGTGAACTCATGCTCAATGAAATCATCATCTGGAATCGAACCGATAAAGCCGAATACAGTGACCGACTAAAGAACTTCACCGTTCAAGTGCTCAATGCCCAGCAGAGCGTCATTTGGGAAAAGACCGTCAACGAGGTGCCCAGCCCCACTGTGAAGTTAGCGCCAAGAGAATAAGTTGCATCTTAGCGGCATTGGCTTTTCCAAGCACTTCAAATGCGTAAGATTTGGCTGATGTATTCTGCCAAGGCGCTTCTAAAATCGCCTCGGATTCAGTTCTCGACTTCGGACCAATTCACACGGTCGTAGATGTCGCGGAAATGAAGTTGGATGCCGATCTCATCCAGGGTGAGGACGGCATCTTCACCCTCCAGGATCTCTGGCCACCATTGATTGCTGCGTCGATGCACGATGGCGCGCATGGAGTCTTGATGAATCAAAATATAGGCAGCAAGTCCTGAGATTGCTTGATAGGCCAAGAATTTTTCACCTTTATCGATGCGCAGGGTGGACTTGGATAAGACTTCGATGATCACCTTTGGATTGGTGCGGTGCTTGGAGTCATCGTCTGCTGGATCACAGACGACCATGACGTCTGGGTAGTAGCCCATTTGGTCGTGTCCCAAGTCGATCTTCAGCTTCATGTCAGAAACAAAAGCCTCACAGGGCTTACCTTTGAGACCTTGACGCAGTTCTCCAAAGACATTGCCTGCAATTCGGTTGTGATTACTTGAGGCCCCAGCCATGGCATAAACCTGACCATTGGCGAATTCGAGTTTCACGTCGCTTTGTGCGTCTTCACGCTCGTACTGTGCCCATGTGTGAATTGGGGGCGGGACGGGCTGAACTTTGAGTAAAGCTGACATGACTCTAATTTGCCTTATTGGGTGATCATCGTCAAATGCTGTGTGCTGCCCTGCCTTGAGGCATGAAGCACTTTTTTGGCGATGCGTCCGCCGCCTGCATCATAGCGGAACTCTAGCCGCTGGCGCACCATCAGCCCTGGTGGCTGGCGCGTATTGGTTTTTTCTTCCAGGCTGGTCAGGCGATTTTCAGCATCCCAAGTATAGATCCAGTGGCCGTCACTGGTCAGGTTACCATCGGCATCATGACTCAGCACTTCATTGGCGGGTAAGATATAGCGGCTGCCAGTCTGATTCATGATCAGGTCGGTGCCCGTCATCTTTACAGTCAAGATTTGGCGATTCGAGTATCACGAATTCAATCATAAAGAGGCCTCCAGGTTCTACTCCTTCGCTTTGTCCAGAGCTTCACTCAGGCGATATTCGAGTTCGGCGATCTTGTAGCCGTCTTCTCGGGCTTTTTTGCGTGATTCGGCTTCGACGAGATTGAGCTTGGCTTCGAGGTCGGTGATTCGTTTATCATCACTGGCGGGAGCCATGCGCCCGGTTAGGACAGGTTTATCAGGCAGCACTCCCACAGCACTCATGAACTCTTTTTGCACTAAGGCTGCCTTAGCCTCAGAGGCGGCAAGCTGACGCTGGAGATTGGTGATGCGTGTCTCTGACTGCTGGCGGTAGGATTCCAGAGTTTCGACCGCCTGAGAGATCTGGCTTTCAGCTGTCTCCACGGTGACGGCATTGGCTTTCACGGTCTGGTCCAGTCGTGCGATTTCAGCCTGCTGCTCGCGCTCGCGCTGCTCCGCTTGCTGCCGCTGCTGGGTCAGATCGCGATGAGACTGATCCAGCCTCTGCAGAAAATCATCTGCTCGTTTATTGGAAACAAAGACGGTCTGCTCCATGGCGCTCAGACGCCCGCGCTCAGAGGAAAGGGCTGCTTCCAGATCACCAATGCGGGCACGAGTCGGTTCTAATTGCGCAGCGATTTCGCGAGTCGCAGCCAACTCACTAACAAGAGTGTCGATCCTCCGAGTTGCCTCCTCTTCTCGACGCTGAGAAGCCTCACGCAAAAGCTCGTGGCGTTCCTCCAGCACTTGATAATCAGCTGCACCTTGAGCCAATTGCTTCTTTAAGGCCGTGGACTCAGCCTCTGTTGCGGCAGAGAGAGACTTTAAGGTCTCGGCGTGAATCTTCGCCTGCTCAGTTTTTTGCGCAGCAGTCTCCTCTGCTAAGCGTTTGATTTTTTTCTCCTGCAAAAACCAAGCGGCTCCTGCTCCGAGACACAGAAGCGCGGTCAGCAGAATCCAATGCTCCATAGCCAAAGGAGCAAAACCGATCACGATGGAAAGCGGGGCTGCAGGGATCATAGGTGCAGAATGAACCTGAATTCCGGCCCGCTGTCGAGGACGGATACGGATCTCAGGTCCAATCCTGCAATATCTACTTAACCGCCAGCAGGCCCAAAGACAACCGCATGTTGATCATACGAAGCCTTTGCCCCTGCGATTCTAGCCACATAATCAATGGCCTGCGTCAATGGGATGTCGGTCAGGGAAAGTGACAGTGTTTTGGTTTTCAGCGCCTGATCTGCGACGATGAAATTAGGCACTATTTTTCCCTGCGATGCGTTTTTGGATAGCACTCGCAGTCCATCCAGAGCCTCCTCCACGGTGACATCCGCGAATTCGATCTTGGTTATCTTGACGCCTTCATACTTCTTTTTCAGCGAGCTCCCGGTGGCTTTCAGCTTTGTGCGCACATCCATGAGTAGGATACGCGTTTCCTGATGCTTGGGTGCCTGCTGCTCGACCATGCTGAGGAGCTGATGTGCCTGTTCCAGATCTCCTTTGTAATAGGCCGCGCGGCCCATCTGAAAGAGATTCTCGATGTTATCCGCTGCTCTAACGGCTCCTGAACCTGCGCCCATCACAAGGATGAACGCCAAACGAACTCCGATACGATTAAGATACGGTTTCATAGTTGGGGGCGGATTGTCGGGGTTGGTTATCCGACGTCTAAATTCCACCAAAAAGCACCGAGAATAACAAGATCAATTTTGATGATCGCCGGTTTTTTACAGAGACAGAGCGTCTGGCCAGTCGATCTGTGTTTCCCCATGCATGACTTCACCAAGCACAGGCACATCCAGATACTGCTGTAGCACCATGCGGTTAGAAATGCTGGCTGCATCCCGCTCATCATGCGCATAATTGAGGATGATACCCGCACAGATAAGACCACGCGACTGAATGTTTTTCACCGTTAGCAGTGTATGATTGAGGCAGCCTAATTTGTTATTCACGACGACAATGATTGGCAGACCGAGTGTAGCAGCAAAATCGGCCATGGTCTCTTTCCCGGTCAATGGAACCTCCCAGCCACCTGCACCTTCGACAATCACATGACTGTGCTTTGCCGTGAGATTGTAAAAACCTTGACGAGCTATTTCAGGATCGACCGTCGTGTTTTCCAATAAAGCAGCCGCAAAAGGTGAAGCGGGAACCTTTAGAAAAACGGGATTGATCTCCTCCACTGTCAAAACCCCGCCACTGGCCTGCTGGATCGCCAGGGGATCACGCCGATCCCCACAAGCAAAAGGTTTAAACCCCACAGCATCGTTCCCCGCGAGGCGAAGTGCCTCAATTAGCAGACAAGTGACATAGGTTTTCCCTGCGTCTGTATCGGTACCAGTAATGAAATAGTGCATGTCATCCCAGTCAAAGCGGGCAAAAGGCCTGCGGTCAAGACTAGAGGCAGTGATTGCACTCGATCCAGTTTAGATCATGTTAGTGTCTCTATGCGAAATACGACTCTGCTACGTCCCCGCGAACGGCCTCAAAGAACGAAGGCCGAGATCGCTCGCTGGCGCGCTCAACGCACAGAATGGTTTGCCACACTGGAGCCGACCCTGCTTTCTCAACGATTATTCGACCACATCCCTGGCGTCTATTTCTTTGCCAAAGACGCCGAGGGGCACCTCATGTTTGCAAGCCATGGCCTGCTGAATCGCTACCAGATGAAGGATGACGCGGAGATCATCGGACGGACTGACTTTGATCTGAATCCTGGCAGCATGGCGCAGGCTTATGTCGATGACGACAAACACCTACTCAACGGCCAGGCCAAGCTGATTGAGCGGATCGAACTCTGGTGGGATCGTCAAGGGATGCCGGACTGGTTCCTGGTGACCAAGCTGCCGATCCTTGCCCTCAATGGCCGGCCAAAAGGAGTGATGGGGCTTTTACGCAGGCCGGATGCTAGCGAACGCCAGTTACCGGTGTTTCAAACGGTGGCTCAAGCGGTGGAAATCATGCGGCGCGATTACAGCAAACCGCTGCTCATTGAGGAGATCGCGACGGCCTGTGGGCAGTCGGTGCGCCAACTCCAGAGGCGATTCCAGACTGCTTTTGCGGTGACTCCGCAGGAATTTCTCCTCAAGACTCGCGTGCTTTCTGCAGCACGTCTGCTTGAGAACTCGACGGCATCTGTCTCCGAGATCGCAAGGAGCTGTGGATTCATTGATCAGAGTGCTTTCACACAGCACTTCCGAAAGCGCACAGGCATGACTCCGACCGCCTATCGTCAGAGCCAAATGCATCACGCAGGCAAATCTACGCCAACCATTCCTTGAGCACTTTCAGGTCGCGAACATGGGCTTCACGGAACTCTTTGAGAACGTCGGCTGATTTAGGATCACCCTTCAGATACTCGACATGCAGTGAGATGGGGCCTGCGAAACCACGCTCCTTCACCAGCTTCACAAAGTCAGGACTCACCTGCCCTTGGCCGAGTGGACAACCTTCCGCTTTCCGGCCTTCCCACTTGAAGTCTTTGAAATAAACGGCTCCCCAATGATCTGCCGTCAAGGCCGCACTGAGAGGCCACTGAGAGCCACCCTCAACCGTGGCGTGATAGATGTCATAACAGAAGGACAATTGAGCAGGTGTATATTCCCGCATGATGGAGTAGATGTCCCAGATGGGGGCTGCGACATAGTCTTTTCCACTGTGATTTTGCACCAGTGGTTGAATGCCGATCTCTTGGCAGAGTTGGACCAGATCTTTGATCCTTGGACGCAGTTCCTGAACTTGCTCCCAGATTGGCTTCTTCAAATCATATTTGTAATACAGCATGCGGAAGCGTTTCACGCCCAATTGAGCTGCTGTCCGAAGCACGGCCTCGGTTCGCTGTTCCTTGCTAACTTCATTGATGCCTGAGGTCAGAATGGTGAGCTCCAAACCCTGCTTTTTGAGCGCTTCCACATACTTCGGTAACTCAACCTCGATCTGCTCCGGCTCGATGTGCCCTTTAGGACGGATGGGAGATTCTACGCCATTCACACCCATTTCAGCACCCAGACTGGCGATGTCATCATAGGACAGCCCTTGAAGATGTTTGGTGAAAAAGCAGATTGGGTTGGCTGACTTCGATGCGGCTTTCACGCTCGGAGCGAGTGCGAGTGAACCTGCGAAAAGTGAGGCCTGATGGAGGAAAGTGCGGCGATTGGGCATGATGAAGTAAACGCCGCTAAAACAGCGCTGTTTCACCTTCATGCAAGATACGGACACGCTCTTCAAGATGACGCTGAGCTGCCTCATAGGCTAATCTTTCAGCAGGCTCATGAATCGGCTCACTGCCAAGGGGAAACGTGTCATGATGCATCGGAATCATGTACTCAGCACCGAGCATAGCAAAGGCATCCAGTGCCTCTTCAGGATTCATGTGAACTGGCCGACCACTGGGTGCATCATAGGCACCGATAGGCATCAGAGCTACATCGATCCGAGCACGCTGCCCTATTTCCTGAAAACCCTCAAACATCGAACTATCTCCACAGTGGAATAGTGTGCGTTCAGGACCTTCGATCAAATAACCACCGAAACCGCGATGGGTGTCATGAATCATGCGTGCGCCCCAATGACGAGCTGGCGTCAGTGTGATTTTCAGATCTTTAAATTGAGCCTGCCCCCAAGTCTCTAACTCGACGATTTGGCCAAAGCCACAGCGTTTCACAACACTGCCGACACCTTGAGGAACAATGATCGGCTGTCCGCGTGCGATCCTGCGCAAGCTAGGCAAGTGCAAATGATCAAAGTGCGCATGAGTGATGAGAACCAAATCAAGCGGAGGTAAGTCACTGGCCCATAGACTGGGATGGCGGATGCGCTTCACTGGGCCATGCCAGAGCGCCCAGTTAGGATCGATGATCAAATTCACTCCTGCTATTTGTCCGAAAAAGCCAGCGTGACCCAGCCAAGTGACGCCGATCTGATCAGACTGCGCCAAAGGCACACCATCAATCTCCCGCTTTGGCTTTCGCGGAGCTAGGATCGTGGGGATCAGAATATCCCCGATGAATTGCAAATTACGCTTACGCCAGCCTTCTGTCGGAAGGAGCCCCACATGATTTTCATGGTTCGTACCACGACTAAAGGGGATGCGCATCCTGCCAGGGCGGCTTATTAAAGCAGGCCCTCCGTGGTCCGGTGCAGCATCATGAATCATTATCGCGATTTCCCAATACGGCTGAATGCTAAGGGCCTGTGATGCTTATGACAACACTGTTTTTCCTTCATTACGCTTGGCAGCTCTGACTTCAGAAGCCAAATTGAGCGCCTGATGATGCCCGAAACACGCACAGAATGGACCAAGAAGAGCCTTAGAAGTTTCATGCGGTCACGCTTGCGCGAGACACCCGAAGCCGCACTTCATTCGTGGTCGATCCAGCTCGTGACCCATTTACAATCCAGAAAAGATTTGTGGCAAAAGCCTGGCGTCATCGCCCTCTTCGGAGGCTTACGCAGTGAGCCTGATCTTATCTCCGTTTTTCTACCCTGGCTACAGACGCTTGGTTGGAAAACGGCACTCTTTACCATTTCAGGGACACAATTGCAGCCCGTCATCGTCCAGAATGAAGCAGACTTAAAACGTGGCCATCTCGGTGTCTGGGAGCCTCTTGGAGATCAGACCATCCCCATCGGCCAACTGGATATGATTCTCGTGCCAGGACTCGCTTTTGATGAAACTTCTGGTGCACGTATGGGACGCGGCGGCGGTTATTACGACCGCCTGCTTTCCGACCCAGAGATACACGCGAGGCTCATTGGAGTGGCCTTTCACCTGCAAATACTGCCAGAAATCCCGACAGAGCAGCACGACATCCACGTGCAGGAAATAATCACTGAGATGGGCACTCATCGGGTCGTCCCGAGCGCAGGCATCAATGCCTGACGCGCCATGAAACCACGCCCAACAAAAGGCGGCACTGAATTAAAGGCCACCCGACGTGTATTATAGAATTCCATCAAACGAGAGCGTGTAGCGACCAATCTAGTGTAAAGCCCTGAGTTGGCCGCATCATGGGGCATCGTTTTGATGCTCTGATTCAGATGTTTGATTGCTGGCACCACACTCGCGTAACGATGGGCTGGATACTTCTCAGTCAGATAGCGCTGCGACAATCCATAATGAACCACGACGGAATCGCTTTGGCTACCAGCGCCTAACAACGAAGCGCTCATGGTCTCAGGTCCAAATTCACTGGCCGGCAGGATCAATACCTTGGTCATCAAAGATTGCGGGTGGAACCCTTCAGAACAACCCACAAGAAAGAGCAGACATAAGGACAAAAGAATAGAAGATGATTTCATAGAAGAAGGATGCGACACAACAGAGTAAGCACAACTTTAATGACAGCTTTGTCATGCAATTTTAACTGGACCGGATCGCAGGACGCACCTCCTCCAAAATCGTACGGCTAGGCGACACCGCCACATAATCGCGGAACAGTCCACCGATCAATGCAGCGATGGGCCAGTTCATTTTACCAGGAGAGAAATCACCACTTGTGAAGACGACAATCGAGTAAGGCACGTTGCCATGATAGAAGAATAGAGACTCGTGATCCCACTCGCCGCAGTTGCCTGTTTTCCCACCCACATAACTAACAGTGCGCGGCAGGAATAGACGGCCAAATCCATATTGATCACGCCTCATGGCCTCTAACAAGAACTCGCCACCATGATCAAACCGGTAATTGACACAGCGCTCATAAAACTCTGCGACAAAGCGCGGTGAAAGTTGATTGGCCAACACATGTGAAGTCGGCAGATGATACTTGGCATCAAACGCAGCCTCATCAGTGCCCGTAAGTCGAGCTTGCAACGCCATCCATGAGGAGTTCACGCTTTTATCACAGACCATTACTGCATGCATGAACTCCTCATAACTGAGTGCTCCACCGCGTTTTTCCAGCAGCATGGCAGCGATCATCGGCTTTGGCATGGAGCCTCCCATGAAGAGTCGATCAGCCTGAAATAAGGCATGATAGACACCCGTGTGTAAATTTTTCACCACATAACCAACCCTTGAATCGTAGCGATGCGCTTCATAAAAACGCTGCATCTCCTTCGTCCATGCTCGCCCCTGACCACCATAGGGATGATAACGGAAACGCGCACCCGAAGCCAAAAAGTAGTGCTGAAACTCCCACTGCGCCCGCGCCTTTCTAGCCGATCCCCCAGCAAGAGATGAACCCACAGGCCCCGTGCAGCCACCGAGCGCACTTGGCATCATAGCCATGCAAGCACGCAGCCAATTTCGGCGCGTCGTCGAGTTTGAATCAGACGAACTCACAGTCATGATTGGAGAGAACGAGTGCGACGAAAAGAATCAAGTTCCAATCCAAACTTCCTCACACTTTAAGATCATAAAAACGAATCGCATTCTCGGACCAAAGCTTTTGTTGATCGTTGATTGGGCGTGAGGAAACAATCTGCTTCAGCGCCGTCACCCAGCTGAGCAAAGGGCCACCGAGCAGACAAACAGGCCAGTCGCCTCCAAAGAAAACTTGATCCGGCCCAAAAGCATCCAGACAGTGATTCACAACAGGAGCAAGATCTTCTGCCTGCCATTTCCCTGGTGGGACAAAAGCAGCGATGCCACTGATTTTACACATCACCCCTGGCTGCGCAGCGACAGCATCTATACCGCGCTTCCATTCATCTGCTGTGCAACTTGGTTTCAAATCAGGACCCAGCTTTGAATTAAAGGCTTTCGGATCTCCATTCCCGCAATGATCTAGGACAAAACGCGTTTCAGGGCATTGCTGAATCAGCTTCACACCATCCAAAAGTTCAGTCGGACGCATCGTCATCTCGAAATTGAAACCGTTATCTCCGAGCACTTGCACCCCCTGAACGAACTCCTTACTCAAACAAAATCCCGGAGGTGTGCTGGCCCCATGCAACACCTGCCGCAGACCTTTAACCCGATCATTGCCGGCATATCGCTTCACATAACTCTCAAAATCGGCTGAGGCAGGTCGCCCTCCGATAGTCGCAGCGATGGTGGGTGTCTTTCCAGAAAGACACTGAGCGACCAAAGCATCAGCTTCTCTGATATGATCCTCTGGGGCCACATCGACCTCCATGTAAATTGCTTTGATATTCAGGCCAACCGTTGCCTTCAAATAGTCTGCAGTTACAAAGTCATGATTCAAAACTTCCGGAGCCCCCGCCACCCAGGGCGGATTAAGCACGCTCCGATCCCAAAGATGCTGATGGGTATCTATGATCAGCGAATCTGGCCTACTCACGTCCGAGCAAGAAGAGAGCGCAGCCCCAACAGAGGTCTGTAGAAAGTGACGACGGTTCATATCCCCGAAATTTATGCACAAAGCTCTTTCACCACATGACCGTGGATGTCAGTGAGTCGGTAATTACGGCCCTGAAAGCGATAGGTGAGACGTTCATGGTCAAAGCCGAGCAGGTGCATGATGGTGGCTTGGAAGTCATGAACGTGGACTTTATTTTCAGCGATGTGAAAGCCTAGTTCATCCGTGCTGCCGTAGTCGTATCCAGATTTCACGCCACCGCCTGCCATGAAGAGTGTGTAGCAATCGGGGTAGTGATCCCGCCCTAGAATCTTGCTAGCGGCTGTGCGACCTTCACGGAAAGGCGTGCGGCCAAACTCGCCACCCCAGATGACAAGGGTATCTTCAAGCAATCCGCGCTGCTTAAGGTCTTTGATAAGTGCGGCGACAGGCTTGTCTGTTGAGGCCATTTTTTTGGTTAAACCATCCGTGATCCCATTGTCAGCAGAGGTACCGTGAAAGTCCCAGCCCCAGTCAAAAAGATTCACAAAGCGCACGCCCTGCTCAATGAGTCGGCGCGCTAACAGGCAGTTATTAGCAAAGCTGGATTCGCCGGGCTTAGCGCCATAGTCTTCGAGCACTTTGGCGGGTTCCTTGGAGATATCCATGACATCCGGAACACTCGTCTGCATACGGAAGGCAAGCTCATACTGAGAGATACGCGTGACAGTCTCTGGATTGCCAAGTTCAGCAGCTTGGATTTCATTGATCTCTTTGAGCGCATCTAATGTTTTGCGACGCAGATCACGGCTCATGCCCGCTGGATTATTGGCATACAAAACGGGGTCACCTTTACTGCGGCATTGCACGCCCTGATACACGCTAGGAATGAATCCACTGCCCCAGCAAGCCTGACCACCACTCGGCTGTGTGCCACTGGAAATGAGCGCGACAAATCCAGGAAGATCCTGGTTTTCCGTGCCAAGACCATACGTGGCCCACGAGCCCATGGATGGGCGACCTTGGCGAATGTGCCCAGTGAAAAGCAGCAGCTCGGCAGGCGCGTGATTGAACTGATCCGTGTACATGGAGCGCACCATGGTGATGTCATCCGCGATGCCATGAAAGTTTGGGCAGGCATCACTCATCCACATGCCTGCCTTACCGTATTGCTTGAAGGTACGTGGCGTGCCCATGAGTTTTGGCACACCGGTGGTGAAGGCAAATTTGCGCCCCTTTAACACGCTATCGGGACAGTCCTGTCCGTTCCGCTTTACTAGCTCAGGCTTATAATCAAAAAGATCCAAGTGCGGCGGGGCACCGGACATGTGCAGATAGATCACACGCTTTGCCTTGGCTGCTGTCAGTGGGTGCTTGGGAGCGAGCGGATTGTCAGATTTAGTCGCAGCCTCGGCCTGCATCGCCTGCATGGCGATGGCACCGAGACTGAACTGCCCTGCCCCAGTGATGAACTGGCGACGCGTATTGAACTGGAGACGATCGTGGAGAACAGGATTCATGACAGGGAATTAGGCTCGGAAACCGATCTGACGCTTCGGTGCTGCTGGAGCTGCGGGTGGATCAATCAGGGGTTTCAATTTTTGGTAAATATCTCGGAGTGAGGCATCATGGATGAGGAGCGTGTGATCAATCTCAGCGAGTCGCTTCAAGATGGTCGAGTTAGCGGCCAACTTTTCCCGAATCTCCACAAAGGCACGAATAATGTACACACTCATGGAGATGGCTCTTTCACTATTTAAAATGGAGGCTGCCATGAGGGCACCGTGCTCAGTGAAAACTCGGGGTGGCTTTGTGCGTCCACCTCGCGCTGGTTTTGATATCGCATTTTGCGATATCAATAAGAGAACCTCATCTGGTGAAAGAGAAAAGGCAAAATCCTCTGGGAAACGTTTCATGTTTCTAGACACGGCCTCATTGAAGCGTCCTGTGCTGACGCCATATAACGCCGCCAGATCTGAGTCCAAAAGAACTCTCTGACCACGGATGGTGGCGATAGGAATCTCGATCTCCTTTAGAGCAGGCATAGCTGCATTCACAGACAAAACACCTCACGATGCAAGCCTGAGATGCAGCCTGAAATAGCGACTATTCTGCGATCACCGCAGCGCGTGCATTCTCCTCGGCACCGGTCTTTTCCAGATAGTAATCGTAGCCACCGCTGTAAGGGGTGACGACGCCACTGCTGATGTGTAAGACCTTGGTGGCGATGCTACGGATGAAATGCACGTCATGGGAAATGAAGACGAGCGTTCCTTCAAACTTTTGCAGCGCAAGGATGAGACCTTCGATGGCCCAAATATCAAGATGCGTCGTCGGCTCATCCATGAGCAATAGGTTGGGTGGATCGACGAGGAACTTCACCAGATTGAGTCGGCTCTTTTCGCCTCCACTGAGGATTTTGCAGCGCTTATGCACGTCTTCACGTTTGAAAAGGAAGCTGCCGAGGATGCTGCGCGCATCGTCCTCTCGAAGCTCGGGGGCGCAGCGCTTCAATTCTTCCAAAATCGTGCATTCAGGATCAAGAGTGTCACTGCGATGCTGGGAGAAGTAGCCCATCTTCACATTGGTGCCAAATTTGCGATCGCCTTTCTGAAATGGCACGACACCGGCCATGATCTTGATCAAGGTGGATTTACCGGCACCATTCGGGCCGACTAGGACGGTACGCTCGCCTTTTTCGATCTCCAGATCCAGGCCCTGATAGATCTTCTTTTCACCATAGGCCTGATAGATATCCGTGAGTGCGATGACGCGCTGACCACTGCGCTGTGGCTGGGGGAAGTTAAAGCGGAAGGCTTTGCGCAGCGGGCGGGGCTTATCCAACTTGTCCATCTTTTCCAACTGGCGCTCGCGGCTCTGAGCTTGGGCAGATTTGGATGCGACGGAACGGAAGCGGTCGATGAACTCCTGAATGTGCTCGATCTCTTTTTGCTGATTCTTCCAGGATTGATAGGCGCGGTCGTAGTTCTCTTCTTTTTGCTTCAGGTAGCTGGTGTAATTGCCTTGATATTGTACGAGCTTGCTTTCTTCGATCTCATAGACGGTCTCGATGAGTTCATCCATGAAATCACGGTCATGGGATATGAGTAGGATGGCACCCGGATAGTTTTTCAGGTAGTTTTTAAACCACATGAGGGAAAGCAGATCGAGGTGATTGGTCGGCTCATCCAGAAGGAGCAGATCAGGCTCGACTACAAGCAACTGAGCCAAGTGCGCGCGCATGACCCAGCCGCCCGAATACTCACGCGCCGGTTTGTTAAAATCGCTCTCTTTGAAGCCGAAGCCCTTCAAGATTTTCTTGGCCTTAGCCTCCGCCTGGGGGTCATTGAGAGCATCATGCTTAGCATGAGCCTCATTGTATTCGGGAGAGGCCACATCACCCTTGGCCTCGTAGTCGCGCAAGACGACTTCCAGGCGCTCAATCTCGCCAGCTTTACCGGTAGCTACATCAAGGATGGTTTCTTCTCCGACAGGTTCACTTTCCTGAGGAAGGTAGCCCAGAGTGGTCCACTCATCCCGCACGACTTCGCCGGCATCGGGTTCATCTTGTTTGAGAATCAGGGAGAAAAGCGTGGATTTACCAGCCCCATTTGGCCCGACTAGGGCGACACGTTCCGCGTAATTTACGGTCATGGTAGCTCCGGTAAAGAGCGTGCGGGCATTGAAGGTCTTGGTAACAGCGCGAAGATTCAGCATGGGGGCGACGGCTGTAGCATGAACTGGGCAACTTTGCAGCCGCTTTTTGTTGGGTCAGTCAATTCCGCCTGAAAATCAGGCCATTCCGCTGAGCGATCTAGGAAACAAAAACAGGCCGCTTCCAGATCGGAACCTTGGTCTTCACCTCCTGCAAATACCAACGACAGAGGTCAAAAGCGGCCGCGCTGTGCTTGGTGCGAACGCGAATAAGGATGGACGGCTCCTCGGCGGCTACAAAACCCAGCCGATGCTGAATAAAGACCTCGTGGGGGCCATGCGCCGAACGCCCGGTGCCAATCAACTCGGCCAGCATTTTTTCCGCCATCGGCTGGTAAGCGCTGTAATCGATGCCTGAAATAGAGCGATCGTCTTCGATTCCTCGAACCATTCCGAGAAACCTGACCTCGGCCCCCTGCCCTACTGAAAAAGCAGGCGTGAGATCTGGAATTGGTTCTGGAGAAAGTACGAAGGAAGGCGGCATCTCACGCTATGGGAGCACGAGATCCGCCTCCGCGCCAGTTTTCAAAAGAGCTTAGTAAGCCTCTTCGACACTGTAGGTCCAAGGGAGTGGTCCATTGAACCCGTTGTTGTAACCCGCATGCATGAAGTAAGCGCGGTCATAGCCCGTGCCGCCATTCACATCCACATAGCTATTGAAGTCATTTCCAACGGTGGCTACGGTTGGCGTAGATCCAGCGGCAAAGATGTCATTACCGGCTCCCAGATTGATCCGCACGTAGCCATCAAAAGCGCTGTAGATGGAGGAAACTTGGGTGTCGATGTCAAAGGCAACGTAGTCGTCACCAGCCCCTGTGTTAATCGTAACGGCACGATTAAAAATGCCGTCACGAACAACCACATCACTATCAGCAGCACCAGTGAGGTTGATACCGACATTGCCACGGAAGTCGCTATCGATCAGTCGCACGGTGTCGATACCACCAAACTGCACAGCTGTATTCACGGTCAGATTGCCATAGATGTCCGCATCCCGAACCATGACATCTGCACTGCCAGTGCCTGCATTCACGGTGACGTTACCACGCACTGACACAAGGCTGGAGTCACCCTGATGCTGACCGACATCCACGATGTCGTTACCCGAAGCTGCTGAAAAGGCCACTGAACCCACGGTCGCATTGACTGCATTTAAACCAAGGCTGTTATTCCCACTGCTAGCGCTCATATTGATAGAACCTCCAATGTTGGCGCTGGCTGTATCTACGAGCAGGGTGTCATTGCCACTGGTGCCGACATAGCTAACCGATCCCCCCACACGGATGGCTGAGGCTGGATTGAGATCCAGCAAATTAGTGCCAGCTCCTCCATTAAAGCTAAGATTACCAGCGACTTGCAGCACCTGGTTGGCAAAGCTCACGCTGTCCAGCTGACTACCACCCACATAACTGATAGCATTGGCTTTAATCAACGCAGCGTTAGCGCTCAGCACAGCATTGCTGCCATGGCCAAGATTCATGCTGAGCGTTCCCAGTGTTTCGACGTTACCAGCAAGTGTCACTTTATCGTCACCTGAACCGGAGATGAGAGCCAGTCCACCACTAACACGCAGGCTATCGTCGCCTGCTGCGCCGATTTCAAATTCGGTCGCGCTCGTCGTGCTCGTCCGTAGCGTGACGCTACCCTTCACATCAGCGACTTCAGCTGCTAGGATGAAAGTTTGTTTATCAATCGCTGAGCCGCCAGCAATGGCGCTAATACTGCCATTGGAGATCAAGGAACGGGCATTCAAATCAAAGGTGTTTTGACCCGCACCTAGATCGACTGATAGGCCTTTACCAAAGAACAGATTACCGCCAGCGGTGAAGTAATCGCTGCCATTACCAAGACGCACTGAGGCCATACCGTTTATGCTCGTACCCGTAAGGTCCACCGCATCGTTGCCTTCACCACCGTCGATGCTAACGGTCCCAGGTAAGATGGCCTGAGAGATCAGGACATCGTCATTACCTGCACCCAAGTTAGCACTTAGAGAGGCGGGGGCTGCAAAAGTGATGCTAGGAAGGAGAGGTCCGCCATTCATGCTGAATTGAGTGCTTCCGCCCGATTGAGAAGCAATCGTCCAGTCACCCCCTGATTCGGTGATCTGAAGGTCATTATTCAAAGCGTCACCCGTGAGCGACAAAACGCCGCCTGAGAGATTGAGAGTGACGATGCCAGCAGGAGCTAAGCGAGATTCCAAAGATTCGAGAACCGAGGAGGAAGGAGAATTGTTTTTCATGGCTGCACGATTGAGTGCAGACCTATGGACAGCCTATCCCCGAGTTTTATTCGGACTTTTTTAAACGGCTGCCAAAATCACCTTCCTCCAGGACGATTAAACATCGGCGGAATCATCTTTTTCAGCAATGGAAGCAGCGTCTTCGCGGACTCCTCAGCAATGCGTTCAGCCTCTGCTTTTGCCTCTGCACTCGGAGCCTCTCGGATCTGTTTGGAAGCTCCAGAACCGCCCTTCAACACCATTGCCGTCCATTTAGGATCTGAAAACGAGCCATCACCATGATATTGCAACAGCTCACTGAATGGCAGAAAAACGATACCCGGCAACCCGCGCACACGCACCTGTGCGACTAGGTCCACGACATCATGGATGAAGTCGATCTTCCCGCTGAGTAAAATTTTAAACGTGCTCGTCAGTGCCTCAAAATCCTCCGTCATCACAAAACCGTCAGCCACTCTAAAAGTACAGTCCGCTTCTTTAGCCACATTGTAACCAGCGATCTGCTTGGGCAGAACAGTACCCAGAAGCGGTGCCAGAACCCCCACGATGGGGACCGAATAAAGATTCCCATTTAAAATCGTCAATGCTCCACCGCCCTTTAAGGCAGGCCAATCATTGAGCCTTCCAGTAAACTTAAAGTGACCCGTCATGTCCCCCTCTGTATCATTGTTTTTCGAGTAAATTTGGGCAAACCTCGGCAAACTCACGCTCTTCACATTCATATTACCTGAGAACTCCTGAGAACGACCACCTGCACCGACAACGCCGTTGAGCTCAAATCCGCCTCCCAGCAAATTCGAGGTGATATCAAATTTAATGCCCTTACCAGCATCCCGAACATCGGCTAAAAGATTCTCAAAGGGCAGCTTTTTACCAAAAGCCTCATAAGGGAACTTAGCCGCCTTCAAGATCACATCAAAATCTCCACTCTCCGGCCGCAAATCCACCGTGCCTTTGGCCAACATTGGGCCACCATGCACTTGGCCGCTAACCTCAAAATTCATCTTGGACCCCTTGAAGGTCAGATCCCCTTTGGGAGAGCTAATCAAATAGTCGTCACCAAATAAAACATAGCGACCTGTTCCTGTCGCATGGTGAAACTTCACCCGCAGATCATTCTTATCAGGCACACGATAATAAACCGTGCCATCCACCTCCGCAGAGGTCGTATTTGGCAAACGATAACGCGAAATGATATCGGCAGTTTTAGGCGCAAAGACACCCACAATGGCCACAGGATCCAGGCTGGTTTTGACGCCATCCAAGATGACCCACTTCTGCTCGTCATCTACATGCACATGCACGGCTTCACCCACGCCTTCAGGTCGTTTGATCTTCAAATTCCGATAATGCTGAATCGGCCCCTGAAACTCCACATCTGCCTGAAATTCATCTAGCTCGACCCCCCGATACTTGAAGCGCCTTAAATCCCCTCGGCCAGTATTGAGACATTTCTGGGGGTCCGGCTCAGGTCCTACCCCATTGAGTTCAAAATGAATCGAAGACTCTGGGCTAAATTGAAAACGTTGAATGATTTCCCGTGTCTTTTGCATCTTCGCAAAGGGCACAAAGGCATTAGGATCCATGCGTGCCACGATCTGATAACGACAACCGTCCACCTCATGCACCATCGTTTGAGCAGCCAAGGTTCCCGTTTCATGGCGTAACACTAAATCACGGATATAAACGCCTTCTGGTGCCACGCCAATACTGGCCTTCACTCCGTCAAAAACCGTTCCACGAGTGCTGAAACGTCCGCATTCCAACTGTCCAGTGACCTTCACAGGACGCCGGTGGCTGGAAAAGGGCCCGCCAATATGCCAAACACCTTCTAGCGCCAAATTGGGTGGTTCATAAAACACAATCTCCCGCAAATTATCACTGTTTAAAAAGGCCTCCGCTAAACCAGGCAGATCCGCACTAGAGGTCAGATGAAAGCGTAAATCTTCAGCCCCCATCATCCAGGTAGCACTGGCATTGAGCTCACCCAGACGATCTTTGAGATGAAAGCGGGATAAATCCACAAAGCCTGCATTGTAATCCAAATCGGCGCGCAACTCCTCACAGCTATAGCCTTGATAAGTGAGTCCATTGGCCTCAAAAAAAAGATGCGCTGTCATCTCGGTCAACCGGTCCAGAGATCCATGAAGCTCCAGATTAATCCGTGGAGCTTTAGCAAACTGAAAGCGCTTCAACCAATCCAATCCACGGCGAATGCGGACCTGATGCTCACGCAAGCCCTCCACTCGTTGCATGGGTGTTTGTTTAGGTTCTGCGGGTTGTTCAGCTTCCGTCCTATTGGCTGGCAATAAAAGCTCACCACTCAAGCTCAAGACAATTCCAGAAAGTGTGCCCTCAGCTTCCTGCAATTCTAATCGACCATCGCTTAGATAGGCCCGAGCGCTGAGGTCTTCGATCTCAATGACCGTTGGCGCATCGGATTCAGGATCGATCGGCAGCGTCACATTGGTATGGCTCAATTCCAGTGCCTCTAGAACGAACTTCTTCTCCAACAACTGCCCCATATCAAAGTCCAGATTCAAATGATCCATCGCCACGAGAACCTGCTTCCGATCCGCGTCCGCAAACACTTGCACATTCTGCGCAATGATCCCACCCAGAGGATTCAAAATCAGCCGACTGAAATCCAGATACAAACCACGCTGCGCCAATTCTTGAATCAAAAAAGTGCGCCACGACTTCCCAAAGGTATCTGTGCTGACATAGATCAACCCAGCCAGCATTCCGCTGGCCATGATGAGCTTGATGACATTCCGAATAAATCGCAGCATGGAGACTCGGAGACATTGCCGCGTCATCCGCGCTTTGCAAACACCGCCTGAAGATCAATGCGGCAAGATCAACGCCAAAACGGCCATTCCTAGCATCAATCCATCCTCAATGATCGTCACCGTGGACATGGGCAGATTAAAAACCGTGCCCAGGCAGGCACAGCGGATCGCCTGTCGTGACAGAACCACCTTTACAACGCCGACGAGACTTATCGCCATAACCACGGCTGTGAAAGCATTCGTTTCAAGAGGCCATATATCCGCCATGTAGCTCAGCCCGAGCACAAGCTCGATAAATGGATACACAAACCCATAAGAGGGCAGCGCTTTGGCAATCAAATCATAGCTCCGGTAAGCTGAGGCAAAACCGCGCAAGTCCAACATCTTAAAAAACGAGAAGGCCAGGAAAAAGCCACCCATGAAAAAACGCATCATGCCCTGCCAATGCGGCCAGCCCAAGATGGCGCTCAAAACCAGTAAATAAGCCAGCAAGATCAAAAGCGGCCGATAAGTCTGTGCACTCTTGTCAGGCAGAGACGAAGCGCTCATAGCTTGGACCTGATACTTCACCAGCGGAGCCAACCAGTCGTTCATCGACTCCACTGAAAAGACTTCTTCTGCTGTCACCTTAACAACTGGTGGCCTCAGTGTCACCTCCGCCTCCAAAACACCTGCTCTTTCCAAGATCCGCGCCTTAACCTTTGCTACGCAGGATTGGCAACTCAGGCCAGTAATGGAGAATGTTTGAGGCAGATTCATAACAGTATCATGGTCCAGTACGCAAAAATAGCACCGCGCATCTTGGGATTTCATGCAGATTGCTTGACGAGGAGGCTCATTATCGGCTCTATGCAGAAATGTCTTCGTTAGCCCTTTCCTCCCGCCTCAGTCGCAGCGTCGGCGCGGAGTTTTTCCGCCCACTGGCCCGGCCCTCTGCTCCTGTGTATGTGGACTGCGCGGATCGCCTGATTGAAGAAGCCGGTGAATCTGGCAGGCTAACCCAAAAGGAAGCCATTGAGCTCATCCGCGAAGTCTTGGCACTGCATCCCCTTTCCTTACTTGCCGATGATGAAGGTGCCGCTCTCAGGGACGCACGGATGCGAGCAGGGCAGTTTTTTAATCGCCTGCTTGCCGCCGGTTGGCTGGAAGATCAGACGCTCGGCCTGCATGAGCGCTGGGCCGTCATTTCTCCCGGACTGCGCCCACTCATACGCATGTTACGCGACTTGGCAGAAGATCAGGTGGCGGAACTAAAAACCTTCGCTGACACTCTTCGCGGCCTTTGCCAGACACTCGAAGAACGAAACGTTCTCGACCCTCAACTGCGCACACCAGATGAAGTGCGATCTACGCTGACTGACTTGGCTCAGCGCCTGGGGCACGCTATTGAGCAGCTGCATGCGGTCGAAAAACTTATCTCAGGCTTTGAGCTACGCCAGCGTCAAAGCGAGTCGCCAGCCGACACCCTTCATCTGATGTACAGTGAGTTTAGCCAAGGCCAGCACATGGTCTGCTACGACGCCCTTCGCCGCGGAGGCCTACTTTCTCGGATCGAGTCAGTCCGCACACGCATCGCTGAACATCAGGACGACCCCCTGCTGCGTGAACGACTCGCCGAAGGTCTGCGCGAGCATTATGGCTATACCGAACGTGACGCCTATGACCGGGCAATACTCGCGCTCACAGGCTTACAGCGTGACCTAGCTGGACTAAAACGCCGTGCAGATGCGATCGACTTACGCATTGCTGCCTTTAATCGTCTCTCCCAGCAGCGCTATCGCTATCAAACGGAGCTTCGTGGCCGACGCCCAGAGCTGGTGAAGGCTTACTGTGACACCACCAACATCAGTCATGCCAACACAAGGTTTTCAGGGCTGCGCAACAAGTCTCCTGACTTCTCGCCCCTATGCCTTGAGACACGATTCTTTTTCGGTTCTGATTCTCTGCACAATCCACGGCGCACCAAGACCCCAGCCGACCTGACCTTTGGCATCAGCAGTACTCAAAAGCAGACAGAAGACGAGGTATTAGCCGCCTGGAAAGAACGTCAAAGCCTAGCTCTAACACCTCAGCGCGCAGCCAGGCTGGTGGCCAAGCTACTGCCCAATCAAGGTGACTCAGCCAGCAGCCAAGACATTGTTTTGGAAACTGCCGATGACCTCCTGGATCTGCTCGCCGCCATTGCCTATGAACAAGCGCCTATTTTAGCCAGTAAACGCGTCCGCTGGCGGGTGGAAGGACTGCGCCGAACCCATGGCTTGCAGCCTGAAAAAATCCCGCTCGACCTCCATGCCGGCCATCGTGTGGAACGCATCACGGTCATCCGTGAAAGGTAATCGCTTTCTGAGCTTGGCAAAAAGACACAGCCGAATAGAATCAGTTCAGAAATGAGATTCAATAACGTAGCATCTGAACTTCGTCCGATGGTTGAAGCCATTCATCGCGACAAGATTCGCCGTGCTCAAGCGATGACCCCTGATCAACGAATGGAGGCGGCTTTAGACATGATTGACTTCGCCTACGAGACCATGGAAAACGGCATCAGGAATGAGCAACCGAAAGCAGATCAGGCCACCATCACCCGCATTCTTCGTGACCGTTTATCAAAGATACGTCGGCGTTCCAGAATAGGTATTTTGATGCCCATAAATCCCGCACATGAAACAAAGTGAATCTGTTTTATATATTCTGGATCAGCTCGATCTAGCAGAGATTCCATACATGGTCGGCGGGTCAGTGGCATGCATGAATTATTCGATACCTCGCGCCACGAAAGATTTCGACCTTGTCATCAAAATTCATGAACCTGAGTTCACCCTTTTTTTGTCCGCTATTGATGCCCATTTTGAGTTGGACCCTCAGGTTTATTTAGAAAGCCTGACAGGCACACGGCGCTTCATTCTCTCTCACCGCACTTCTGCCTTTGACGTAGAACTCTTCATTCTCAGCAAAGATCCGCATCACCTTGAAATGTGGCATCGACGCTTTGAATCCATTTTGTCCTTCTGTCAGCGGAGATCATGGACACCGACTGCTGAAGATATGATCATCCAAAAATTACGCTGGAGCAGACCTCAAGACATCATCGATGTGGAACAAATGATCGAGATCCAGTTTCCCAACCTCGATTGGCTATACATTGAACGCTGGTGCGACATCCACGGCACACGCCATGTTCTTGAAGAAATCAAAGCCAATATCACCTCTCTCGACTAAGCTTCAGCTAGTCACGTACTCCATCCGACATGTCCTCCCAAAACTCCCTCGACCCCCTTTGGCCACGCTTTTGGAGTGATGTGCCGGAATCCGATCGCGCCCCGCTGCGCGAGGTGCTGGCGGAGCTCCTTGGTCGTGGTGTGCTGCTCGGAGACGAAGGCAGTGGCCGCGATCTCTTCCTACTAGCTCGGGATCACTATCGATCCCACCTCGAGGATTACTTGGCACCACTTGCTCTGGAACTGATTGTCGATGATGAAAACTCTCTCCTTCAGGCCCGTCCGCGTACGGAATCCTGTCTGCTCTTAGCCCGTTTTGATAAAGACGAGACTCTCGTGCTGCTTGCATTGTGGCGTCTCTTTGATGATGAACGCAGCAGCGGACTCCAGCAGGCGGTGATCATCACTGTCGATCAACTTTGGGCGGCCTTGAAAGTCTATTTTGATAAAATCGAGCCACCCGAAAAATCCCATATCGAGTCCATCCTCGCACGGATCAAGCGCCATCGCCTCATCCGCACCGCCAAGCCTGATGGCATGACACAGCTCGGAGAAATGCAAATCGAAATCTTAGCCAGCCTCGCCCGAATCATCCCTTTTGATGACATCTCTGCTTGGCAATCCAAAGTGGACCAATTCCAGCCTCAGATCAATGCCGAGGAGGACACCGAAGTATGAGTGAACGTATCTCTCTAAGCCGCATTTTAGCCGTTAACTGGTATGGCTACCGTCAGTTCATCGACGTCGCTGGACTGACGCTCATCACGGGTGCCAACGGCTCTGGAAAAAGTGCCCTACTCGATCTCATTCAGTTCGTCATGCTGGGGGAAGCACAGAGCAAGTTTAACAAAGCTGCCGCGGGTGCAGGCAGTGGACGCTCCCTGCGCGGTTACTGCCTTTGTGACACGAATACCACCGGACGCGACGGCCAGGAGCGCTACCTGCGCCCGAGTAGTGTGACCCTAGCTGCACTTGAATTCAGCTGGCCTTTGCAGCCAGGTCAAACTGAGCCACGCCGTGAAACCTGGGGCGCCCGGATCGAATACGAAAGCCCCACTGCCAAACCAAGCACCATTTGGTTTCGCACCGGCAGCCGTCTCGAATGGTCCGATTTTTTGCGTGAAGAAGGTGGACCTGAAGCCATGCTTTTTATTCCCGAAGATGAATTCCGCACTCATCTCAAACGGGACATGGAAGGTGATGCCTGGGATCGACAAAAAACGTATCTCGATGAAATGGCCCTGCGCTCGCACCTCGGCTTTGATCCTGAGCAAATGGCCAAGACGCTACCTCGCGCCATGGCCTTTGAGCCAGAAAGCAACTTCGAAAGATTTGTCCGTGAATTCCTCCTGGAGCCCGGCATGCCAGATGTCCGCGCGGTGAAAGCGAGTGTGGATGCTCATCGCCGCGCACAGGAGCGGCTGAACAAAATGCATGACCAATTGGCAAGGCTCACGCGCATCGCTATTCAGCACAAAGCGTGGCTAGAAGCACGCCGAGAGTCAGCCCTCTACGCTCATCTTTCCGATGCCCTGAAGCACGAAGAGGCACTGGACAACCTAAACACACGCCGCGCCAAGCTTGAAGAAAAGCGCAGTGAACATGTCGAGAATCGGGCAGCCTATGAAGGGGCTGTCAATGAACGTGAAGAGCTACGTCATCAGGTCGAATCTGCACGTGCTGCGCTGGGTGACAAAGGCAGTATTTTAGAACTCAACCGCAGCCGACGCCGTGAGTTGGAAAAGGAACTCAAGCAACTGCATGAAACCGCCAGGGAAGCGCGCGAGTATCTCCGCGATCGGGTCCGCCAATGGGAAGATTGGCTCAAGCACGCCAGCATCCTCGGCCTGCGCATCCCAGATAACGCGGCAAAGGAACTCTCCACCATGCGTGGTCATGATGAGTCCAAAGGGCTAGATGCAGGCAATCGACTCGTCGATGTCTATCATACCCTCCGTGGCGATGCCGAAGAACGCCTGCGCCCCCTCGAAAACCTAGTCTCAGAACTCGATGCCCGCACAGCCAGTCTGAGGCGGGACCTCGATCAATTGCGCGAGGGAAATGCCGCCGCTGCTCCTCTTTTAAACACACTCAAAGCCCGTGGCCAGCGCGCAGTCGCTCTGGGACGTGTCATTGAGGTAAAACCTGAAGCTGAAACCTGGTGGCCACTGCTGGAATCTCTCATCGGCGCCAATCGGCAAGCTGTCCTACCGGAAGATTTCCGCGCTGCTTGGGAGGTCTCCCTGAAAGCACCCAGTTCCAGTGAAACACTGATCAATCCTGAAGAGCTTGCTGCCAAAGCACCCAGCATCATCAAAGGCTCTCTGCGTGATTTTTTAGAAACCAAAAATGCCGATGCTCAGCGCTGGATTGATCTCGTTCTTGGCGATGTGATGCCAGTCAAAAAGACCAGCCAACTTGACCATCATGAGCGCGCGCTCTCGCTGGATGGCTGGTTTAAAGATCCACCACGCCGCGCACGCCTTAACCCTGAGAAAGAATTAACGCTCGGTGAAGAAGGTCTTCGCCGTCTCCGTGATCTTCGCGAACAGGAACTGCGGGAGACAGAATCCCAGCTCTCCGCAACCAAGCGTGAGCGTGACGACTGGCGCACCTTTTTAAATCGTGCCCGTGAGTGGCAGCTTCATGATTTCCACGAGCCAGAAGGCTGTGAAAATCTGTCCCAGATGCCACGCCTCAGAAAAGAATCTGAGGAACTCGACAACACCTATGAATTGCTCGCCACACCTGAGCAGATCCATGCCATTCAGAATCTAAACGCACTCGAAAACACCTACGAAGGCGTGAAGGAACGCCTCATCAGGCTCGATGAACGGATGTCCGGTTTCCAGCAATTCGAACGCGAACAGATCGACGCCATCACAGCTTATACTGAGCAGGAAGAGCAAACACGGCTCAACCGCCAAACCTCCCGAGCACGAGTCACCGAGTATGCTGAGGCGGACATCGCAGAGCGCCTTAACGCCGCTCATGTTCAAACCAAATCTTGGCGCAAAGCCGCAGAAATGGCGGTGGCCATGTCCATTCACCTAGAGACCAAGGCCGCTGAATCACGCCGCCACAGAGACGATGAGCGCCGAGATCTCGTTGCGAGTCCCAATCACCCGGAACTCTCCGAAGCTTTGGATTTGCTGGACGAAGACAACGACAGCTATGAAAAACGCCGTCTTGATCTGGAGACCCACGAACTTGAACGATTCAAAGAAGAGGCCGAAAAAGCCCGCCTAGAATGGGAGGACCGCCTACAGCATCAGGTGCTGGATGTCCTGCGTGAAAAACTGGCTGAAGCCGACCGCACCAAGCGTGAACTCAATCGCGCTATGGACCATGAGATCGGCGGCTGGCGCTATCAACTCACAAGCCGTGCCGACAAGGCCCACACAGCCATTTGGACCTTGGTCGAAAAAGGCCTACCGAGTGGCGCTGAAATGGAACTGTTCAATACCAGCGGTCAGGAAGACATTGAGCGGGCCAAAACCGAACTCATGGCCGCCATTGATGCTGCCGATAATCCTGAAGACAAACGTCATCAACGCGCACTCGATTACCGCTTTTACCATCACTGGGACATTGAGGCCAAACCCGCAGGTCGCAGTGATGCCGCCGCCATCAGCCTGAACAAAAGCGCCAAGAAGCAAAGCGGTGGTGAAAACCAAGCCCCGTTCTTTGTAGCCACTCTTGCCGCCTTCCGTCGCGTCTATGACCTTGGACGCAGAGAGGACCCACAGAATCTTGGTCTTGTTGTCATGGACGAAGCCTTCAGCAAGCTGAGTGGCGACCGCATCGATGATTGCCTTGCCCTGGCCAGTAATTTCGGCCTACAACTCATCATGGCCTTCCCCGAAGATCGCCTGCCCACCATGTTCCAGCACGCCGACACCGTCATCCAATGCCGTGTCGAACGCCAATACGACGAATCCAGTGAGCAGATCAAGAACATCGAAAACTGGGTCGTCCGCGTCGAAGGCGCACGCTTGATGGAGCTCGTGGAATGAAGCATCACGCCTAGCTCACTGAACTCCATTACAAATCTCTTGGCGCGCGAGGCCTACTGGGCTTGCGCAAGAGAGCCCACATCCGCCCCGTAAACTCAGATCCATGATCTTCCGTCTTCTAGTTCTACTTCCCTTTTTCACTCTGCATCTCCAAGCCCTGGAGCCAACGAACGCCAAAGAAGCAGCGGCGAAAAAAGCAGCCGCAAATAAAGTCACGGCAGAGAAATTCACGCAATGGAAGGCCACGCTCTCACCCGAGCAGCAAGCTTGGGAAACCGTGCTGGAGCAGAATCTAGGCACTGGTTTTTACCTGCCACTTTATCAAGCCGATAAACTGAAAGGACGAGTCACTGCCTGGGATTACGTGAAGGATGATGCAAAGCTGCCACGCATCCTACTCATTGGCGATTCGGTCTCTCGCGGTTACACTTTAGCCACTCGGAAGGCACTGGAAGGAGCCGCCAATGTACACCGTGCACCGGAAAACTGCGGACCGACAGCCAATGGGCTCAAAAAACTTCCCGTGTGGCTTGGAAATGGTCAATGGGACATCATTCATTTTAACTTCGGCATCCATGATCGCAAAACACCGCTAGGTGATTACGAACAGCGATTGGAAACGATCACCGCGCAGCTCAAGGCCACAGGTGCCCGCGTCATCTGGGCTAGCACCACGCCTGTTGCTGAAGGCGGCATGAAAGATGCGACTGATGCTGACTTGGTAGCGCGCAATGAAGTGGCTGCGCGCGTCATGAAGAAACACGGCGTGGAAATTAACGATCTTTATGCAGCCATGCAGCCGCATTTGGCTAAGTATCAAAACCCAAAAGATGTTCACTTTGGCGAACCTGGATATGAATTCCTAGGCCAACAAGTGGCAAAGGTGATCAGGAAAATCATCCCTCTGCTGACCAGCGTGAACACAGCTGCCATTCCCTCAGGCAAATTAGAAAAGGATGGTTACAACTGGGAGGAACGCCATGAAGCGATCATGAAACTCAAGGGCGAACTCAATCCAGAAATTGTCCTGATCGGTGACTCAATCACCCATTTCTGGGGCGGCTTACCCGATGGCGGGAAGATGGGCAACCGAGGCACTGAAAGTTGGCAAAGCTTGTTCGGCAAACGCGCTGTTTTAAACCTAGGTTTTGGCTGGGATCGCACTCAAAACGTGCTCAAACGAATTGATCTCGGCGAGCTAGACGGTCTCAAACCCAAAGCCATCGTCATCCACATTGGCACCAACAATCTGGCAGGGACAGCAAATGCAAGAGCCAGCACACCGAAAGAAATCATGGCTGGAATCACGGCTATCATCGAAAAAGCACAGACAAAATGCGCGGGCGCAAAGATCATTCTCATGGCGATCTTTCCTCGTGGAAAAACAGCCGCTGAGCCCAAACGCGTCATCTTAAAAGACATCAATACCCTATTAAAAGCAGGACCAGCCAAGCTGAATGGAGTGACTTTTCTCGACATCACTGATCAGTGGCTCTCGGCTGACGGCAGCATCTCTAAAGATATCATGCCTGACTCCCTGCACCCCAACCAAAAGGGCTACACGATCTGGGCTGATGCCCTGCAAGCCGTTTTGCCAAAATAACAGAGCGGCGGGTCTTTCGACCCACCGCCTTGATTTCATTTTCAATTCGATCAGGCCTCACGACCACTGCGACGATCTTGGTGATTAGGCATCGGTGCCTGTGGGCGGTTGCCTTGTGGTGATGGGCCTTGCCTCATGGATGACTGACCTTGTGGTCCACGGCCATGACGAGAATGCTTGGAGCGGCGTCCTTGTTGCGGCGGCTGAAAGTGCGGGTGCTGTTGTCCTTGGAACTGGGGTGGCATAGGACGATGCTGACCGAAGTTCTGTTCTCCGCGCTGCCGATGCTTCATCCCACGTTGTCTGCCATGCTGAGGGCCTTGACCTTTTGCATGATGGTTACGACTAGCGTCAGGTGGACCTTTGTGCTGCATGTGGCCTTCTTGTGGACCTGGGCCACGATGCTCTCTGCCATCATGATGCATACGCGGACCGTGATCTCCATCACGCGGACCTGATTGTGGACGTTGTCCATCAGGTGGGCCTTTTCGCTGCATGTGGCCTTCTTGTGGACCTGGGCCTCGATGCTCTCTGCCATCCTGATGCATACGCGGACCGTGATCTCCATCATGCGGACCTGATTGCGGACATTGTTCATCAGATGGGCCTTTGCGCTGCATGTGGCCTTCTTGTGGACCTGGGCCACGGCGCTCTCTGCCATCCTGATTCATGTGCGGACCACGATGCTGATCGGGATGATTTTGATGCTGGCCACGGTCCCCTTCACGCTTACCACTTTGGGGAGATTCTCCGCGTCCGCGCTCTGGATTCGTAGGGCGTTGTGGCTCTTGGCCACGTGGTTTTTCAACCTCTGCATCCGAGCGCTGTGGATTGCCGCGTTGAGGCTCGGCAGGCCGGACTTCTGACTCAGGTGGTTTGGGGCCTGGGGGATTGTCTTGGGCGAAGGCCGCCCCTTGATAAGAGGCCAAGGCTAGAAACAAGAGGACGTTACGTGGGATTGGTTTCATGGGAGTGTGTTGGGTTGATGCCGATTGCGGCCTGCTTTGATCTAACGTCACTGGATTTCTTTTTTGTGTAGTCGTCTTGCAACCTTCCTCGGCCATCGGCGTTTGATTCCTGAACTCATGAATTTTCCAGCCAGTTTCCACATTTCTCAAAGCCGTAGAAAGCTACTGCACAGCCTACTGTTAACGACAGGTGGCATCATAACTCAAAGCGTCTATGCGGAAGCACTCACTCTAACGCCACGCGCCACCGAAGGCCCTTATTACCCAGACCATCTACCGTTGGATCAGGACAATAATTTACTCCAGATATTAGGAAACCAGGCACCTGCGACTGGCATCATTACAGAGTTCGGCGGCCGTGTGCTGGATGTCGATGGCAAAGCCCTGAACGGCACCTCTGTAGAATTATGGCAGGCGGACACCAATGGCTGTTACATCCATAGCAAGGGCGCACCGAAGGGAAAAGAGCGCGACCCGCAATTCCAGGGATTTGGTAAAATCACCACCAATGAGAAAGGTGAATACCGTTTCCGCACCATTAAGCCCGCCGTTTATCCGGGCCGCACGCGACATTTTCACATCGCTGTGCTGCAAAATGGAAAGCGCCTGCTAACCACCCAACTCTATTTTGCTGGAGAACCGCAAAACGAGACAGACGGTCTCCTCAAGCGTATCGCAGACGAGCAACAAAGACTGTCTGTCATTCGTGATTTCAAGCCCCTAACAAGCGACAGCCAGGAGCTTGTGGCCACTTGGGATATCGTTGTTGGCCTGACGCCTGAAGATCCTGAAAAGCGCCGTGGTGGACCACCGCCAAAACGCTGATTCAGTCAGGATACTTGACCTTCACGAGGTAGAGACCACAAGCTGGCGCTGTCTGGTGACTTTGCAGGCCTTCACTGCTGATGAGTAAATCGTTGAACCAGGCCTGCGTGGATCGCCCTCGTGCGACATGAATCAGACTTCCGACCATGAGCCGCACCATTTTATAGAGAAAGCCGTCGCCCTCGAACTCTAGTTCTAAAAAATCGCCTTGTTCATGAATCTCCACACGCTGAATCGTCCGAGTCGTTTTTTCAGGCAGCGTGCGCCGAACGGTCTCCGGCAGATCCCCGCGATTGGCTGAAAGGCGAACAAAATTATGCGTGCCGACAAGCTTCTTTGCACAGTCTCTCAGTGCCACCATATCTAGAGGCCCATAGACATGCCAGGCACGATCCGACTCAAAGGCAGAGAGCAAGTAAGGCCGCCAAATCCGATAGCGATAGATTTTCCCAATCGCGGAAAATCGGGCGTGAAACGTTGGCTCACAAAACTGCACCTCAGTGACACGGATGGTCAGTGGCAGGCAAGCATTCAGCGCACTAAGCCAGCCCTCTGTCGTCATGCCAAGGGTGTCCGGCACATCACAATGCGCCACTTGGCCCATCGCGTGAACTCCTGCATCCGTGCGGCCACTGCCTTGGACATCAATCACGCATTTGATGGAGCGCAACATCGCCGCAGCCAGTTTACCCTGAACGGTCTCCCCCTCAGGCTGACTCTGCCAGCCCTTCCAAGGCGTGCCACAATAAGCCAAGGTCAGCCGTAATCGTTTAAAACCCGGCTTTGGTCCCTGATTAAACCCAAGATTACTTTCGACGTCGCTTCGGCTCATCAGTCCACTCCAGGTCGTAGGCGTTATCGGGCAGCAAGAAGCCTGCTGGCCCACGTTGGCTATTGAGAAAGTCCTGTAAAATCACCACCGCCGCAAGTTGATCGACAATCTCATTTCGCTCGCGCTTTCCCGTGATGCCAGCTCGTGACATTGAAGCTTCAGCCTCTACTGAAGACAGTCGCTCATCGACAAATTCAATCGGCACCTCATGCTGCAGTGTCTTGCCCAAAAGCGTGGCAAATTTTTCCACTCGCTGTGCTGCCTCTCCGCGCTGGCCATTCATGTGAAAAGGCATCCCGATAACAATCGTGCCCACCAGCTTTTCCTGAACAATTCGCGCTATCTCCCGCTCCGGCGCACTCTGCGCGTCCAAAGTCTTCAACGGACTAGCCACCAACTCCATCTCGTCACTGATGGCGAGACCGATGCGGACAGTTCCGTGATCAATGGCGAGAATTCGAGGCATAGAGTAATGGTCTCATCTCATAACCTCTGACTTTGAGGCTAGCAAGCACTGCGAATACCCACTTTAAAATCAGTCCGCTGCATCAAATCTCAGCAACCCACGGAAAAGGGAATTCAAATGTAAGAGCTGAATTTTCAGATCTGTTGCACCCGGCCCCTTTCTTGCTTCTTATGCGGGACTGAACCCCTAACACACACACGAAATGCCCGTTGCTACCCCCGCTCAATACCGCGCCATGCTGGATTCCGCCCAGAAAGGCGGCTATGCCTACCCTGCCATTAACGTCACCTCACTGCCCACGATCAATGGTGCCCTGAAGGCCTTCGCAGAGTCCAAATCGGACGGTATTATCCAAGTTTCCACAGGTGGCGGCGAATTTGCCTCAGGCACCTCCGTCAAAGACATGGCTCTGGGTGCCATCGTGCTGGCAGAAGCCGTGCATACCCTAGCTGCCAAATATGACGTGCTGGTTGCCCTGCACACGGATCACTGCCATCCGAAGAACGTCGAAAAATTCCTCAAGCCCCTGATCGCTGCTACCAAAGCGCGTCGTGAAGCTGGCAAAGGCAATCTTTTCAACAGCCACATGTTTGACGGCTCGGAACTACCCCTGGAAGACAACCTGAAAATCTCCAAAGAACTCCTCGCCGAATGTGCTGCGCTGGAGATCATCCTCGAGATCGAAGCTGGCGTCGTCGGTGGTGAAGAAGACGGACACGACACCTCTGGTGTCTCGAATGACAAGCTTTACACCACCCCTGAGGACATGCTCACCGTTTATGAGACCCTCAATGGCGTTGGACGCTTCATGTTTGCAGCCACCTTTGGCAACGTCCACGGCAGCTATAAACCAGGCGCTGTAAAGCTGAAGCCAACTATCCTCAAAGATGGCCAAGCCGCTGTGACCGCTAAATATGGCGCAGTTGCTGAGATGGACCTCGTTTTCCACGGCGGCAGCGGCACACCTCTGGAAGAGATCCGCGAGACCCTGGACTATGGCGTCGTGAAAATGAACATCGACACCGACACTCAATACGCCTTCACCCGTCCGATCGTGGACCACATGATGAAGAACTACGCAGGTGTACTGAAAATCGACGGCGAAGTGGGCGACAAAAAAGCCTACGATCCACGCGGCTACCTCAAAAAGGGTGAGCAAGGTCTTTGTGAGCGCATGAAGGAAGCCTGCAACGACCTCCTCAGCACTGGCAAGACCATCTTTGGCACAGTCTAAAACGTCTTCCCAGATACTTCGTTAAAACCCAGGACTCCCGTGCTGGGTTTTTTCGTTTCCTCTAACGGCCTTTATATTGATTTCCATTAACTCGCCGGTATTACTACAGTATGAGCGCCGCCAAGATCGCCATTTCCATTGAGCCCTTACTACTCAAAAGGGTTGACTCCCTCGTGAGTCGAAAACTGTTTCGTAGCCGTAGCGAGATCTTTCAAATCGCCGTTTCCGAGCAGATCGAGCGTCTTGATGAAGACGCTTTGAGCCGAGAATGTGCGAAGCTCGATCCGACTGAAGAGCAGGCCTTTGCTGACATTGGGCTTTCAACGGAACTTACCGAATGGCCAGCATATTAAGAGGCGACATCTACTGGGCTGACCTTGATCCGACCGTCGGACACGAACAAGCAGGGAGAAGACCTGTCCTGATTCTAAGCCGCCAAGCCTTCAATGATCGATCTGGCACCGTGGTTGCCGTAGCATTAACCAGCGCAGAACCTCGAGCTGGATTCCCGCTTACACTGGAGATAACAAAAACTTCATTACCAAAGCGGACTTGGGTGAAGATCTCACAAATTAGGACCATTTCCACACAGCGGCTTGCAGGAAAATTGGCCACTTGTCATCCCACCGAAGTGAAGCAGGTCATTGAGGGACTGAATGAACTCATCGGGAAGCCCTGACCTCTACCGTCTTCCTCAACTTCAATCCCCCCACTTGCAAGATCGCGACCTCTTGCCAGACTGGGATTCTCTTTTCTTACCATGGCCTACCTCAACGAAAACTACCTCAAACTCAAAGCCGGATACCTGTTCCCTGAAATCGCCCGTCGCGTGAAGGCCTTCACTGAAGGCAATGCAGACGCCGCCAAACGCCTGATCCGCTGCGGGATCGGTGATGTCACTGAATCTCTTCCTGAGGCAGTCCGAGCCGCCATGCACAAGGCCGTGGATGAAATGGGTGATCGCAGCAGCTTCCGAGGCTACGGCCCAGAACAGGGCTACGACTTCCTGCGCAATGCCGTGGCCGAGCATGACTTCAAGGCACGCGGCATCAACATCGACGCCGATGAAATCTTCATTTCCGACGGTAGCAAGTGCGATACTGGCAACATCTTGGACATCTTTGGCCAAGGCAACGTCACTGCTATTACTGACCCCGTTTACCCTGTCTATGTGGACACCAACGTCATGGCGGGCAACACCGGTGAAGCCGATGAAGGCGGTGCTTACGAAGGTCTTCATTATCTGAAATGCACCCCAGAAAATGGCTTTGTCCCAGAGATCCCAAGCGTGCCTGTGGACTTGGCCTATCTTTGCTATCCCAACAATCCAACAGGTGCCGTAGCCACTCGCGCTCAGCTCGAAGCCTGGGTCAAATACGCCCTGGCGAATGGCACCACACTTCTCTACGACGCTGCCTACGAGGCCTTTATCCAAGACCCAAGCATCCCACGCAGCATTTATGAGATCGAAGGCGCACGCGATTGTGCCATCGAGTTCCGCAGCTTCTCCAAGAATGGCGGCTTCACCGGCGTGCGTTGCGCCATCGTTGTGATTCCCAAAGGTTTGATGGGCAGGAAAAAAGACGGCACTAAGCTGGCCATACATCCGCTCTGGAGCCGCCGTCACAGCACCAAGTTTAACGGCGTCAGCTACATCGTCCAGCGCGGTGCTGAGGCCATTTACAGCAGTGAAGGCAAAGCTCAAGTCGCAGCTCTCATTGAGCACTATATGGGCAATGCTAAGCTCCTGGTTGAAGCCTGCACCAAAGCAGGTCTGACCGTTTTTGGTGGCGTCAATGCCCCTTACGTTTGGGTCGGTTGCCCGAATGGCCTGACCAGCTGGCAGATGTTTGATAAGATGCTGAATGAAGCCAACGTCGTCATCACCCCCGGCAGTGGCTTCGGCAGCGCCGGTGAAGGCTACTTCCGCATCAGCGCCTTTAACAGCCGCGCCAATGTCGAGGAAGTTTGCCGCCGCATTGCCGCCCTTGCTTGATCCCTCATGAACACGGCCTCCAGCGATCTTTCAAAGCACCTGCAAGTGCTGAAGGATCGTCTGTTGCACCCGACGGACTATGAGAAAGCCTTTCACTACTTCATTGAAGAGTTCGGTGGAGATGTGAAATTTATCCAAATGGGGCAACCTCAGCCCCTGCCGATGCTGACGCCCATCATCGACCGGATCGCCTGTGCTGCGCTGGGGAAAACCGTCAAGGTGGACCGTCTCAAACTATCCTCCGTCCCAGGACATGCCTTTCATCATGGCAGTGCCTCAGTGGACGGACGAGCAGTCGTTGTGTTCTTCTTTGAATCTCTGAACAAAGGCCTCATGACAATCATCCCAGGTGCCCGCGGAGCCGCCGAGTTTGCCCGATTTTCACTCCCCGCCGCCGTCCCAATGAATCCGTCAGCCAATTAGTTTTCGGTTTCACTGCGACCTTTCACCGCCATCTTCCGTATCACAAATTACCCTAAAACATTATGAGCCAACCCAAAATCACTGCTTACCTGAAAACCTACTGCGGCTGGAGCGAAGGCGTGCGCGCCATCTTCCGCAAATACGACCTAGCCTTTGAAGAAAAGGATATCATCAAAAATCCAGCCTTTCGCTGGGAGATGGAACAAAAGAGTGGTCAGCCCCTGAGCCCCTGTGTGGAGATCAATGGCACCATGATCCCCGACATCAGCGGTGAAGAAGTGGAAAAATGGATGATCGACAACGGCCTACTCACCGCCAGCGATGCCGCCCCGGACGCACCGATCGACCGCGCATGTAGTGATGCTCAACACGCAGCCATGGCAGCAGGTCAAGTCGGCAAAATCAGCTTTATCTCATAAAGAGCTGAAAAACATCTTAGCCGCGCCTTGCCAAGTCCAAAGCCTGCGTTAATCTGCGTGCGCTGATATTTGCAACCGGAAGGGTGGCAGAGTGGTCGAATGTACCTGATTCGAAATCAGACGTGGGGAAACTCACCGTGGGTTCGAATCCCACCCCTTCCGCCATTCTTCGCCGACTTTAGGAGGGCGAAGAATGCCCTCCGTAGCTCAAAGAGCGAAGGACGGGCTGCATCGTTTACCGCCCGGCTTCGAATGGCACGCCCCGTGCAAAGGTACTGTCTCTTATTCTGTGTTTTTTGTTGCCGCGAATAGCGCCGACTTTAGGAGGCGAAGAATGCCCTCCGAAGCTCGAAGAGCGTAGGATGGGCTCAACCTACTCACGCCCGGCTCCGAATGGCACGCCCCCTGTGCCCCCGAGCATCAAATTCCCGCTGCTGCGATGATGCCTTTGGCTTCCCGAACTCCCGAGAGGTAGGCACCATGCACGGTGCCTGGATAATCGGCGTTGGTGGCCTCACCAGCAAAATAGAGAGACCGATTCACCGAAGCGGCCAGCGCCCGGATGTCGCTACGGGGCGAGCCAGTGCAAGGAAAGCTGTAGCTGCCACCTGAAAAAGGATCTTGGGACCAGCGGCTAATCACGGTTTGTAGAGGATCAGGCACGCTGATACCTTTAAAACAACGTCGCACTTCCGTCATGACCAAGGCAATCAAAGCCGCATCAGTGAGCGCCTCACGCTGAGTTCCCAACTGACCGCATTGCCAAGCCACCAGAAGATTGCTGCCGGGATGAACCGACTCCTGGGCCGAGAAGGCATAACCAAAAGGATCTACTCCCTCGATATTGGCAAACCAGTTCCCCTCTGGCCAGAACCGGCGCGGGAAACGTAGAATCACCTTGTCCAGCAACCCCATATTCATGCGTGAGATGGCCGTGCGTTTGGCTGCCGGCAGTGCAGGGATGAAGCTGATATTGCCTTTTTTAAGAACCCCAAGAGGCACGGTAATCAGGACGTACTCGCAGGCATAAGCACCCTTGGTTGTCACTACATGAATAGGCTTTGAAGCGTAATTGATGGAGCGCACGACGCAGTCTGTGATGACATTGATGCCACGACTGAGCAGCGTTGGCAGTTGATCATAGCCTTCTTTGATCATTTGATCACCGCCCGCGGCAAACTCCCGATCTTCATCAAAACCAACGGTCGAAATGCGTGGTGTGTCGCCACCTAAATCACCCTCGACCTCCAAAGCCAGGAAGCCTCGTAAGTCCAGGCTTTGTTGCGGCGTCAGTTTGCGTTCGCGGCTGAATTGAAGGATCGCGTTTTCAATCGAGTGCGTTGTGTTGCTATCTTCGAGGATGCTTTCTTTGAGAACATCCATAACCCAATCGAGAAAGTCCTCACCTAGTTGATTAAAAGCCTCATCTTGGGCTGCTGTGAAAGCAATACCATTGCGATAAGTTTGACCTGTTCCAGCCTTAAAAGGCACCGTTGACCAACCTTGATTCTTGGCAATGTCCCAGATCGGATTCAGGGTGCGACCATTGCTTTGACCATGAATAAACTGAGCACCCAGCTCGACCGGCAAACCAAAGGTGCTGCGATCCGTTACTACCCGCCCCCCGATCCTTGATCTGGCCTCTAGCACCGTCACTGAGAAACCCGCAGCCTTCAAATCACGCGCAGCAGCCAAACCCGAAACCCCTGCCCCGATCACGAGCACACGGGTTTCAGGCCTGAGGGCTGACTTTAAAGCCAACGGCGCAGCCAAAGTGGTGGCGATGAACTGACGAAGAAAATAACGGCGTGAAGCTAGAGGATTCATAGATAGATTAGGTGGGTTATGAAGCTCTTCGGAAATTCATCCGCCCCCGTGACAAGGAATAGGAATCGGTTTTTATCAAGGTCATCTACAAAGCCAAGCGTTGCTGTTTTGGGCGACTCCAGCTAAGTTCATGCATTAATCTCTCCGAAAATTCATGGCAAGACGCGCTCAATCTGGAATCAAACCCGCCCACCTCATCGCCATCCTAGCTCTTTTGGCAGGGATCATTGTGGGAGGCTGGTCCCTGCTGAACCGCGGCACTGACCCCATGACGGGCCTAACGCAACTAAGCATGGACGAGTATCTAGAAAGCTCCAATGCACTAAGCGGAAACACTTATAAGATCGAAGGCACGATCGACAATCGCCTTGATAGCTGGAAGGGCAGTGATCGGCTCTTCAGCGTGCAAATCAGTGAGGCGGGCTCTTTTGTGCCGGTTCTTGTTCCGGCTAGCCTGGAAGCCAATATCCAACGCGGTCAGCGTTATGTTTTCAAAGTACGTGTGCTCGAAACGGGCATCCTGGAAGTCCTCCAACTCCTCAAAGCTTAAGCGTTTTATGAAAAAACTGTCTCTTCTCTTGTCGTGTGGACTTTTCCCAGCGGTTCTCAGTGCCCAGGTGCTACCAGCCCCCGGCGCGGCACCAGCTCAGCAATTATCGCCACCTCCGAGCTCATCAGGCGGAGGATCCTCCTCTGGTGGCGGAGGAGGACAGTCGTCTTCTCAGGGATCACTTTTTGGCGGCGTGCTCCCGCACATGGATCCAGGCAGTGAAACGGCGACTTGGGATGGCAAGATCTGGAGCATGAACAACAACCGACTTGTTCGTTCCAAATTTGAAATTTATCTGGCCACGCCTGAGGCCAATGGCCCAGAAGATCAGGCTTACCGCGATATCATGGCCCAAATTGTGTTGCTGCTGGCTCCCACGCACAAAGGTGGACCGGATGTTTCCAGTGCTTTTGCTTTATTGCCAGAAGCTGGAGTGGCAAAAATCGATGCCGGCATTTGTAACACCATCGCCAATGGCGTCTATGACGTCTGGCTGGCCCAGCGGAAAGTCACCAGTCTGCGTTCTGCCAATGACGCCATGTCAAAGCGGCGCAAACAGCTGGAATGGAACAATGAAGTAGCCATGTCCAACGCAGAACTAGCACCTGCTCCTGCCAATGGCGGCAAAGGTGGAGCGGCAGCTGGCAATGCCCAAAAACAAGGCACCGCGGCCAGCATCGGGCGCGTCTCCGGGTATGTCAAAGAGATGGCAGAGATCGAAGCCCGCAAGAAGCTCAATGAGACAGCCATTGGCTTATCTGAAGTATCGGGCAAGATCCAATTTCAGGCGCTGATCCTGCAAATGTTCATGCAGCGCCGTTTTGAGCACGCCCTCATCGCCTGCCGCCTCTATCCACATATGTTCAAGGATGGCGACAGCGTGCTCCAGCTCGACGACAACTCCGATTTAAAGAAGGCTTTTTCTGCGGGCATGGGCGTGCCACCGACCGTCAGCATGGTGGACAGTCTTTCCTCCGAAGCGATCCGTAGTGTGGATGAAGCCGTGGTCGCTTTTGATCAATTGGTACTGCGCCAGGATTACCAAAGTGCCAGCAATCGCCTGATGGAGGCCTTTGCCGTCGGCGAATATCTGCCACGCGTACGCCGCCTACCCATGGTCCAAAAACTAAAAGTCCTGGATTATGTGCGGGATGGCAATCAGCTCATCAATGCACTGGAGATGAAAGACTTCGGTCTCGCAGAAGAACTAGTAACTAGAATGCGTACGACGTCCAAAGACTTTGATTTCTCTAAGCCACAGGCAGCCATCGAGACCGCCCGGACCGTTACGGACATGCATTTGATCAACGCCAAGGCCGCCATGCAAAAAGGAGACCAAGTGGCCTATGCCAGCTCCATGAAAAGCGCGACGGAAATCTGGCCGACCAATCCCAAACTACGCACTCTCTCTGAAATGGTAGGTCAAAACAGCGACGTGCAAGCGCAGTCCTTATTGGAGCTCGACCGGCTTCTCAGCCAACGGGCTTTTCGACAGATCTTCGACCAACAAGGACGTTACCTTGCCGCTGCGATCAATGATCCGGCGAGGCAAGAGCAAATCAGAAAAGTCGTCTCCGATGTGACGGAAGTCACCATGGTCGTTAAAGTTGCTGAAGAACAAAGCCGCAGCGGCAATAGCTTTGGAGCCTGGGAAGCTGTGGAAAAAGTCTATGCTAAATTCCCTGAAGACCCAGAGGTGACGAAGATCCGCTCTGATCTCAGTGTGAAAGCCAGCGAATACGTCAGCGCCATCGAAAAAGCCAAACAACATGAGCAGCGGAAGCAGTCCGGCTCCGCCTTGGCCTGGTATCTGAAAGCCCGCTACATGTATCCGCCGAGCAGCTTTGCCAGCACAGGGATCGAGCGCGTCATTACGGCCGTGAAAGCCGAGTCTGCTGCGCCAAACAGTACGCCATGATCAAGAAAGCAAAGGACCCAAAAGCAACTTTTTAGCGCAGGCCTTCTGCGTGAAATCCAAGACAAGTCCTTGTGTCGGCGCGAGGAATGCCCCAAAGTATTTACCTCACTGCCACCGCCTCATGCGCGACTACTTCATCCGACGCTTTCTACTGATCATCCCGACCATCATCGGGGCGACGATGGCGGTGTTTTTAATCACGCGGATCACGCCGGGTGGGCCGATGGAAAAGACGATGCAGACGGCCATGATGAATGAGAAGGGCGGTAGCAAAAACGCGGGCTCATCTTTGAGTGAAGAGCAACTGGCGGAACTGGCTGCCTACTATGGTTTCGACAAGCCTTACCTCCAGGCCTACGGCATCTGGCTTGGCGTCTTGCCGCGTGAGGAGACGCCGCAGTTTGTGAAGTTTGAAAAAGGCCAGGATGAAGTTCCTGTCTCACTCAAAGTCCTGTTGCCAAAGGCTGAATGGAAACCCAACAACGCCTACAAAGTGACTCCAGCCAAGCTCACACGAGAGGGCAAGCTCAGCAGCGATGACCCAACGGCTCTTGAAGGCTGGGAAGCACGGTCTGAGCCGGATAAAGAGCGTGTGGTGCTCTTTCGCCCGGCTTTCAAAGGCGTGGTGCAGGGCTACTTCCATCTTTCCTCCACTTACAATCAGCCGGTGCTGGAGATGATGCTCTCGAAGATGCCGGTCTCGATCTTTTACGGTCTGTTTAGCTTTGTACTCACCTATCTCGTCTGCATCCCACTCGGCGTGCTGAAGGCCATCAAGCACCGCACGGTGATCGACAATGTCACCTCCATCCTCATTTTTATTGGCTATGCCATCCCAGGCTTCCTGCTTGGCAGCTTGCTTGTCGTGTATCTCGCGGCTCGCCTGAACTGGTTCCCCACGGAAGGCTTCACGGGTGAGAATTTCGATTCCCTGAGCCTGGTTGGAAAAATCTGGGACATTGCCCATCATGCCGTCTTGCCGCTCATCTGCTACATGATTGGTAGTTTTGCCTTCATGACCATGCTCATGAAAAACAATCTCATGGACAACCTGGCCGCTGATTACGTCCGCACCGCCATCGCCAAAGGAGCCAGCTTCCGCCGCGCGGTCGTCTTCCATGCCATGCGGAATTCGCTTATCCCCATCGCCACCACGCTTGGCGGCATCACCACCATCTTCGTCGCCGGCTCCATGCTCATCGAGCGTATCTTCCAGATCGACGGCTTCGGCCTGCTCATGATTCAAAGTATCACCGACCGCGACTATCCTCTCGTGCTCGGCATCCTCACCATTGATGTCTTCCTCATCATGCTCGGCAACATTCTCTCCGATTACTTCGTCGCGCTGACAGATCCGCGCGTGAGATTTGAATAAGTCATGACACCCCGCACCACTGGCATCTGTCTTACGGCGTTCGCGATCCTCGCGGGCTTGTTCCGTGCTCTGGGTTGGCTCGTTCCTTTCTTCAAAGTGCCTTTTCTCGGCGGGGATGTGCTCGGTGTCATTCTGCTGGTGCTCTTGTTCGGATTCGCTTTGCGGTTGTTGCTCAAAGGTCAACGCGAGTGGCAGTTTAGCCCGCTGACGTTGAAGAAGCTCAAACGCTTTCGCTCGCTGCGTCGCGGTTATGTTTCCTTCCTCATCCTGCTCGGGCTCGCCGGTGTGGCGGCGCTCGATAATCTCATCGTCGGCAAGCGTGCTCTGGCTGTGAGCTATGCGGGGCAAATGTTCTTTCCCTTCCTGCGCAGCGACTTCATTCCTGGCAAGACCTTTGGTTTCGACTCCGAGTCTGAGACCGATTACCGCGAGCTTCAGGATCGTTGCCTCTTGGAAAAGAAAGGTGATTGGGTGCTGATGCCGCTCGTGCCTTATGCGACGAAGCTCGATTCACCGTCCATCATCGAGACACTGGAGTTGCGTGAAGGCGTGCTCTATCGCCCAGGATCAGATCGCGGGCTCGATGCCACGGCTTACACCGTTTTTGTTACCAATCGCGAGCAGAAGCGCCAGGAGTTCCAGTTCCGTAAAGGCCTCAAGCATGGCGACTTCCGAGGCTGGAATGAAGCGGGCGAGCAGGTGGAAAAAGGCCGCTATGAAAATGGGAAGCGAGTGGCTTACACCGACTACTCGGATGGCAAGGCAGCAGCTCTCGAACCCATGGCTCACGCCGAATGGAAGCGCCTCGTGTATCCGCCGTCTGAGCCCTCCATCACTCATCGTCATTTTCTCGGCACCAATACGACCGGTCAAGATGTGCTCGCCATGCTCTTCGGTGGCTGGCAGCAGGCGCTGGTGGCTTCGGTCTTGTTTGTGACACTGGTGTTTGGCTTCGGCATTCTCGTCGGCGGTACACTGGGATTTTTTGGCGGTTGGGTGGACATCCTCGGTCAGCGTTTGATTGAGATTTGGAGCGTGTTGCCCTTCCTCTTCATCGTCGCCATCATCAGCTCACTGATTACACCGACCCTGACGATCTTGGTCGCTGTGCTCGCCGCCTTTGGCTGGATGAGCACCACCAGCTATCTGCGCACGGCTGTCTTCAAAGAGAAGGCCCGTGACTACGTCGCTGCCGCTCGCCTGCTCGGTGCCAGTACGCCGCGAATCATTTTCCGCCAGGTGCTACCAAACGTCATCGCCATCCTCGTGACGCTCGCTCCGTTTGAAGTCTCTGGAGTCATCACCGCCCTCGCCGCGCTCGACTTCCTCGGCTTTGGTCTGCCGCCCGATGAACCCAGCTGGGGCCGCCTGCTGCATGAAGGCGTGGATAACTTCTCCTACCCCTGGATCGTCAGCAGCGCCTTCGCCGCCATGGCCTCCGTCCTCGTGCTCGTCACCTTCGTCGGTGAAGCCGTCCGCGAGGCCTTCGATCCGAAAAAATTCACGATCTACCAATGAAGATGTGTTAAACTCTCCAGGCTATGACTATCACCATACCAGACGCCATTGCTAAGGACGCCGGACTCGATGAGAAGTCCGCCGCGCTTGAATTCGCCCTGACCTTATACAGTCAGCAACGCATTTCTGGGAGCCAGGTAAGGCGCATCACAGGTCTTGGATACTTCGACTTTCTCGAAGTCGTAAAGCAGCGCGGACTGCCCTCATGCTACGTTTCCGACGAAGAGGTGTTGAGGGACATCGCTACTCTCAAAGAACTCAAAGTGCTGTGATCGTCATCTCTGACACATCTTGCATTAGCTACCTCGCACGACTTCGTTGCGCAGACATACTGCCAGCCTTGTATGGGAGAGTTATGGTGCCGCCTGCTGTTTTTGCAGAGCTTTCCGCAGGAAGCGCGGCTCATCCAGAAATCGACGCCGTGCTCAACTCTGCTTGGTTAGAGGTTAGGACTCTCAGTCAGCCTGAAAACATAACCGAGTTGCTTCTCAGTCTTGACCTTGGTGAGTCTGAAGCGATTCAGCTCGCTCAAGAGATGCATGCTGAATTTCTTTTGATCGATGAGAGAGACGGACGACATGCGGCATTAGCCCGAGGTATCCGTGTTATCGGCGTGGCGGGCATTCTCTTGAATGCCAGAAAGTCAGTGCTTCTCGGTCCACTTCGTCCCATCTTCGAGTCTTTGGTCCACGAATTAGATTTTCATATCCAGTGGAGCATCGTAGAAACTCTGCTCAAGGAGGTCGGCGAATGAGACGCGAACTACTTTTTTGCTTTTTTGCGTCAGCGGTTTTTCTCTCCGCTCTCTGCACTCTGCCCTCCGCCCACGCCGACGACCGCTTCCCGCCGTACGACAACGCAGCCGAAGTCGAGGCCGAGTATAAGGCGAAGCCGAATCTATATCAGTTTAAGACGCTCGCCAATTTGCCCGCCGATTTGAAATGGGAAACGGGGCTCGATTACCCTGAAGTCGGAGATCCTGAGGCGAAGAAGGGTGGCACCTTTAATTATGACATGCCGAACTTCCCGCCCACGCTGCGCTTCATCGGACCCGAGGGCAGTAACACCTTCCGCAGCGAGCACTACGACAACATCGAGATGGCCATGCTGAATCGGCATCCGAATGAGGACAAATGGATCCCTTGCATCGCCAAGGAGTGGGCCATCAGCGCGGATCGCAAAACGACCTTCTACAAGATCGACCCTGACGCCAGCTATTCGGACGGCGTTAAGGTGAAGGCGGACGACTTCTTCATGACGTTTTACGTCTCGACCTCGAAACATGCTAAGGACCCTTACAAGGCCGATTACTTCCCGAAAGAGTTCGCCGCCATTACGAAGTATGACGACCTCACTTTCTCCATCACGATGACGAAGGTGAATCCTGATCCACTACTCATCGCCAACATGCCACCGTTGCCACGGCACTTCTTCAGCGAGTTCACCGATGACTTTCCGGCTCGTTACCAGTGGCGAAAAATGCCCACTACGGGGGCTTACGACATCAATCCAGAAGACATCAAGTTTGGCCGCAGCATCACGCTCACACGCGTGAAGAACTGGTGGGCCAAGGACAAGAAATACTACTGCCATCGCTACAACGCTGATCGGCTCGTCTATCGCCTAGTCAGCACCATGGACAAAGCTTTTGAACTCTTCCGCCAGGGCAAGCTCGACCTCTTTTCCAGCAGCGCCCAGCTTCTGCCACCAAACTTTTGGTATGATCGTGGTGATGTGCCCGAGCTGCTGAATGGCTACATTGAGCGCTACTCTTTCTACAATCAATATCCCCGCATCCCGCGCTGCATCTTCATCAATCAAAGCCGTCCTTTGCTCGATAACCTCGACATTCGTGAAGGCCTGCACCACGCTTTTGACATTGAAAAAGTCATCTCCGTCGTGCTGCGTGACGACGCCGTGAGGATGCAGAGTGCCTTTGCGGGTTTTGGCCGTTTCACCAGCCCAAATCTGAAGGCCCGCACCTTTGATCCAGCCAAGGCGCGCGAGTTTTTCACCAAGGCCGGATTTACCAAACCAGGCAAGGACGGCGTGCTCACCAATGCGGAAGGCAAGCGTCTCAGCTTCACACTCACCCTAGGCAACATGCCGCTTTACGGCCAGGCGGGTCTGATCTGGAAAGAAGGTGCACTCAAAGCCGGTGTGGATTTGCAGATCGAGTCGCTGGACTTCACCCAACTCTTCAAAAAGGCGGCTGAAAAGAAACACGATCTCGTTCTCGCCGGATTCGGGGCTGAGCCGCCCTATCCTGAGTTCTGGCAGTTTTATCACAGCGACAACGCTTATGAAAAAGCGGCCGATGGCACTCGCAAAATCAAACCTGACACCAACAACTTCACCCAGACCGCAGACCCTGAGCTCGATAAACTCATCGACCAGCAACGCGCAGCTCCCAACGAAAATGAAGTGCAGCGCCTGAGCTGGCTCATCGAGGAAAAATCTCAAATGCTAGCCTCCGAAATCCCCACCTGGGAGGTGCCCCTCTACCGCTACTTCCATTGGCGCTGGATGCGCTGGCCGAAGGATGGGAACTGCAAAATGACCCGCGAAGCCACGGATTCCTTCGTCTGGTGGATCGACGAAGACATCAAAGCCGAAACCCTCAAAGCTATGCGTGAAGGCCGCAGCTTTGGCGAAGTGAACCGCGTCTTTGACCAGTATCAGGACAAACCATGAACGCGCCCATTCTCCAGGTCGAAAATCTTATCACTGCGTTTGATACCGATGCCGGGCGCATGACGGCGGTCGATGGCATCAGCTTTGAGGTCCCACGCGGCAAGACGCTCGGCATCGTGGGTGAATCCGGCTGTGGCAAAAGCGTTACCGCTTTCTCCATCACACGACTGCTGCCTCAGCCACATGGGCAGATTCTCGGTGGCAGTATCCGTTTTGAAGGGCGTGACCTGGCATCTTTGCCTGTGGAAGAAATGCAGCGCATTCGAGGCAATGATATCAGCATGATCTTTCAGGAGCCAATGACCGCGCTGAACCCGGTGCAGACGGTTGGCAAACAGCTCGCGGAGGCGATCTTACTTCATACGAAATGCAACAAAGCGGACGTGCTCGCTCGCAGCATCGACATGATGAAGAAGGTGCGTATTCCTGCACCTGAGCAGCGCTTAAACGAATACCCGCACCAGCTTAGTGGTGGTATGAGACAGCGCGTGATGATCGCCATGGCGCTAATCAACACACCGAAGCTGCTCATCGCCGACGAGCCAACCACCGCGCTTGATGTCACCGTCCAGGCGCAGATCCTTGAGCTCATCGCCGACCTGCAACAAGAGATGGGCATGAGCGTCATTCTCATCACCCACGACCTCGGCGTCATCGCTGAAGTGTGCGATGAAGTCGCTGTCATGTATGCCGGACGCATCGTTGAGCAGGCCAGTGTCTTCGATCTCTTCGCCAATCCGCGCCACGCTTACACCCAGGGTCTGCTGGAAAGCATCCCGCGACTCGATAGCAAACCCAAGACGCTCCTGAAAGCCATCCCCGGCAATGTTCCCGGCATCGCCGACTTTAAGTCCGGCTGCCGTTTTGCCGAGCGCTCGGGCCGAGCACATACGGAAGCGCATCTGACTACCAGACCCCCCATGACAGAGATTGCTCTGGGACATTTGGTGGAGAATTGTCCGGTGTGTGTGAAATAAACCCGATTTCCACCATGAAGCCTTTTAAACATCCAGCGGCTAAGCTTCTCCAAATCCGAGGAAGACAACGATTGCTAAGCATTGAGGAAGTTCGTGCTCAAGTAGCACGTCATCGTGCAGACCGTCTAGCAGCCAATGAGGCACCGCAGCTCGGCTCCCTTGCCCGAGCTGTAACTGTCGACCAGACCATCTTCGGTGGAGAGAAAGATGCAGCTTGGCCTTCCTGAACTGAATACCAAATCGGAAAAAATCTACAGCTCGCCGCTACCTATGCCTCTCCTCACTGTCCAAAATCTTCAGCAGCATTTCCCCGTTCGTGGCGGCTTGCTGCGTCGCTCCGTGGCGTCATGCAAGGCGGTGGATGGCGTGAGCTTTTCTCTAGGTGCAGGTGAGACGCTTGGGCTTGTCGGTGAATCCGGCTGTGGAAAGACCACGCTAGGAAAGTCGATCGTTCGCCTGCTGAAACCAACCTCAGGAAAGATCGAGTTTGATGGGCAAGACATCACCACAGCTAGCATGGGAGAGCTGCGACCTATGCGCCGACATGTGCAGATGATTTTCCAAGATCCGGCAGAGTCTCTGAATCCTCGCCACACAGTGCGGGATATTTTGGAGGAGCCCTTCATCGTGCAAAAGATGGGCACGAAGGACGAACGCAGAAAGTGGGTGCTCGACCTGCTCGACAAAGTCGGCTTACCCGCCAGTGCGATGGACCGCTTCCCCTTTGAGTTTAGCGGTGGTCAGCGACAACGCATCGGCATTGCCCGCGCTATTGCTTTGAAGCCCAAGCTGATCGTCTGCGATGAACCCGTCTCCGCGCTCGATGTCTCCGTGCAAAGTCAGGTGCTAAACTTACTGCTCGATCTCCAGCGTGACATGGGTCTGAGTTATCTCTTCATCGCGCATGGACTCAGCGTGGTGAAGCACATGAGTGATCGAGTGGCTGTCATGTATCTCGGTAAGATCGTCGAGCTAGCCCCCGCAGAGGAGCTTTATCACCACCCGCGCCACGCCTACACCAAGGCTCTTTTGGATGCGATCCCAGTGCCTGATCCAGCCAAGCGGAGGAAGCGTGAACTTTTGCAGGGAGATGTGCCGTCGCCGATCAATCCGCCCGCGGGTTGTGCCTTTGGACACCGCATGAAGCATCCACAATGGCAGGCCAGTGTGGGCATGGATCTGACGCTGAAAGAGGTTTCCCCAGGACACTGGGTGCAGCCTTGTCCGTGCTGCACCCAGTGATGATTTGCGTTAGCCAAGGGCGGACATCATCTCGCGCAGCTTGGCCAGTTTTTCCTGCCAATCCGTTTTGCGCAGCTGATGCTCATCGAGCACTTTTTGCGGAACTTTGCTGGTGAAGTTTTCGTCGGCCAACTTGGCGGTAACTTTCTCCAGCTCAGATTCAACTTTGGTCAGCTCTTTGCCAATGCGGGCGCGTTCGGCTTCAATGTCGATAAGCCCATCCAAGGGTAAGAAGATGGTGCCAAGAGGAGTGATCGCACTTGGCGTGCCTTTGGTGGGGACATAGGCGGAATCGACATCCAGTGGTTCGGCATTCAGGAGAATACGCAGGACTTCAATCTCATAGGCAGGCAACTCTTGGTTAGGCTGGAGGACAAAGCGGACCTTCTTGTTGATATTGAAGGTGCTCTTCAGGCCACGGCCCAAATTGACGGCTTCATACTTCTCGTTCGCGGTCTTTTCGTCCTCGGGAAGGATGCCGAAGTGTGCGAGTTCGTCAGCATCCAGCGGTTTCGGCCAAACGGCGAACATGATGCTCTTGCCGCCTTGGTTTTCGGGTAGGTCAGCATTGAAGCCCATCCCGTGCCACAGCTCTTCGGTGATGAAGGGCAGGAATGGATGGAAGAGACGAAGTGTCTGACCGAGGACAAAATCGATCACGGCGAGCGTGTTCTCTTTGCGCTTCGCATCGCTTCCTTGAAGGACGGCTTTAGACGCCTCCACATACCAGTCGCAATACTCGCTCCAGAAGAAGCGGTACAGCGTGGCAGTGGCGTCGCTGAAGCGGTATTCTTCCAAAGCGGTGCTGACCTCGGCGATGGCGGTGTTCAGGCGCAGGAGGATCCATTTGTCGTCGCTGCTAAGCAGGGCAGCGCTGATTTCCGTCTCGACCTCTCCGCCTTGCATCTGGCGGAAGCGGGCGGCGTTCCAGAGCTTGGTGCAGAAGTTGCGGCCGAGCTCGACGTTCTTTTCGTCGAAGCAAATGTCCTGGCCCAACGGCGCACTGCGCATGATGCCGAAGCGCAGAGCATCTGCGCTGTAGGTGGCGATGAGGTCGAGTGGATCAGGCGAATTCCCGAGCGATTTGGACATCTTACGGCCTTGCTTGTCGCGGATGATGCCGGTGTAATAGACATTTTGGAAAGGCAGCTCGCCCATCCATTCGAAGCCAGCCATGATCATACGGGCAACCCAGAAGAAGATGATGTCTGGACCAGTCACGAGATCGGTCGTGGGGTAAAACGCGCGAAGTGTTGGAATCGTGGAATCATGGGCTTTGTCTCCAGTCCATCCCATCGTCGCAAACGGCCACAGCCAAGAGCTGAACCAAGTGTCGAGGACGTCGGGGTCTTGGGTGAAGCCAAGGCGGTCCAATTCTTGTGATTCTTTGTCTGACGACGTTGCTGCTGTGATCTCAATCGTCTTGGAGTCACCGAGCCACTGATAACTCAACACGGACTGGTCATTCTCTCCGCCGGAAAGGCTCGTCTCTTGGCTGGCGGACAGAGTTTCGCCAAGAACATAAATGGCACGTTCGAGTGGTGAACCATCCTGAAGATCTGCGTATGGCATGGTCTTCCTCCACACCGGAATCCGATGTCCCCACCAGACTTGGCGGCTGATGCACCAGTCTTGAAGGCCGGTCATCCAGTGGTCATAGACCTTTGCCCAGCGGTCGGGGTGGAACTTCATGGTTCCGTTTGCCACGACTTCCTGACTTTCTTTCACACTCGGATATTTGAGGAACCATTGCTCACTCAAACGAGGCTCGATAGGCACGTCGGCACGTTCAGAGTAGCCGACGTTGTTCTGATGGGGCTCCTCTTTGATCATCGCGCCCATTTCGGTGAGCAGCTCGACCGCTTTCTTTCGGCCTTCAAAGCGGTCCAAGCCAGCCAAGTCTTTGCCAGCAAGTTCATTCAGCACACCGTTGGGATGCAGCACATCAATGACTTCTAGGCTATGACGTTGGCCGATTTCAAAGTCAGCCTTGTCGTGGGCGGGCGTCACTTTCAAGACACCTGTACCAAATTCGAAATCGACATGGTCATCCGCCACGATGCGAATCGATGCCTGATTCTCCAAAGGCAACGGACGGCGAATGTGTTTACCGACGAGATCGGCATAGCGCGGATCTTTCGGATTCACGGCCACGGCGGTATCGCCTGGGATCGTCTCAGGACGCGTCGTCGCAATGGTGAGCCAAGTGCCAGGTGCCTCGACGACTTCCACTTTAAAATGATACATGAAGCCTTTTTGCTGCTTCATGATGACTTCCTCATCACTCAATGCCGTCAGGGAAGATGGGCACCAGTTCACCATGCGTTTGCCACGGTAAATGAGGCCTTTTTTGTAGAGGTCCACAAACACGCGCATGACGCAGCGGTTGTAGTCTTCATCAAAGGTAAAGCGCTGGCGGCTCCAGTCACAGGAGGAGCCAAGCTTCTTGAGCTGATCGATGATGATGTCGCCCTGTTTGTCTTTCCATTCCCAGATTTTTTCGATCAGTTTTTCACGTCCTAGGTCATCGCGGTGTTTGATAAGACCTTGTTTTTTGAGCGTCTTTTCCACCACGTTTTGCGTGGCCAAACCTGCGTGATCAGTGCCTGGCAGCCAGAGCACTTCCTTCCCTGCCATGCGTGCACGGCGGCAAAGGATGTCCTGAATGGTATTATTCAGAACATGGCCCATGTGCAAAACACCTGTGACGTTCGGCGGCGGGATGACGATGGAGTAAGCTGGACGCGTCTCGCTGACTCGAGCGGGATCAGCTTCAAAGCATTTGTCATCCAGCCAGCGCTGATACCAGCGTGATTCCACGTCGGCCGGGGTGTAGGTCTTTTCGAGTTCGGGCATAAAGGGCCGCCAAGATGGGGGAAAGCAGCCGATTTGCAAGGAGTCAGGAGGTCAGAGTAAAGCGCACTCTCGAAAGCTGAAGTAGGGCTGGCTGCGTCCCTCGGCGGGCGTACCGATGATCAAATGATCGAGAAAGACAATGTTAAAGAGGTCTGCGGCGTCTTTAATTCGACGTGTCAGACGGCGATCGGCATCGCTGGGATCAGGGTCGCCGCTAGGGTGATTATGGACCAGCACAAAGGCATAAGCCTTGTGGAGCAGCGCTTTTTGGATCACTTCACGCGGGTGCGCGGTGGTCTCGTTGAGGGTACCGCGAAACAGCTCTTCGTGGCGCATGAGACAGAGTCGAGTGTTCAGCAATAGAATGCGCACTGTCTCATGAGTGAGCGCCTGGAGCTCTGCGCCGATGAACTTGTAAGCCAGTTCGGGTGTGTTGATGGGCATTTCCCGAGCCTCTTGTTGCTCGGCGCGACGGCCTAATTCAAACGCGGCAGCTAGGTTGGCGGCTTTAGCCGGCCCTAGTCCACGCATGTCCACGAGTGCAGAGGCTTCGATTTTGGACAGATTCCGCAGGGAGCCCTGCTCTTTGAGGAGTCGCTGCGCGACTTGCAACGCATTTTCCCCCTTCATCCCCGTATTGATAAAGATCGCCAGCAATTCGGCGTCTGACAAAGCCCCTGCTCCTAGGCGCAGGAGGCGCTCGCGCGGACGATCTTCTTCGGGGATGTCAAGAATGCGAGACATGAGTGAGGGCGCGGATGAGATTTAAGCTTCAATTTCAATGTGATAGCGCGGCAGCGTCGGGTCAATCTGCTGACTGTAAGCATCAATTCCCCCCGTCAAGCAGCGGGCATGGGTGAAGCCATGGCCGATGTAGTAAGCCACCGCATCTAAGGCCCGGCTTCCGGTGTGATCATAGAGGACGATAGGGGTGTTTTTATCCCAGTTTGAAAAAGCCTCCTGCACCAGCGTCTGATCCATGAATTGCGCGCCAGGGATCTTCACGGCTTCGTGTTCTTCTCGGGTGCGGGCATCCAGGATTTTTAATTTGGGCTCCGTTTTCATGAGTTCTGCAAACTCGCGTGGACTGATTTGCAGCTGATCGTCCTGGGAATGGCTGTCGTGGATATGCTGGATCATTTCCGCCACAGGAATATTTTCATTGCGGGTACAGACCTGGGCTAAAGTCTCTGTTGGGCTAAAAGCGCAGCTGCTACAGCCGCCGATGTGGTAGCGGGCAAAAAGGGCGCGCTGGGCACCTGGGTAGTAGCGCAGCACTTCACCGAGCGTCGTTTCTGGAGTCAATGGAGGGAGTTCTGTGGCAGGCATGGGCCATTCATAGCTCATCAAAGAATTGGCGAAACTCTAAACTTCGTCTGTGCAATGTGCTCGAACACGCTAGAATTGCGCGTCATGCTTGAACGCGAACCACGCATCTATGTGCTCCCCACGATGATGACGGCAGGAAATATCCTGTCCGGCTTTGTCGCTATTCTTCAGATTTTCAAAGGTCGTGAGGGGGAAATCACCGAACATTACTACTGGGCGATCATTGCCATTCTGGCAGCCTGTCTCTTTGATGTGCTGGATGGCCGAGTCGCACGCATGGGTGGTCAGGAGTCGCCGTTTGGCCGTGAGCTCGACAGCATCGCCGACATCGTCAGCTTTGGCGTTGCCCCAGCATTGTTGGTGCATGACATTGTTTTGAAGGACATCGAAAAGCCGGCTGGACTTGGCTGGCTCATCGCCTCGGTCTATCTCGTCTGCGGAGCCATGCGTTTGGCCCGATTTAACTGCATTTCAGCAGCCAGCGACGGCACCGGCAGCAAGCATTTTCGGGGTTGCCCGATCCCGGCTGCTGCGGGTGTGATTGCCTCACTCACCCTTCTGATGCTCTGGTTGGAGGAGGGGAATAAAGAAATCGGCCCTTGGAAATATGGACTGGCAGCTCTCATGGTCATGCTTTCCTACCTGATGATGAGTGATCTGGAGTATCCCAGCTTCAAGTCGATCAACTGGCGCACCCGCCGCTCCCCAGCCTGGGTGCTGATCTCCATTATCGTCGTCGCCTTCTCGGTTCAAAATTGGCAGTGGATGCCTTCGGTGCTTTTTGTCAGTTATCTGACCTACGGACTCGTCCGTCCTTGGGTCTCCCGTCGCGTGCGGCAGCAGATCGAAATCGAGTATGATGGTGCAGAGGACCCGATCACCTCAGATTTATCCAGCGAGCAAGAATCTAAAGATGAGGTCTTGCCAAAGGATGCGGCATCGCAAATTTAGCGCGCCCACCACCGACCGCCTTTTCTCCCGACCTCCCCCCGAATGGCCGATTTTTATCAGCACGCACGACTGCCGACCCTGCATCACCTCTCTACACCAGACAACAGCGCCCGTGAAGCTGAACTGGTCAAGCTAGCCGAAAAGCGTCCCATTGCCCTCTTGCTCCCCGCATTGCATCAAGAGGTCGGGCGTCCTGCGCTGCCAGCCATCCTGACGCAGGTGGCTAAAGTGCCCTACATTTCTGAAGTCGTTCTCAGCATGAATGTCATGGACGAGTCACAAATGCTCCAGGCCAATGCTGCCTGTCGTGAATGGTTGGGCGATAAAAAAATGACGCTCCTCTGGAATGATGGCCCCGCGCTCAAGACCGTGAATCAGCACTTTGGCGATGCCGGCAGCCAAGGTGGAAAAGGTGCCAATATCTGGATGGGAATCGCCTATCTTAAAGCGGCAGGTCATGATGGCATCATCATCAGTCACGACACAGACATCCTCAATTACAGCCCCAGTCTGCTGGCCAAATTAGGCTACCCAATCGCGCATCCACGACTCGGCTACCGTTTTGCCAAAGGTTACTACAGCCGCGTGGCAGATCGCCTCTATGGCCGAGTCACTCGCCTGCTCATTTTTCCATTGATTCAGGCCTTTCAGGAAGTGCTCGGGGCCACCCCGCTTCTGGAGCATTTAGAAAGCTTCCGTTACCCCTTGTCAGGCGAGTTTTCAGGTGACTGCAACACCCTCGCCAGCTTTAACATTCCCTCGGCTTGGGGACTGGAGGTGGCCATGCTCTGTGAGGTGCATCGTCATCTCGCGGTGAATGAAATGTGTCAGGTTGATCTTGGCTTTCATTACGAGCATCGGCATCGCCAGTTAGAAGCCGGCAGCCTAGAGCCAGGCCTCGTCGCCGCCGCCGCAGATGTGGCCCGTTGTCTGTCCTATCATGTGCTGCGCGAGTCCCAAGACCGTGCCGCAGAGGCCTTGCTGAAACTTGTCTTGGAGCGTTATCGTGCCCGCTCGCTGGAGTGGATGGACCGCTATGAGCATGTGGCTCTTTTGAACGGCCTTCACTATGATCGTGCCGAGGAAGCCCTGGCTGTCACCGCCTTTACCGAAGCCTTAAAAGAGCTGACTCAAAGTGTCGCCAAAGATGGCCTGAACGCACCCAAAACCCGCCCATCACCCGCTTCTGCCTTGAGTGCCATCTCTGGTTTAGGTGCTGAAATCCAGGCGGCGGCGATCCGGTAGATAGAGTTGCGCATTCTGTTTTTTCTTGGAAGCTCCAATGACTGATTTAATTTCACGAAAACGATGATTTCAAGGCTGATGTATGGCGCAGCTAAGGGTGGCGAAATCAGGCTGCCACGCGGCCTCATTCAGGAAGGCACTCTTGACTCGGCTTGTTTCAATTTTTTTGCAGCAACTAAGATTTGTCCCGCAAACCACTTTAAGCCCTAATTCAGCGACCTTTTTTGCACCCCTCCATTCATTCCGCGCCATTAATTCGGCGCCAGGAATCTTATGATTCAAGCACCGCCGCAGCCTTTATCCCCAGTGATTCAAGAGAAGCTTAGGCTTCTTTCGTTCGTCTCGATTCTGATTGTACTGTTCAATCATGCCGCTCCGTTGTCCTTGGTTTATGATGGGGTTCTAACAAAGCAGCCTTCACCTGAGGCGGATGTTCTGCTGACTTTTTGGTTGAGCCATTTAGGACGGGTGAATCGTCCGCTGTTTTTCTTTATCTCAGGTTTTCTGTTCTTTTGGACGCTGAAACCTGGCTGGTCGGGTTGGTTAGAGAAGTGGCGAAAGCGGGTAAAGTCTCTGCTAGTGCCCTATCTAATTTGGAGTTTGCTGAGCTGCGTGCTGTTTGGGCTAGCTTACTGGCTGAATCCGACCCGCGCCCTGATCGGCCAACGGATGGAACTGGCGGCGCTGACTTGGCTGCAATGGCTGGGTGTCTGGCTGTGGAATCCAGTGGCCTATCAACTCTGGTATTTGCGTGATCTGCTGCTGCTGATCTTTCTGAGCCCATTGATCTCATTCTTGGCAACGAAACTGGGTTGGTTTCTGGTAGGTGGAGTCATGGTCGCGTGGTTTGTTGGATATCTGCCAAGTCGGCCTGATGAGGCGGGTCTGGCTTTTTTCACTCTGGGGGCTGTGATGGCCAAGAAACAGATCGTACCGGACTGGGATCTGCGTTTCTGGAGATGGCCCAGCGCTGCCGTCTGGCTGCTACTGTGTGTTCTGAATACTGGGTTTGATCTGTCGGGTGACGCACTGCCATGGGTGAACAAGCTGGCGAATGTCTCAGGGATAGTTGCCATCTGGGGCCTGAGCGATCGGATTACAGGTCCACTGAGGGAAAAAATGCTGAAGGCTGCGGGGCTGAGTTTTTTCGTCTATCTAGCCCATGAGCCACTGATGCTGACCTTGAAAAAACTGATCTTCAAATGTGTCCCCTACAACGGGATGAACTCCGTTTTAACCTTCCTGCTTTTACCCCTAATCGTTCTTGTGATCTGTCTGTCCGCAGGTGGCCAGATCCGGCAGCGGCTTCCGAAGGCCTTCAACTTTCTGATGGGTGGCCGTGGTTCGTCTGAAGATGCATTCAAAAGTAGGTGACGGCGGCTTCAATCATTTTACAGCCGCTTTACAGACGGCTGAAAAGAGGGCGTGCAGACTGGGGGTGCTATGAAAGCACTTACCCAACTCCTCTGCCTCACCACCTTCAGTTTCACCACCGGTGCAGCCCTGCTGCCAGCGGCTGAACCCACCCAAGATAAAGCCATCCGCGACAATGAAGCGCTGGTGCAGATCGCCATCCTGCTAGACACCAGCAGCAGCATGGACGGCCTGATCGAGCAGGCGAAAAGCCAGCTTTGGAAGATCGTCAATGAGTTCAACGATGCTAAACAGGGCGATAAAACGCCCGTCGTCCAAGTCGCCCTGTATGAATACGGCAACACGAATCTCAGCATCGGCACGAACTACATCCGCCAAGTCCTGCCCTTCACGCGTGATCTGGATCAGGTCTCAGAGCAGCTCTTCAAACTCACCACCAATGGCGGAGACGAATACTGCGGAGCCGTGATTCGGGAGGCTCTGGATAAGCTTTCTTGGGATAACAACAGCAAGACTTATAAAGTCATCTTCATCGCTGGCAATGAACCCTTCACACAAGGTCCGATCAGCGCCAACGATGCCTGCAAAGCCGCGATTCAAAAGGGCGTCGTCATCAATACCATTCACTGCGGCAATCATGCCGAAGGTGAAAACGGCGGCTGGCGGACCGGGGCCGCATTGGCGGAAGGACGCTTCTTAACCATTGATCAGGACAAGGCAGTTGTGCACATCGAAGCACCACAGGATAAGGAAATCACACGGCTAAGCATCGAGCTCAATAACACTTATATCACCTATGGGAAAGACGGCACGCGTGGACGCTCCAATCAGGTCGCCCAAGACGCAAACGCAGGCCGTTATGGTAAAGCCGGAGCCGCCGTGCAGCGCGCATTGACGAAGACCTCAAGCAACTATTCCAACAGCACCTGGGACCTCGTGGATGCGACCAAGAAAGACGGCGTTAAGCTGGAATCCATCAGTGATGAAGAACTGCCAGCCGAACTCAAACCCATGGCACCAGCTGCCCGAGCTGCCTTCATTGATCAAAAAGCTACTGACCGTGCCAAGATCCAAAGCGATATCAGAAAGCTCAACGAAGAGCGCCAAAAGTTCGTCGCCGAAAAAGCCAAAGAAAGCGGCGAAGTCGCGACTCTGGATAAAGTCATCGTCCAAGCTGTGCGTGAGCAGGCAGCCAAGAAGGCCATTGAGTTTAAGTAGAAGACCAAACCGTTTACTGTGGTTTACGGTTGTTGACTGTTGTTTACAGTGGCTGCTCGGAAAATCACTGCCTTGGACAAACTATCGTCAACCATCGTAAACAACTGTAAACCATCGTAAACAACTGTAAACCATCGTAAACAACTGTAAACCATCGTAAACAACTGTAAACCATC
>JAIXOU010000131.1 GCA_027486585.1 Verrucomicrobiaceae bacterium | reverse complement strand
TCGCATTCGCAGGTGGCGACGCGGTCGGCGCGGCCGAAGCTCTTCAAGAAGTAGCTGGCGATGTTGCTGTCGGGCAGTTGCAGGGCGCGGAAGCCCATGGGGTAGGCGTCGGCGGTGCCGCGGTTGGCGTTGCGGCGGTCGATTTTGAAGGTGGTGGGCGCGGCGGTGACCTGCGACACGGTGTCGAGCAGCACCTCGGCCTTCAGTCGGCGCGGGACGTAGTGCGAGCCGTAGCGGAGGTCGGTGATGTTTTCAGGAAGGGTGATGCTGCTGCGCTGGTAGGTCTCGCTTTGCAAAATGGTGCGCATGAGGGCCTTCAGATCGAACTTCTGCTTCACGAGATGCTCGCAGGCGGCGGCGAAGAGCGGCTCGTTGCTGGCGGGATTGGTCACGCGGAGGTCATCGACGGCTTCGACGAGGCCGCTGCCGAAAAAGTTCGCCCACACGCGGTTCACGATGGCGCGTTGGAAGAGTTTATTGTCGGCGCTGGTGAGCCAGTTCGCGAGTGTGATGCGGCGATCCTCGGTGGAGGTCATCGAGACGGGATGCAAGGCATCAAGCGGGCGCGGCTGCTGCGGTTTGCCGGTGAGTGGCGTGATGATCTCGCCCTGCGTGTCGCTGAAAAGCACGCGTTCGTTGGCCTGCGTACCGTTTTTGGACCGAATGCGGGCGAAGAGGTTCGCGAAGGCATAGTACTGATCGTGAGTCCATTTTTCCATCGGGTGGTTGTGGCACTTCGCGCAGGCGATGGAGGTGCCCATGAAGGCCACGCTGACGGTTTCGGCGCATTTGGTGGGTTCGTCGTTCAGCACGAAGAAATTCGCGCCGCCGTGCTCGAGCGTGCTGCCGCTGGCGGTGAGCAGATCACGCACCATGGCGTCCCACGGCGTGTTCGCGGCGATATGGCGGCGTATCCAGTTATAGTAGGCCCACATGGCCTCGGGCATCAATTTGTCGCCATTGACGAGCAGGAGATCGCTCCAGCGGTGCGACCAGTAATCGATGAACTCGGGCCGTTTCAAAAGCGCGTCGATGAGGTGGTCGCGTTTATCGGCCGTTTTGTCGGTAAGGAATGCACGAGCTTCATCGGTCGTGGGCAAAACGCCGATCGTGTCGAGAAACGCGCGGCGGATGAATTCAGCATCGCTCGCTCCATCTGACGGCGGGATGTTCAGCTCGCGCAGTTTTGTCAAAACATGATCGTCGATGAAGTTTCGCGGCTTGAGCACGGCAAAGGCGGCGGGATCGAGTTTGTTAGGTTGCGGCACGGTGACGGTGGTCACGCTCAGCAGGCTCAGGTACCAGGCACTGACCGTTGCTTCACCGCTGCCCGTGGTCTTGATGAAGCCCGCATCATCCACGGTGGCCACGCTGGCATTGGTGGCATTGTATTTGCACCAGCGCGTCACGTCCTCGCTGTGTCCATCACTGAACTTCGCGGTCACTTTGAGCTGTAGGCTCTTGCCGGCCTGCGTGACGAGATGCGGCTGAGCTACACTCAGCGACACGATGCGTGGATCGTCTGCCTTTGGCCCCGGCGCTCCGGCGGCAATCCAAGCAGCGATGGCCTTGTATTCCACCGAGTTCACCTCAAAACGCTTGTCACCCTTGTGTGGCACCGTTTTGACCGCCTTCAGTAGAAACAAACTACGCGCCGGATCTTCGAGCGTGAGACGGCGGCCATTCGCACTGCGCGTGATCGAGGTCCAATCCCCCTCGTCATCAAAACCACGCAGTGAAAGGCGAAAACCGCCCTGTCCCGCTGCGGCACCATGGCAGGCACCCATCGCGCAACCGTAGCGTGTGAGGATGGGCTGGATGGTGTTGCGGAAAGATGGGGCTTCGGCGGCTGGCAAATCCGGTCCAAAGGACAAAACACCGGCAATAAGACTGGTCAGGGCGCGTTTCATGGAATGGTACTACCTACGCACCTATTCCGATTATTCTAAATGGACGATTCCGCCGTTTTTTTGAGCCTATCCCGCCCCTTAGGTGAATAAGATTCGGCGAGGTAACGTGAGATCTTGGCGAGGAGCGATGACTTCTGGACCGGTTTGCTGAGGTGATCGCTCATGCCCGATGCATAACACTCTGCGATGAATCCAGTCTCGACATTAGCGGTGAGAGCGATGATGGGGACCCGGCCGCGCTTGCTCGGCAGCTTACGAATGCGCCGTGTGGCTTCGTAACCGTCCATGCCTGGCATCTGGCAGTCCATGAGGATGGCATCGTAATGACCTTTTTTGACTTTGCTGACGGCCTCCGCACCATCGCAGGCAAGATCCACTGTCAATCCAATTGGATCCATCATGAGCTTCGCCACCGTGCGGCTTGTCTGACTGTCATCCACCACGAGAATTCGTCCAGTAAGCCGTTCAGGAATGGTAGCAGGCAGATCGTTTTCCGACAAAAGCGTTAATGTGCCATGGCTCGCACGGGGCAGCGTTAAAACGAATCGGAATTCAGCGCCAGCACCCTTCACACTGGCCACCGTAATGTCACCCCCCATCAGCCGGACGATTGACTGAGAGATAGCCAGACCGAGGCCTGTGCCGGTATTGGTGCCGGTATTGGTGCGGCCGTTGTCATGCGCGTCACCTTGGTTGAACGGTTCAAACAAATGCTCCAAGGCTTGCGTTGAGATGCCGATGCCCGTGTCCGTGATGCGGAAGCTGAACGAATGCCGATTGATGGCTCCACGGCCCTTTTCCACTACAAGCTTCACACTGCCGCGGTCGGTGAACTTGATGGCATTGCCAATCAGATTGATCAGAACTTGGCGCAGCCGCCCTTCATCACCGAGAACGATGCACTCTCGTTCCTCCGGCATATGGCATTCGAGTAGGATGCCCTTGGCCTCTGCGCGATGGCACATAAGCTCAATGACATTTTTCACGAGGACTTGGAGGTCGAAGGGCTTCTGTTGGATCTCCACCTTACCTGCCTCGACCTTAGAGATATCAAGAATGTCGCCGATGATGTTGAGAAGCGCCGTGGCGGATTGCTCCGCAATGGTGACGAGGGAAGACTGAGCGGGTGAAAGTGTGGTATCTTGAAGTAACTGCAGCATGCCGATGACGCCATTCATCGGTGTGCGGATCTCATGACTCATGCTAGCCACGAAGATGCTTTTTGCCTGGTTGGAGGATTCAGCTTGTTGACGTGCCTGGCGCTGAAGCTCCTCCGCTTCGCGCAGCCGTTCTTCAAGGGCCTTCTGGCGTGAGATGTCGAGATGCGTGCCGACAAAACGCCGAGCTTGACCTTTTTCATCCCGCAGAGCACGACCACGAGCCATGATCCATACGTAATTGCCGTCCTTGTGACGAAGGCGGTGCAGATTCTCGTAAGTTTCCGTCTTGCCGGCCATGTGATCAGCCACGAGCTGCAAGCTGCGGTCCATATCTTCAGGATGAATTCGAGAATGCCAAGCATCTGGATTGTCGACGATCTCCTCATCACGATAGCCTAGCATCGCCTTCCATTCGTGGGAGAGAACAATGGTTCCTTCAACCACAAACCAATCCCAGAAACCGATTTCACTGCCTTTAACGGCGAGGGTAAGGCGCTCTTCCGACTCATGCAGGTCGATCATCTGCGTTTGTATGATCGCGGCGCTGGCACGGTTCGCATGGAAGGCGGCCACCTGCGCCGTGAAGACACGGAATGACTGCGCTTCATTCTCGCTCAGCGCCTCGTGAAAATCTGCAGCCGCCTGCGTGATGCCGGTAATCAGCAGCGCAAGCGGTTTCCCGTCGGGATGCCTACAACAACCAGCGAGCATGTAAGAGAAATCAAGTCCTGCCTGCTGGAGCTCGATACTCTCCGCGGCAAAAAAGCAGCTCTTGTTCTGTTGGACCGTGACGCGCGAATCGAGCCAGGAGCGAATGCTCGCAAAGGACACATGGCCTGTTCGAAAACCTGATGAGGCGACAGGCTCAGGCAGCAGGTGACCTTGCTCGTCAAAGAGCCAGAACAAGCCCACTTCAAGCTCGAAGACATCGAGGAGGGCGTCCGCCACCAGAACTGCGAAGGCCTCATCAGAGGTTGCCTGCAGCGCCTGAGTGCTGAAGGCATGAATGCGGCCAAAGCGCCCTAGCTCGCAGTCAAGCCTGTTACGGGTGTCGATGAGCTCCTGCTCGACCACGGAGAATCGTGTCACGCGGCGCTGCAACTCCTCGTAGCGTTGTTTCAGTGCCTCAAGGGCGGGCATTTCTTCGTTTTCAGCCATCATCTGAAGGGGCCCGCTTAACGGCGATAAACGGCATAAATGGCGGTGGTGTAATTGTGGTAGGTGTTGACACCACCCAATCGTGCGAACTCTCCAAAGCCGTACATGCCCAGCCAGGGCGGCACGACATTGTCATTGCTTAGCGGGAACTGCATGCGGCCTACGAGTTCCTCCTTCATCACACGATCGAAGAGGTAGCGGCCACGAGCGAGGCAGTCGGCATGAAAGACGACCACTGGCCGGCGCCCACCGGCCCGCATTGTCATCGCAGCCATCATTCGGTCCATGTCGGCAAAAATACGTTCCTCATCGCGCACGGTGAGCCAAAGTCGTGTTCCTTCGCGGATCGTCGTCGCATAGTGCATGGTCCCGTCGGCGTCGCGTTTGGTCACCACGCGCAGGATGTGCGGGTTACCGTACTCCTCCGCCAGCGCAGATGGAAGCTCCTCGGCCAGCGCACCTACAGGGATGGAGTCACCACAGGTGGCTTTTTCACTATCCAGGCCCAGGCGGCTGCTGTACTCCTGCCACGCTGGGCGGCCGTTCAATTCCAGAATGCGCGTGCCTTCGGCCCGTGTCACCACCATTGGCTCGCCCACGGCTAAAAAGCCATGCGTGGCCTGGGTGTCCACCTCCAGGGATGGATCGGCAAATCCTACAGCCCATGCACCATGCTCAAAAACCTGCTCATCGACGATCTGGTAGCTGACCAAGCCGCGCATATTGTCCGAGGAAGTCGCGCCAAAGATCGTCACCTCAGGTCCAAAAACCGATTCGATGCCCGCGATAGCTCTGTCGTTGGCGATGTCGATTCCTGAGGCCAGGAAGTGAATCATGGTGATTCCGGACTGCTGAGCCTTGAGTTGCTGCGCCAGTTCCACCGCCTTTTCGAAGGAATTATGGCCGTTAATGCCGTCCACATGGGCGACGGCCAGTTCTGGCCCGCGGATCGCCATCAGTGCCACGTCCTTCATCGACTCGCTCACGCCTTCGCTGCCTACGATCCCACAACAAGAGGCTCCTACTACACGTACGCCTGGGATCTGCTGTCTTACCTCATCCGCCAAGGTTTGATAATCATGCCCGATCGAGGCATGCAGCATGACAAGGTCACATTTTTTATTGGATCCGAGTGCTGCCTCTAGGCATTCCAAGATAGCATGCCTAGAATTGACCATGCGGGTGCTGGCGGAAAAGAATTCGAGCACAGGAAGATAGGTTTGAGGATTGAAAAAAAAGAAGAGCGTTGCAGTGATGCAACACTCGTTAACGTGTTAACCTAGCTTAATGCAGCCTAGCTAGGTTAACATTTTTTGGGTTAACTCAATTCGGGAAAATGTTCTCTCAGTTAAACTGAAACAAGCGCTCCCGCGCTACTATCAAGCAAAGAGTTCCTTGATCGCCTGTGTGCCGAAATCGACGACGGGATAGGGTCTGCCCTGCGGGCCCGGCAGCTCGGTGTGCAGATCGACGCCGAGGGCTTGATAGATGGTGGCGACGATTTCTTTTGGAGCCACCGGTCGCTCAGTGGGGTAGCCGCCGATGTCATCACTTTTTCCGACGACTTCGCCACCTTTAATCCCGCCGCCGGCGAAATTGACGGTCCAGCAGTTCGGCCAGTGGTCGCGACCGCCAGCAGGATTGATTTTTGGCGTGCGGCCGAATTCGGCGAGGCAGGTGACCATGGTATCATCGAGCATGCCGCGCTGGAACAGGTCCTCAATGAGAGCGCTGTAACCTTGGTCATACATCGGTGCGACGATGTCTCTCATGCCTTCGATGCTGGTGAAGGGCTTGGAGCCATGGATGTCCCAGGTGATCTCGCCAAAGACCGTGATAAAAGTATTCACAGTGACGAAACGCACACCGCGCTCGACAAGACGACGCGCGAGCAGGCAGCTTTGGCCAAAGCGGTTCAAACCGTAGCGCTCGCGAACTTTGAGAGGCTCCTTCGTCAGATCGAAAGCCTCGCGAGCCTGCGTGCTGGTCATGATGCGATAGGCGGACTCGAAGTTTGAGTCCATGAGCTTTGCCTGCTCGCTGTATTCGAAATTCCGCACGCTGCTATCCACCAACTCGCGCATTTCGCGGCGGCGCTCCATTCGCACCTCGCTGATCTCTTTGGGTGGCAGCAGATCGGGCACTTTAAAGTCCTTCTCCGATGGATTCGCGTTCAGTACAAAAGGATCATAGGCTTTGCCGAGGAAGCCAGCGTCCTGGCCATGTGGCATGTTACCGCCGGTGGGTCCCATCGACTCAGGCAGAATGATATGAGCCGGTAGATCGCTGCGGCGGCCTTGCAGGAACTCAAGCGCACTGCCGACGTGTGGTGTGTTCACGCCACCGGTGAAAAGACGGCCCGTCTGCATCATCTGATGTCCGGTGTCATGCACGGCAGCGGCTGTGTGATAGCAGGAGCGGACGAGGCTGAATTTGTCCGCGATCTTTGCATGCATCGGCAGGATCTCGGAGATCTCAAAGGCATTGCTCTTCGTGCGGATGGGTTTGAATGGGCCGCGAATCTCGCTCGGCGCATCCGGTTTCATGTCCCAGAGGTCCTGCTGGCTCGGCGCACCGAGGTTGAAGATCATGATGCAGGCCTTGTTGCTCTTTTTTGGATCCACCTTGCCTTCGGCCTTCAGTTTGGCAAAGCCGGGCATCGTCAGGCCAATGGCGCTCAAAGCACCCGCGGAAAGGAAATCACGACGTGTGATGCCATCGCAGGTCGTGACAGCGGCTTTATCGGTGAAGGTAAACATAGGCGTGATCGGTAACTGATGAATGAGCTAAACGGAGTGAGATGCAGACTTTAATTCAGAATTTGGATTCAAGTCTTCAGCTTTTGCCGACTCGCCAGAATCATACGCCGCCAAGATGAAATGTTGAATGGAGAATCCCGCTTTCTTGAATGGTTCTTTCAAATGGGAAAAACCAAGCACAAACCGACATTTTAAACAATTCCGCTCACATTCTAGCAGGTCATGATGTACCGACAGTTGCCAAAGATGCTCAGAGGTCGCATTCATGAAGTCATGACTATTGAAGAAATCACTGCGCGCATTTGTGCCTTTCGCGATGCACGCGACTGGCAGCAATTTCATAACCCTAAAGACATGGCTGTCGCTATTGCTGCTGAGGCTGGGGAATTGATGCAGCATTTTGTCTGGAAGACACCAGAACAGATCCCACAGGTGATCATCGATAAGCGGGCTGAACTTACGGATGAAATAGCAGACGTTGCCATACTGCTGTTTGAATTAGCCCATAATTTAGACGTCCCGCTGGCCGCGGCCATGCAGGCAAAGTTGGATCGCAATGAAAAGCGTTATCCAGCGGATAAGGCACGTGGCAACAATCTGAAATACAATGAGCTCGGAGCCTGAGTCTAGCCCCTCACCAGTCCACAAACGACGTGTCCGCTACAGCGGCAAAAACCCACGTCGATTTGATCAGAAGTATAAGGAGCTGAATGCGGAGCAGTATCCCGATGAAGTCGCCAAAGTCCTCGCCTCTGGCAAAACACCAGCAGGTCAGCATGTGCCGATCATGGTGAACGAAGTGCTGGAATGTCTGCGGATACAAGCCGGTGATCAAGTGGTGGACTGCACACTCGGCTACGGTGGGCACAGCCGAGCTCTGTGGCAGGCATGTCAGCCTGTTGGACACTTGCTAAGCTTGGATGTGGACCCAATTGAACTCGCACGCACGGAAGCAAGACTGCGCACGTCGGGTCTGATTGAAGACTCCTTCACCACACGACGCTGCAACTTTGCGGGCCTATCCAAAGCGTTAGCTGAGCAAGGTTGGCATGAGGGCGTGAATGTCATTTTTGCCGACCTTGGCTTATCTTCGATGCAGATCGATAATCCAGCACGCGGTTTTACCTTCAAAGTAGATGGCCCTTTGGACATGCGCATGAATCCCGAGCGCGGTGTTTCGGCGGCCCAATGGCTGGCGGATGTGTCGGTAATAAAGCTGACCACTTTACTCCAAGAAAACGCGGATGAACCGAACGCCGCACTTTTAGCGGAAGTCCTGACAAAAAGAGTCTCTCAAGCCCCCCTCAACTCCACCCGGGCGCTAGCAGAAGCCATCAAACAAGCTCTGCCTCCACGCACCAGTAGCGATGATGTCGATGCAACGGTGAGACGAGTTTTTCAAGCCATCCGCATCGCAGTGAATGAAGAATTCAGCGCGCTGGACAGTCTGATGCGTGCCATTCCAGTCGCCTTAAAAAGTGGCGGACGTGTGGCCATATTAACCTTTCACTCTGGCGAAGATCGCCGAGTTAAAAAAGCTTTTCAGGAAGGCTTACGTTCTGGTGTCTTTTCTGCCGTCTCAGATGAAGTCATCCGAGCTAGCATGGAGGAACAACGTGCGAATCCACGCTCATCCTCCGCCAAGTTGCGCTGGGCGGTGAAAGCCTAGATTCATCCGAAGAATGGCGAAAGAACATTCCGCGCTACTTTCAGCGCCTTGATGCGACCTTCCAGTGTTTTACCGAAGGTGTCATCTTCGACTTCGATGCAGAGAGGCCCCTCATAACCGATGCGCATCAGTTCAGCCATGAAGGCCGCCCAGTTGATGTCGCCATAGCCAGGAATACGCGGCTGATGCCAATTGAGAGGGAAATCAAAACGACCCACTTCGTTAAGCGCAGCATGGTTGATCTTCACATCTTTGGCGTGCAGATGAAACAGCTTGGATTTGAATTCAGCCAATGGACTCAGTGGGTCCATGCCTTGCAGGATGAAGTGCGAAGGATCGTAATTCAGTCCGAAATTTGGTGAATTAATATCATTAAATGCTCGACGCCAGATGGCTGGTGTAGTCATGAGGTTTTTGCCCCCTGGCCATTCATCCCGCGTGAATGACATGGGACAATTTTCGATGCCGATTTTCACGTCATGCGCTTCCGCATATTCAATGATCGGCTTCCAGATCTTCAGAAAACGCGGCCAGTTTTCATCTACCGTTTTTGTCCAGTCACGACCGACGAATCCATTGACGTTTTTTAAGCCCAGAAGCGGCGCGGCTTTGATCACCTTTTTAAAATGAGCGACCGCTTGGCGTGAAACTTCAGGATTTGGATCTAGCATGTTGGGATAATATCCCAGAGCGCTGATCTCGACTCCCTGATCCTGGCAGCGTGCCAGAATGTCCTGCGCCAGGGTCTTGGTCAATGAAGTCACATCGATATGAGTAACACCAGCGTATTTGCGCTCGGCCTGCCCAACGGGCCAACACATCACTTCGATGCAGTGAAAGCCTTCGTGGCGTGCAAAAGAGAGAACATTTTCGAAATCAAGTTCAGGTAGGATGGCAGTAACAAATCCAAGTTTCATCAGTAGCATCCTGGACAGCTTTTAGATTCTGACAACCATTCATCACAAATAAGCTCGACCATACACCCCTGCTAACCTTGGGAAAAAGGTAATGATCACGCCCTGCACAAATTGAGGAATCTAAACTGGCAGTTTAGATTCCTCATAATCAATAGGGGCAGTTGATGTGAGCTTAGCTAGACTCAAACCTTGTGGCGATCTCTTTCCAGGAGATCACTTGGACATTCTCGGCGATAGCTTTGGAAGCAACCGTAGCACGCGCTGGACGGTGAACGAGTGTCGATGTCACAGCGCGTTTTTCTCCGAAGTGTGACTTCCATGCTTGGCTGAGTTTACGCATGGGAATCACCATTTCGGGCTTGGCAGTTTTAGAAGCTTTGGCTTCGAGAAGATGCATTGCGCCATTTTTACCAGGCACCACAAAATCCACCTCCAATCCTTGCTGATCACGGAAGTAATAAAGCTCACGGCGAAGGCCCGAGTTTACCTGTGCTTTGATGATTTCCGAAGCCACAAGGCCCTCGAAGAGCGCACCTAGAAAGGGTGATTTTTCAAGCTCCGCCTCTGTGTCGATACCCAGCAAGTGACAGGCTAGCCCTGGGTCCGAAATATAGATGCGTGGTGCCCGGATGATACGCTTGCCCATGTTTTCAAAGAAGGGCTGAATGATGAATATCTGGGCGGTGGTTTCCAAAATATCCAGCCACTTGCCAATGCCAGGCACGCTCATCCCCAGTGGGCTAGCGAGATCGGTCTTGTTTAAAATCTGGCCGTGACGCGTGGCGAGCAGTGAAAGAAATCGACGAAAGACGCCGAGATCCTGCACCGCAGAAATGGCGCGCACATCACGTTCCAAATAAGTTTGGAGGTAAGAACTGTACCAGAGGCGCGCGGCTTTTGGGCGCGCGAGGACTTCGGGATAGCCGCCACTGAGGATGGAGACTTTCGGCGCTTCACTGACACTGAGCGGCAGTAACTGAAGCACAGCGGCACGGCCAGCCATGGACTCTGTGACATTACGCATCAAGCCTGCTTCCTGTGATCCGGTGAGAAACCAAAGTCCTGTCTTCCGAGGCTGCGCATCGATACGAGTCCTCACATAGTTGAAGACTTCGGGTAGATTCTGAATCTCGTCAAAGATCACGGGCGGCTTCACGCCATCTAAAAAGCCCTGCGGGTCCTGACGGAACCGAGAGATGATGTCTGGATCTTCAAAAAGATAGTACTCAGCCTTTGGGAAAAGGTGCCTGAGTAAGAACGTCTTCCCTGAACGGCGTGGCCCTGTGATCACGACTGCCGGAAAGTTTTTGGCGGCCGTCAGGATGTGTTTTGTGATGTTTCGGTCGATGGTCCGCATTTGAGCAATCTAAACTAGCAGTTTAGATTCCTCAAATTTTCAATTTCAGTATTTCAACGTTAGACCTTCACCCAAGTCTTGGATTTGCTGCTTTGAAGAATAGCTTCACAAAGCTTCACCTCATGGTGGCCGTCTTCCGCATTGGCAAAAAGAGCGGGTGTTTTTTTACCGCTGGCGATGTGCTCATAAACGGCGCGGTAGTGCATCTTATGGGCGTCGCTAAAGCCTTCGGGATGACCTCCTGGGTAGTCGGTGAAGTTGGCGACATCTTCTAGGAAACCGGGGGTGCCACGTTGAAGAATTTGGTTGGGTTCATCACGGCGACCCAGCGTGATTTCATTGGGTTGCTGGAGATCCCACTGCACACTGCCCTTGGTTCCATAAATACCAAGTCCAAGGCTGCATTTCCAGCCTGCGGCCACTTGCGAGATGCTGGCATTGGCATGGACTCCATTCACATAGCCGTGCTTGGCTTTGCCAAACTTTAAAAGCACACTGCCAAAGTCTTCGGTATCGACCTTGTAAGGAACCAAGGTTTTTGGATCGACTTTGGCAAAGGTTTTTACCTCGCCTTTCGGACGCAGACGCTCTTTGTGAAAGGTTTCAATATGAGCAAAAACGTTTGTCGCTTTGGCACCGAGAATGAAGCTCACCGCATCGATCCAGTGCGTGCCGATGTCACCCACGGCACGCAGCTTGCCGCCTTCACTAGCGAGGACACGCCAGTTATAATCGGTCTGATGCAGGAGCCAATCTTGAAAGAAATGTCCCTGAACATGGATGATTTCTCCGAGGTCACCACGCTCCACCATGGCACGCATTTGCAGCACCGCAGGAAAGAAGCGGCACATGTAATTTACGGCAAAGACGGGTCCGTTTTTGCCACCTTTTTTGACAGCAGCGACGACGAGGGCTGTCTCTGCCGTGGTCATACCCAAAGGCTTTTCGCAAATGACATGCTTGCCCATTTCTAGCGCTTGCAGGCACTGCTCAACGTGTACTTTATTGGGTGATGTGATGTGCACAACATCGACATTCGGGCTGGCGTACATGGCTTCATGATCATAGTCGCCATAGGCTTCTGGGATGCCCCACATTTCTGCCGTTTGAACGGCGCTCTTGGATGATCCGCAAATGGCGGTGACTTGAATACCGAGACGTTTCAAAGCCTCGATATGCACTGGGCCGATAAAACCGGTGCCGATAATGCCTGCGCGGAGATGGTGGAGTGGAGTCATGAAGGAAGCTCTTCAGCTAGGATGAGATGTCGATGCAGGACAATGACGAATGCACTTTTTTATCGACGCATGAGAAACTCGTCCAAGTTCATGACGACGTTAGCGACAGTGGTCCAGGCGGCGAGTTCTGCGATATCGGCATCTTTTGGCGCTGGACCGATGGGGTCGGTGGCCATTTGAATGGCTGACGCTTGATCTTGTTTGTAGGAAGCTAGACTTTCAGCGTGGAGTTTCATCAATGCGGCGCGCTCTTTGGCGCTGGGCTCGCGGGAGACGCAGAGGCGATACATGAGGCTGATTTTGTCAGCGGCATTCATGATTTTACGGGCCATGGCTTGATGGGTCTCAATAAAAACGGGATCGTTGAGTGTCACGAAGGCTTGCAACGGGGTGTTGGTGCGACCTCGGCGAATCATGCAGACTTCACGATTGCCAGCATCAAAGGTGGCGAAGCTTGGGTAAGGGCTGTTGCGACGAATCTCGGTGTATAAACTGCGGCGGTGTTTGTCTTCTCCTTCACTGAGAGTCCAGTCGTTGCTGCGACCAAAGGCCGTGCTTAAGCCAATATTCGGAGCAATGGGGCGAACGCCCGGCCCATACATTTTCGCGCTCATTAGACCACTCACCGCTAGAGCCTGATCGCGCAGCAATTCGCCCGTGGGTCTGAAACGAGGGCCGCGCGCTAGCAGTCGATTGTCAGGATCACGCTCGGCCAGATTAGCTGAAGTGATCGATGTTTGGCGATAGGCACGGGTCATCACCATGAGTTTGATCATGTGTTTGATATCCCAACCGCTATCCATGAATTCTGCGGCGAGCCAATCAAGCAGTTCAGGATGAAAGGGCAGATCTCCTTGACTGCCAAACTCTTCGCTGGTCCGCACAATGCCAACGCCAAAAAGGGTTTCCCACAAACGATTCACTTGGACGCGTGCTGTGAGCGGATTGTTACGATTCACGAGCCATTTAGCCATCGTGAGCCGATTCTTGGGGGCGTCTTTAGGCAAGGGATGGAAAACCGCAGGTGTGGCTTCTTTCACTTCATCACCGAGCGCCTGCCAGTTGCCGCGAAGTTGTACTTTCGTGACTCGGCGCTGTTTGGGATCAAGATCACGCATGATCGGCACGGTGACAGGTTTGATGGCAGCAAGTTCTTGGTTCACAGCCGAAAGGCGCTTGCGTTCAGGAGCGGACTCCTTGGCCATGTTTCGCACATAGTAGTCGGTGACGAGTTTTTGCTGGTCTGTTGTGCGTTTGGACGATGTCAGAGCCGCAATGACATTCGAGGGTGTTTTCGCCGCCTGCTGCACGCGGGCATCACCGCTGACGCTGAGGCGGAAGTTGCCGAGTGTGTGCCGCTTGTGCTCGCTCTTCTGGTCCAGCGTGACCCGTAGCATTGCTCCTGTAGGCACGGCGATGGGTGAGCTGGTCAAAAGGGTCAGCGTGTGCGGTTTGTCGTGAGCTCCGCCGACGGCCCAGCCCTTGCTTTTCGGCGATAGGAAGTTCGATGCTTCAAAACCGCTCTGTTCATAATCCGCCAAGGCCGCAGTGAAGCTTATCGACACTGGGCCGGCAGTTGCAAAGGCCCTATCCTTCTCGGGCGCGGGCGTGGGGCCGCTCTTCCACAGAGTCTGCCGCTTTTCATCAAGCAGCAAGACCTGAAAGCCGTCTAGTCGGCTGCGCACAGCTCCGTCGGTGCGGTTCCACACCACGATGCGCTCGACGGGCACCGTCGCCTCCAAACGCACTTCCCAATAGGTCACTGTGTCCTCACCGCCTGTATGAGCCACGCTACCTTTCTGATAATCGCCGTCTGTGTTGTTGTCGATGGCGCGTCGGGCCACGGCACTCGTATAGGTGCTGCTTTGGCTGGCCTTTCCGGCTGGCGCGATGTTTTTGCCGTTGCTGAAAACTTGTACCTCAGCCAGTTGCAGCATCTTTTTCGCACCTGGAAGCTCCACGCGAACAATTCTGGTCAGCGGAGCCGCTTTCAAATCCGGCGGCACGACTTCAGCTTTGAGGCCGGTGAGCACAAAATTACCAAACCCGGCCTGCGGGGCTGTTTCGAGCCTGACAGCACTCAGTTTATCGCCCGTGAGCGGCAGTTCGACCGTGTAGCTCGCGGTGTCCTTGCTCTTTGCAATCAGGACTCGACCATCGCTTTCGATCTTCGCATCGCTTTCACTCATTTTGGATGGCTTCGGACTCTGCCAGCCCAAATCACGCGCAAAACCGCGATCCCAGGCTTCGAGACCTGTGAGCCACTTTGCATCCGGTTGAGTGAATTTCGATTCCAGTGCAGCGATCTCGGCTTTGAGCGACTCACGCAGTTTTTTCAGATCTGGCGTTTCAAAGGCATGATAAGGAGCTTCGTCCTTTTTGTCCGCATCGGCGCTTTGATTGAGGAAGGCGTAGAACTGAAAGTATTCATTGATCGTGAGAGGATCGTATTTGTGCGTGTGACATTGGGCGCAGGCCATGGTGGTGCCCATCCACACGGCAAAGGTGGTATTCACTCGATCAATCACCGCTGCATTGCGGAATTCTTCATCATCCGTGCCACCTTCGTTTTGAGTCATCGTGTTGCGGTGAAAGGCGGTAGCGATGAGTTGATCATCGGTTGGATTTGGCAACAGGTCACCCGCGAGCTGCTCAATGGTGAATTGATCAAAGCGCATGTTTGAATTCAGAGCACGAATGACCCAATCACGATAGGCCCAAATCTCACGCGGTTGATCACTCGGATAGCCTGAGCTGTCTGCATAACGTGCAAGGTCTAGCCACTGTGAGGCCCAGTGTTCTCCAAAGGTTGGTTTGGCTAAGTAGTGATCGACGAGTTCAGCGTAAGTTTTGAGCGTTAAGTTTTGAGTTTTTAGATCGGGGCGAAAACGTGCAAGCTCATCCAGTGTCGGAGGCAAGCCGGTAAGATCGAGGGCGACACGCCGAACCAAGACGGCAGCATCAGCTTCCGGTGAAAAGGTGAGCTTTTCTTTACCGAGCCGCTGCCCCAAAAAGGCATCAATGGGCGCGACATCCTCGGACTTCCCGCTGGGCTCCAGCACCGGCACCGCTGCGCGCTTCACCACTTCATAACTCCAATGCTTTCCCCACGGTGCGCCTTGTTTGATCCATTGCTTCAACAGAGCAATCTGGGCCGCTGAGATCGTTTTGTGTTGCTTGGGTGGCGGCATGATCTCGTCGGGATCTGTCGAAACAATGCGCTGGATCAGCGCACTCTTTTCTGGATCACCAGGAACCACGGCAACGACGCCCTTGTTGTCAGCCTTGGCCGCCGCCTCGTCATCAAGCCGCAATCCAGCTTCACGCTTTTTTTCATCGGGACCATGACAGAAGAAACAGTTCTCTGACAGGATCGGCCGGATCTCACGAGAGAAATCAACGGCCTTGGCAAAACCAGATAGAGAGAGGAAAAGGACTAGAGCGTGACGCATGAGTACGGTGAGGGGCAAAAGATACGGACTTCAGCATCTATTCTTAACTCACAAAATGATGCCCCACGCTTGATTCGCTCAATCTTTGGTAGGATAGCACCTCACTTCTTCTCAGCCTCAGGTTTGCATTTGCAGAGCCATTCGGCATTGGAGCAACCCTCACAATTGGCCGTGTTGTATTCCAGACGGGCAGTGATGGCTTTGGCAGCGGCGCTGTTTTTATATTGCAGAATCAGCCAGTCACCAGGTTTCACGACGGGAACGACGAAGCCTTTGGCATCTTTTTCCACGGTCAGCTTTTGAGGTGCGGCACGATCTCCGGTCACAGCGGTGAGGGTCTGCTCATTCATCGTCACGGGTTTCATGTCTTTATCCAGCACGGCGATGTGGAATTTGTCGCCCTTCACGGTGACTTCGCCATGCATGGTTTCGTCTTTACTGAATTCTAAAATGCGACCGCCATTAGGACCGAGTTCGACGCCTTCATGGGCGAAGGTTAGTGTGGTGATTAGGCTGAGGAGGAGGAGTTTGGTTTTCATGGATTTCGGGGTTGGGTTTGGATGTATCTAAGCGCGGCCTTATGGCCGAAAAGATAAAAGACAGCGGGCGTGACCATCAGATCAAGCAAGGTGCTGCTGACGAGTCCTCCGACAATCACGACGGCGACGGGATGAAGGATTTCTTTGCCGGGCTCATGGGCTGCCAGCAACAAAGGGATGAGCGCAATTCCGGCACTGAGCGCCGTCATTAAAACAGGAACCAGCCGTTCAAGCGTGCCTCGCACAATCATGTGCCGCGTGAAGCCTTCTCCTTCATGCTCCATCAAATGCAGATAGTGACCAATCATCATGATGCCATTGCGGGCAGCGACACCACCCACAGCGATGAAGCCTACAATCGTGGCAATGCTGATGTTATTGATCAGCATCCAGGTCAGCGCTAGACCACCCATGAGGGCTAGCGGGATGTTTAGCATGACTTGCAAGGCTAGCGATAGACTGCGGAAGTAGCTGTAAAGCAGTACAGCAACTGCGATGAGTACGAGGCTGAAGTAGAAGATGATGCGTTTGGCAGCGGCTTGCTGCGCTTGAAACTCGCCTTCGAATCGCAGGAAGTAGCCTTCGGGTAAGATGACTTTTTCTTGCACCAGAGACTGCCATTGCTGGACGAGTGATTCCAAATTTCGGTCGCTCGTATTGGCTCCAATGACGATTCGACGTTGGGTGTTTTCACGATTGATGACGTTGGGGCCTTTGCCTTCGCGGATCTCTGCCACTAGGCGCAAAGGGATGCGCTGCCCGTCATTGGTTTCGATGAGTAGCTCGCCGATCTT